>JBHHYI010000081.1:0-18927 GCA_046757525.1 bacterium | reverse complement strand
ATTTTGTGATTGCAGCGAGCAATGCGACCAAGGCGGTAGATTTTCGTTACATTGGTGGGCCGTTTGGCGATGTGACCGATGTGGGCAACTATGAGATGACTACGGTCGTAGATTCCAGTGATGTGGCAGCCCTGGTACCTGGTGGGATTCGGGTCTACGGGTTGGACATAGCCAACGACATGGACGGAGATGGAATGCCCGAGGTCGTCTTCTCTCGTGGTTCCACAAGAGGCGGGCCAAACGCACCTGCGCTATTTATTACAGAATTCCAGGGTGCCCCCGGTCCCACGGTTAGCCTACCGGATTCAATCAATCACATCAAGAATGTGTTAGCGGGCACGGATGTGGATCAGGATGGCAAGCAAGAGTTTATCGTGCCTATCTTTCACATTGTCGATGGGGTGGCTCGTCGTTCGGTGGTGGTGTTTGAGAACAGCGGAGATGACAGCTACCAGGCGGTTTGGTCGTTTACGTTTGACGGCCCGGCCTCGCAGTTTGTGACGGTGGACGTGAGCGATTTAGATGGGGATGGCAATCAGGAGATTCTTGTGGTGCACATTCCCGACACCAGCGACGACGCATCGGTGTTGTTTGCCTTTGAGTTTACGGGCACAGACAATGATTTTGGCACAGCACCAGCGGTGGAGTGGAATCTGGACACACCGGGTTTGGACATCGTGCGCGTAGCCAGGGCGGCGGATCTTGATGGGGATGGCAAGCAGGAGGTGGTGATGACCACCTTTACGACTTTGCCAGCGCTTGTGATTGCGTCGGTGAGCGATTTTTCGTTACCGGTGTGGACGACGGAGTTGTCGGTGGATTTGGGGACGACGTCTCCTGACATCGCAGCGATTGGGATTGGGGACATGGACAATGACGGGACGCCGGAGGTGGTGACCAGTGATGGTTCCACCGACAAGCTGATCGTGGTAGAGGCGACGGGGCCGGATGCGTACAATGTGAATTCCGTGGACATGCCGGTGGCAGGCAAGACGGTGAGTGTTCATGGGATTGATTTGGTGGATGCCAACAGCGATGGACGGGATGAGGCGTATTTTGCGAATTTGCAAGGTGCGGTTTGGGTGGTTGCGACCAATGGGGATGCCAGCGCCATTACGACGTCGAATATCACTCAAATAGCGGACACCGGCGAGCAGTGGTTGGAGGCGAGCACGGGTCGCTTGGGTATTGGTGGTTCCGATTTTGTGATTGCAGCGAGCAATGCCACCAAGGCGGTAGATTTCCGTTATATTGGCGGGCCATTTGGCGATGTGACCGATGTGGGCAATTACCAGATGTTGACCGTGGTGGACTCAAACGACGTTGCGCTGAAGGTACCCGGTGGCATTCGCGTCTACGGGTTGGATATAGCCAAAGACATGGATGGGGATGGCTTGCCGGAGATCGTCTTCAGCCGCGGTTCCACGCGTGGCGGACAAACGGCACCTGCTCTGTTTGTGATGGAAGGGAATCTCTTTGTTGTTACCGGCATCGAAGATCAAGTCGCTAACAGTCCCGACGGGTTTGTCCTGGCACAGAATTACCCGAATCCGTTTAATCCGGAAACTTCAATCGTGTACAAAGTTGCCAATGCGGGTCCGGTAACTTTGGACATTTACAACGTTCGTGGTCAAAAGGTAAGAACCCTGATAAATGGCTTCCACCAGGCCAACACCTACACAGTAAGATGGGATGGTAGAAACGACAAAGGGTTGCAAGTGCCAAGTGGCTTGTACATTTACCGTCTGAAAGCCCAGGGTTTCACTGAAACCAAACGAATGTTATTGCTTCGTTAGGGCTTCTGTTGGAGTATTAAGAAGATTCTGTATTAGCAATTGTGATGCCCTTGCAACAAATTAGAACGGAACGATTTTCTTGCACGTCGCAGGGGCATCCGTTTATTTGGTGCTTGGCCGATGCGCTCCGTCGAAATGACATCTTCGGAGTTTTCGGTCGAACATTATCTATTGCTCTGGCCATCTAATAGGTGAGATTTACCTTAATAGTGGCCTGGGTAGTGCGACACGATTGAGGCGCTTTGTCGTTCGCTAAAGCTTATGAATTCTGTTTAAACATTTGGTTGTATCATGAGAGTCAAAACCTTCGCAGTTTTCTTACTTCTCTTTTCAAATTCTTTTTTCGATTACCCGTTAATGGCCCAGAAGCAATTCGTGCCTGCCGACATCAAAGCTACTGGCGTGCGCAAGTGGCGCAGAATGGGCGTGATGAACGGCAACTTGATCGGCACGATATATTTCAACACGGGCCAGGTAAGCAAAGACAAAGTGTTTCCGCAACTGGAATGGCCGGTTGGCAGCGGGCACATCTATATGGACACGGTGGTCCCTTTTGTTGCCGCCGAAGCCACCGACGTTAACGGGAATATCATTCATCCTCTTGAGACCAATTACGAGTTCTCCTTAGATGTTGCCCCCGATGGTCTGACGGAATGGGGGTGGCAGCCGCTGCCAGGGTACTTGGATTTCAACCAGGAAGCCCCGGCCATAAGCAACAAAAAAAATACCTGGCCGGACGTGTGGCCAGATCGTCCCACCTGGGCTGGCTTTTGGAACGGCTTCTTTGGTCGAGGCATTTTTAATGCTGACCAGGAGACTTACTACGTAGACGATGACGATGCGGACGAGGAATTCGAGTACTATCCGGATGCAAACGACCATAACCGCCGCGGCATTGGCATGAGAATGGCCGTTCGCGGTCTACAATGGTCCCAGGTTCTCGCCGAAGATACCATTTTTTGGATTTATGATGTGACCAATGTTAGCACGACCGATTACGAGAAAACTATATTTGGTATGTTCATCGATTCCAAGAATGGCGGCCACGATTTCGACAACGGCTTTTATGACACCTTTCTTGATCTGACCTACATCTGGGATCAAGAAGGTATCGGCACCTGGGGTGGCCCCACAGGTTGGATTGGCTACGGCTATCTGGAAAGTCCGGGAATTGGAGACGACGGCATTGACAATGACGACGATGGATTGGTCGATGAAAGCAGAGATAGCGGACCTGGACAGTTTACCTTTGGATCCGTTGGGATCTACGGGCCAGCCAAGCAGCACTGGTCGGGAGATGAGGACGGAGATTGGAATCCAGAAACGGATGACGTCGGTGCCGATGGCGTGGGGCCGCTCAATGCCGATTATCCTGGACCCGACGAGGGAGAAGGGGATGGGATGCCAACCGATGGTGAACCCAATTTTGACCGCACCGATCTGGATGAATCCGACCAGGTCGGGTTACAGGCGGTGAGTTTGCATGCCTGGGGTGATTTCCCAATGGATCAAGATGATCTCATCTGGAATGTGCTTGCCAACCACGTGTTTGATCCAGTTCAAAACTTTTCCAATATTGGCGTGCTCTACTCTTCCGGACCGTTTCCACTCCTGGCTCACCGTACCGAGCGTTTTTCCATTGCGTTGTTGATGGGTGAGAATTTTGATGACCTTGTTCGCAACAAGGAAATCGTCCAGCGCATCTTTAACGCGAACTATCGCTTTGCGCGTCCGCCGGATAAACCAAGGGTTAAAGCGGTCGCTGGTGATGGTTTCGTGACGCTGACCTGGGACAACCGGGCTGAGTTCTCTCGCGATCCTTTCCTGGGCATCGATCCAGACGGCAAGGGTTTTAAGAAGGATTTTGAAGGGTATGTTATTTACAAGAGCACGGATCCAGGCTTGTTAGATTCTCGCGTCATCACAGACGCTTTTGGCAACAAAGTCTTCAGAACTCCTGCAGCTCAATTTGATGTCATAGACAACATCAAAGGCTCGGACCCGGTGGGTTTGCCCAATGGGGCTCACTTTTTTCTTGGCAACGACACCGGTCTCGCTCACAGTTGGACGGATACCAATGTTATCAACGGGCAAACCTATTACTATGCCGTTGTCTCCTATGATGCCGGGGATCCCAACCTGGGTACTGGGGGACTTCCGCCTTCACAATCGACCTCGATCATTCAGAAAGATCTCTCTGGCACCATCACTACCGACGTCAATACCGTGGTGGTGATGCCTGGCGTGCCAGCTTCTGGCTATCAGCCTCCTGAGATTCAGCAGATTCCGGAACAGATTTCCGGCCCTGGAACCGGTCGGATAACGGTTTCTATCGTTTTGCCCAATGAAATCGCTTCGGAGCAAAAATACCGCGTGGCATTCCGAGATACCACCTTGTTCACCGAAAATAGCTACGCCCGCTTTACCACAGATTATTCCGTGACGAATTTGAGCCAAAGTACGGTGGTGGTTGAAAGAAGCTCTTATCTCAGCAGCAACGACATGTTTCCGTTTTTTGACGGACTCGGCATCACTGTGTTTAACGATCCGATAGCTTATTTAGCCAATCAATCAGGTCTCGAAACCGGTCAGTCCAACTTTAGCCTTGATGTCTTGCCCGATACTTTAGAGGCTGGTCCCACGAGTGGCCTCGGAGGGCTATACCCGGCCGACTACGAGATTGAGTTTGCGAATGGCATTGTGGATTCGTCCCGAGGAAGTGAGATCGGTTTGCCTGAAATTCCGGTGAATTTTACGGTTCGCAATATCACTGAAAACGTCCTGGAGCAGTTTCTTTTCCTGGATCGCGACGCCAATGGTGCTGTTACTGCCGGGGATGAGATTATTCCTTTGATCCCGGATGGTTTTTCACCTTCGCGAACGGGATATCGCACCACCTGGAGAATTAAGTTTGTGGCGCCCGAAGGTGGCGGTGGTGTGCCGCCGCAGCCTGGCGATGTTTTTGTCGTGCGAGTTTCAAAGCCATTTCGCACCGGCGATGTCTTCGAGTTTCAAACTCAAAAAGCTGCGCGCGTGGAAACACGGGCCGCGAAATCGGACCTCGCTAAAATTGCGGTCGTTCCCAATCCGTATGTGGTAACCAACCCATTGGAACCGAGAACGCAACTCTTGTCGGGTCGGGGGGAACGCATCATCCAGTTTATTCATTTGCCTCAGAAATGTACGATTCGAATCTTTAACTTGCGCGGCCAACTGGTGGACATCATAGAACACGACAGTTCCATAGATGATGGTACGGAAACCTGGAACCTGGTGTCGAAAGATGGGATTGATGTGGCGTTTGGGGTTTATCTTTATCACGTTGAAGCGAAGGGAATCGGAACAAAAATTGGAAGATTTGCTCTCATAAAATGAAAAAGCTCAGCTCTTACGCGGTTTGGTTGTTGTCGTTTGCCTTGTTGTTTGCCCACAACGCTTTTTCGCAAAGTCAACAGAATTATCACAGTGGCAATAAATTGCGGGTAACCTTTTCTAACACCGGTCGGATTGAAGCCCCTGAAGACTTAACAGTGGAATGGCCCATCGGTACCGGGCACGAGTATCTCAAATTGGCGTTTCCGATCGTCGCGGTTGAAAGTAATACCCAGAGAACTGTGGCCTTTTTTGCGCCGCTATCCTCTTTTGGCGGTTCTGACGGGAACCTGGTAGCAATGAGTCATCGTCCAGAAACCTGGCCAGCAAATTGGCCTGATCGTCCGGCCTCCTGGAGTGGTCAGTGGAACGGTTATTTTGGACGCGGGCGGCTCAATGCTGACCAGGAAAGTTTGTTGGTGCTGGAAGACAGCGCGTTGGGGCTCCGTCTGACCGTGCGCGGTTGGCAATGGTCCCATTATCTTGCGCAGGACATGCTATTCTTGTATTACGAGCTCACCAATACCGGTACCGCAACCTACGACCATGCTGCTTTCGGATTTTTCACCGATCCCGATGCCGGTGGGGACAGCAACGATGATTCAATTTCCCTTGATCGCAGCAAGGCCACCGTGGTAGCGGTTGACGCCGACGATGTTGGCATTGGTTCCGGTCTTGCCAGGGATATTGGAAATTGGTCTCCCGTTGGGCATTTTGCAGTGGCCGTGTTGGAAACCCCGGGCATCGCCAGCGATGGTATCGATAACGACGGAGACGGAATGATCGATGAGAGTCGATCAGACGGCATTGACAACGACAACGATTGGAATCCACAGACAGACGACGTTGGCGCAGATGGGGTCGCCGATTCTGGGGATGAAGGAGAAGGGGACGGCTTACCCACGTTGGGCGAACCCCACTTCGATGCTACGGATATTGACGAGTCGGATCAGATTGGGCTGACCAGTTTCGCCGAGTTTGCCGAGGGTGAGTTAGATGCCAGCGACGCTAACCAGGTTTGGACCGCGTTAGCAAAAGACCGCTTTGACCAAAACACCAATAGCGATGAATTTCTATTGGGCAGTGGTGATTTCTCGCTGGCCCCGGGGGAGACACAACGCTTTTCCGTGGTGCTTTTCCTGAGCGTCAATAATTTGGACCAGGGACAAAACGAAGATATTCTCCAGCAGATCTACCAGGACAATTACATCTTCCCAATTGCGCCTCCGCGGCCCAAAGTCACCGTTGTACCCATGAACAAAAGCGTTACGCTGTATTGGGACAATCGGGCAGAACAAGCCCGGGATTTTGAAGGCTACAAAATCTACCGCAGCACAGACCCCGGTTTCAACGATGTGTTCACTGTGACCAATGACCGAGGCATTCTGATTTACAGCGAACCGATTGCGACTTTTGATTTAGACAATAATGTTAAAGGTCTTTTCGATTTGCAATTTGAAGGGTTCCGTTATTTTCTCGGCAGGAACACCGGACTAAGGCATTGGTGGACAGATAATAACATCGTTAATGGCAAGACCTATTATTACGCCGTGGTTGCATTTGATCGCGGTGAGGCTGATGCGGGAGTCTTTCCAACCGAATCCACTAAGAGTATCGTTGTGGATCCCGAAGGGACCATATTGACAGATGTCAATACCGTCGTGGTAACGCCGACCGTGGAAAGCAGTGTATTTCAATCGCCTGATTTCAGCATCGAACACACGGCCGGGTTTGCAACTGGCACCGTAGAGGTGGAAGTAGTCGACAGAACGCTAATCCAGGATGGCAGGCGCTTCCAGCTCACTTTTGATGATACTTCCACCAATCAAACGACTTTTTCTTTGACCGATGTGACGGATCCCGGCAATCCAATTACGATTTTTGCCAGGTCGCAGAATTTTTCAACCGACGAATTCCGCAACGATGCGGACCCCTTATTTTCTGGACTGCACACCTTCTTGTTTGACAGTTTTTTGGGCTGGGATTCGCTGGGTACCAGATGGAAAATCGGTGATTCCAACTGGTCGATCAAGTTGAGTGCCAACAGCAACCTGGGAAGACCGGAACCCGTAGCGGCTGATTACGAAGTACGATTCGGTGAGGCAGGCAGCGACACCGCGCTTTTTTCAACGCCGATCCCGGTTCCGTTTCAAGTTTGGAATGTTAATAAGAACGTTAAAGAGAATATCTTAGTGTTGGACCAGAACAGGGACGGTGCCTGGTCCTCTGGGGAATTAATATTTATCGTGTCAGGCAATACCTTGCAGAATTTCAAGCCGATTAGGTGGGCCATTACCCTAACCGCCCCGGCTGATTCTGCGGTCACTTCGGTGCCACCGGAGAACGGCGATGTGGCTTTCATCTCCACGTTCAAACCGTTTACCTCCCAGGATGTCTATGTCATCACCACCAAGGCTGCATCAGTTAAAACCCAGGTAGACAAGTCTGTTCTCGATGATATCGCAGTGGTGCCGAATCCCTACATTGTGAACTCCTCATTTGAACAGCGGAGTCTTTTTACTGGCGGGCAATTGGACCGCCGTATCCAATTCATCAATCTGCCACCGAAATGCACAGTTCGCATTTTCACATTGCGTGGCCGACTCATTGACACCATTGAACACGACAGCAGCATTGATAATGGTTCGGCTTTTTGGGACCTTCGAACTGATGAAGGTGATGTTGTTGCGTATGGCATTTACATCTATCACATTGAAGCGCCTGAGATTGGCCAAAAGCTCGGCAGGTTTGCAATTATTCGATGAAGCCTAACTGTAAGCTTTTACATGGTTAAGTTCAACACGACGCTGATCTTTTTCAGGAAGCTTGGCGTCCAAAAGTTTGTCTTTTTAAGTTCGTTGCTGAGCAAGCCAGACTTGGAATTTAACAGTGGGTGATGTTTTATGAACAAACGATGTATTCCTTTTCTATTATTATTGGCCTTAGTTGGTTTTGTACCACTGCGGCAAATGTCGCCAGCCTATGCTGGCACTAAGGGAAAGATTGTGGGCAAAGTGGTAGATGGCGAGACCAATGAGGGGCTTCCCGGCGCCAACGTGATTGTGGTGGGGACCAACCAGGGTGCTGCAACTGACCTTGACGGGCGATTCATGATCTTGAATCTACCGCCTGGCAATTACACGCTCAAAGCGTCGATGATGGGATATCAGGCGCAGACACAACAAAACATTATCGTCAACATCGACTTAACCACCAAAGTTTCTTTCAATCTCTCGTCACAGATTTTGGAGATGGGTGAAGAAGTCGTGGTGACCGCACAAAGAGAATTGATCACCAAAGACATGACGGCAACCCAGGCGGTGATCGGGGCAGAGGAAATCGAAGCTTTGCCCGTGGAAGAGTTTTCCGACGTGGTGGAGCTGCAAGCGGGGGTCGTCCAGGGTCGTGACGGGGAAATCCACATCCGTGGCGGCCGTTCAGATGAAATCAGTTACATGGTGGACGGGGTGGCCTTGACGGATGTCTACTCCGGGGACATCGCCGTAGAAGTTGAAAACAGCTCCGTACAGGAATTGCAAGTCATCAGCGGCACTTTTAATGCTGAATACGGGCGAGCCATGTCCGGGGTGGTCAATATCGTTACCAAAGAGCCAGGCGATCGACTGCGTGGTTCTGCTACGTTTTACGCCGGCGATTTTGCAAGCACCGGCGACAACGTTTTTCCACACATCAGCAGTTTTGATGCATTTGGTGTGGTCAACGGACAATTCAACTTAGAGGGGCCGGTTCCCTTTACCAACAAAAGAGTGAAATTCTTTGTTACCGGGCGCTATTTAGACGATGATGGGTACATTTTTGGAACCCGGGTTTTTAACCCGGAAGACTCTTCTAACGTCTCGTTCGACGATCCGGCACAATACATCATCGAGGCTACCGGAGATGGCAAAGCCGTGCCCTTGCGTTTTTTCAGGAAAAAGACCTTGCATGGCAAATTGAGCTATCAAATTTCGCCGGCGCTTAAATTTTCGACCAGCATTTTGTTGACTGATGTGGATAAACGAGATTGGGGGGACGAAGGGAAGGAATTCGTACCTGAAAACCAATTCCATGATTTTTATCGATACATGCTCAATCCTGATGGTGCCTCAAAACAATTTCAAAATGGGTACACCTATATGGCCACCATTGACCATCTATTGAGCAGTCGGACCTTTTACAACCTGAATTTTTCCACCATTTATAATAAAGAACAAAGTTACGTCTATAAGGATCCCTTCGACCCGCGCTACGTGGATCCCGACCGGCTGTTGGCCCCCATCTCTGCGGGTAATACCTTTTTTACCGGAGGGACAGACATGTGGCACAGCAGGCGGTCTACCCAAACCTATGTGGGGAAATTCGATATCACCAGCCAGATCACCAATACCCATCAACTCAAGACCGGCTTTGAGATCAGAAAACACAAGCTCGATTTCAATGAATTCAAGATAATTCCGGCCAAGACTGAAAATGGTATTGAGATCATCCCATTCCAACCGGCTTTACCGCCGCGGGAATCGCCCTTTAACAATCGTTATTCGCACACTCCAACTGAAATCGCGCTTTACGCACAAGATAAGATGGAGTTCGAGTTTCTGATCGTGAACCTGGGGATTCGCTATGACTTTTTCAACCCAAATGCCCCAGTGCCCACGGACCTTGGTGACCCGGCCAATCCGAACAAGCTCAAAAGTGCCAGCATAAAGACGAAGATCAGTCCGCGTCTTGGCATTGCTTATCCTATTACGGAACGCGGGGTCTTGCATTTTTCCTACGGTCAGTTTTTTCAAATGCCCTTGTTTCAATTTCTCTACGCGGATTCAGAATTTGAAGTACAGATTGGTCGCCTTCGGACTTTAATGGGAAACGCAGACCTCCAACCCCAGAAAACGACCACCTATGAAGTGGGATTGCAACAACAATTGACTGACGACCTGGCCTTTGATTTGACCCTCTTTTACAAAGACATTCGCAATCTGTTGGCGACGGATATCTTTCAATTGACCGAGGGGGCCGACCGCTACGCCAGGTACGTCAATCGGGATTTCGGCAACAACCGTGGCTTTGTTTTCGCCCTGACCCAGCGCCATTCGAATTGGCTTTCGGCTTCGATCGATTACACGTTTCAAATTGCAGAAGGCAACGCCTCTGAACCCAACGCCGCCTTTATCGACCGGCTCTCCAATCGAGAAACGGAAAAAGAATTGGTGCCTTTAGATTGGGATCAAAGACACACGTTGAATACTTCTATTACGATCAGTTCCAACAAACGATACCGTGTGACCCTACTCGGGCGTTATGGTAGCGGTCTGCCTTACACACCAAAATTTCTCAACGTTCGCCAGGCTTTTGAGAACACCGGCCGGTCCAAGCCGATCTGGACTTTGGATCTAAAAGCGAACTATGACGTAACGGTTTCCGGGCTGCGATATTCCTTTTTCTTGAAGGTGTTCAATATCCTGGACCGCAGGAATGAAGATATCGTTTACCAGAGCACGGGACGCGCAGGTTTTTCTTTAGAATCCCGCAGGTCCGGAAGAGTGGCGGGAATCAACACGATTGATCAGTTTTTCAATGATCCAGCGTTTCATTTTGCCCCGCCACGACAAGTGCGCATGGGCGTGACCGTTGGCTTTTGAAATGACAAGTATTTTTGGAGGTATTTAATGATGCATAGACTGTCTAAACTACCACTGGCAATTTTTGCGCTAATTTTGTTTTTGAACGGGAACGCCAGGGCGCAACTTTCCGGTCTAACTAAAACCGGCCTCACAGCAGCAACCTTTCTTTCCATCGAGGTTGGCCCGCGTGCCAAAGCCATGGGCGGAGCGTTTGTGGGGCTTGCGGATGATATTTCTGCGCTGTATTGGAACCCTGCCGGCATCGCGGACTTATCCAACAACGCCTTGATGTTTTCGCATACCGAGTGGATTGCAGACGTGAATTTTGATTTTGCTGGCGTCGCTTTTCAGGTTGGAAATTTCGGTACGCTGGGAGCTTTCATAACCAGCCTATCCATGCCAGACTTGCAGGTGAGAACAGTGTCCCAACCTGAAGGCACCGGGGAATTCTTCGGCGCTAATGATATCGCTCTGGGGGTTTCTTATGCGCGCTTTCTCACCGACCGGTTTTCCATTGGTGCCAATTTCAAATTCATCCGGGAAAGCATCTTCAACAGTTCCGCCAGCACGGTTGCCGTTGATTTTGGAACCCTTTTTCGTACCAGCTTGAACGATATGGTCATTGGCTTCAGCATTTCTAACTTTGGCGGCGACATGCAGCTCTCGGGCATCGATACGCAAGTCGAAGTGGACATTTCGCCGAACGAATTCGGCAACAATGACCGCATTTTTGCAAACCTGGAAACCGAGGACTTCCAACTGCCCTTGACCTTTCGCGTCGGCGTAGCGATGAAGGTCCTGAGGTCGGAAAACAACGTTGCGACGGTGGCGGTCGACGGTATTGTGCCAAGCGACAATGACCAGTATTTAAATGTCGGCGGCGAATACGTTTTCAACAACTTTTTCGCCTTGCGGGCAGGGTACAGAACGTTATTTCTGAGCGATAGCGAGGAAGGCCTTACCCTTGGTGCTGGTGTAAAGCAAAAACTCTTCGGAGAAACCACTTTTCAGTTTGATTATGCCTACGGTGATTTCGGTTTGTTGGACAACGTGCAAGAGTTTTCGATTTCCATCTATTTTTAACCCGTTGTGCAAAGTTTAATCTGAGCTATTTGTGAAGTTTGAAAATAACCGAATCCTATTTTCCGCTGTCGTTGCCGTTCTGTTTACCTTCTGTGCGTGTGCTAAGCATACGACCCATGATGATTCCATTGTCGCCAGGGTCGGTGACATTGCCATTAGTGCCAGGGATTTTAGAATCGATTATGAGTTAGCGCCGGCCAATCCGGGCAATTCTCACAATCCGGTTCAAAACAAGAAGAAAGCCCACCTGCAATCCCTCATTGACAAAAAGCTTTTGACGATTGCCGGCTTGCAGCATGGCCTTGACCAACAAGAAGACGTACAACGTCTGTTGAAGTGGTATGAAAAGCAGTCAGTGATTCAGGAGCTTTACCGAACCGTTGTGCACAACCAGGTTTCAGTAAATGAAGACGAAATTAGAGACGCTTATGTTTTTTTGAATGAAAAACTGTCGGTGCGACAACTCGTGTTTAAAACCGAGAAGAAAGCGGTTGACGTGTACCATCGTTTGCAAAAGGGTGAATCGTTCGGACAAGTGGCTATGGAGTTAGCTGATTCCGAAACTCAACTGAAATATCTGCTCACTCCCAGGGAGTTTACCTGGGGTGAACTTGACGAGCGACTTGAAACTGCCATGTTTGGTCTTAACAAGAATGAAGTTTCCGCGCCCATCAAGACTCGGGTTGGCTATCATTTGGTGCAGTTGTTAGATCGCAAAGAGAATCTCTTGCTCACGGAATATGGGTATCAGGAGCGCCATCATTATGTCGAAACTATACTCCGCCGCCGCCAAGAGGCGAGGTTGGCCCGACAGTATGCGCGTGCGTTGATGGAATCCGTGCACCCCAAAGCCAATGGCCCGGTTTTGTTGGAATTGACTAAAAGAGCCAAAGAAGCCATAAAAAGCGACGACCGCGGAGCGCGCATTCCACCTTATTTTCAGGTGCGAAAAGTCCGTCCGTTCATGAAAGATTTGTTAGACAAAAAACTCGTGGTTTTTGAAGGTGGCTTCTGGACCGTTGGCGACTTTTTGGATCGTGTTAAAGTGGCCCATCCTGAAGCGCGGCCTGATTTAACCAACCCCCAGACTCTCACGGTTGCCCTGTCGGTGATGGTAAGAGATGAATTCCTCGCTCAAGAAGGCTATAAACGACATTTGGAAGAAAGCAGATCGGTGCGAGAGGAGGTCAAGCGCATCCGTGACGAAGTCGTAGCCATGCGAATGCGCAGCGCTGTGCTGGACACGTTGAAAGTGTCCAGTCAGGAGGTAGAACAGTTTTACGCCAACAACCTGGCCCGCTACCAGATTCCCGAGATGGTGAAGATTAGAGAGGTGATGGTGCGGAATTTTCCATTGGCCGATTCCTTATACCAGGCCATCCAGAAAGGCGCGAATCTGGCGGCATTGGCTCGAAAGTTTTCGGTGCGTAAATGGGCAGCCAAGAAAGGTGGGGAAATGAGATATTTTGCTTCAGGGGCGTTTGGCAACGTTGGCAAAAAGGCTTTTACCCTGCGCATCGGAGAGCTGTCAAAACCTGTTGCGGTTAAATTGGACACCTTCACCGTAGGTTATTCTGTTTTCAAACTCATTGCTCGCAAACCCCAACAAACCCCGGACCTACAAAGAATCTATGACAAAGTTTCAAAAGATGCTTTGCAGACCAAAAGGCGCCTGGTCCTGAATGGCTTTCTTGCAAACGTCAAAAAAAGAAATCCTGTGACGGTAGATGAGTCCGTTTTGTCCTCGATTAAGACTTCGGATGAATTAGGTCTCGGGCGGCCCATGGACTTGCTAAAAGTAAGCCGACTGTAAACTAAATTGCTGCAAGGTGCGAAGACGGTGACCTTTTTCAAAAGGTTGACGTCAAGCTGCGCAAACGGGACGTTCGCATTACCTCAACACTTGGCTGGAAACTCCATCTGAGCCGAGTCCAGGGGTGAAGTTCAGGATTCGACGACCCTGACCACCAGGAGGAGCACAAGAAAAAAACTGACGATTAACTTTGCAATGAAGTCCTGAGAGAGAGGATTCGATGAATTATCTGGATTGGGTAATCATGGCGTTGTACATAGTTGCATTAATAATGCTGAGCTATCGGCTGGGAAAATCGCAGATCAACGAAAGAGACTATTATTTGGGGGGCAACAAAGTGCATTGGCTGCCGGTGGGGGTTTCGAGTATGGCGACACAGCTCAGCACGAATTCTATGCTTGGAGCCCCGGCTTTTGTCGCTTTCTCCCTGGGTGGGGGACTGCTCTGGTTGCAGTACGAGTTGGCCGTGCCCCTGGCGATGATTTTCATTATGATCTTCTTGATTCCATTTTTCAAGAGAGCCAATGTGATTTCAATCTACGAATATCTGGAACTGCGCCTTGGCGTTGGTTCGCGTATGATATTGAGTCTTCTGTTTCAATTCATCGTGGCCTTTGGCACCGGGGTGACGGTTTATGGTATTTCATTGGTGTTGCAGGCTTGCCTCAACATTCCCTTTTGGTTGGCAGTGGCGCTCCTTGGCGTGGTTACCATCATCTACGATACTCTGGGCGGAATGAGAAGCGTCATTGCCTCCGACGTCATTCAAATGATCATTTTGGTTATTGGCATTATTGTGGCCAGTGCGTTTGCAGTGTCGCTTTCCGGCGGATTTGACAAGGTCCTGGAGAATTTTGACGCCACGCGTTTGCAGTCCCTGGACTTTTCTGGCCATGGTTTGGGTGACAACGCCACCTTTGCCTTTTTGCCCATGCTGGTGGGTGGTTTTTTCCTTTATGTGGCGTATTATGGCTGCAACCAGACTCAGGTGCAAAGGCAACTTTCCACAAAGGACGTGGATGACAGCAATTTGTCTCTGTTCATGAATGGCATGCTGCGCTTTCCAGTGGTGCTGGGTTATTGTTTCTTGGGCGTGGCCATAGGCGCATTTGCGAACATCCACCCGCATTTCCTCAACAGATTGCCCACGCGGGAGGTCATAGAAAACGGCCTCGTGAACCACGTTCCCAATTTCAACGCCGCCGTGCCTATTTTTGTCCTGGATTACTTGCCGCACGGCTTCATCGGTTTGATCATTATCGCGCTTTTTGCGGCGGCCATGTCCAGCCTGGACTCCACGCTGAATTCCCTGAGCGCCACTACTGTGAGGGACATCATCGACCGGTTCTTTGAGCGTCCTGAGCAAAGGACGCCCAAACAAGACTTGCTCATTTCAAAAGGCGTGACCGTGTTTTGGGGCATCATGTGTGTCGGCTTTTCATTCTTCGTCGGGGATATTTCCGACTCCATCATCGTTTCCATCAATAAAATCGGCTCATTGGCGAACGGAGCCATCCTGGGGACCTTCCTGTTAGCCATTTTAACCAAAAGAGCTAACGACCGTGGTGTCATCGTCGGGATTGTAGCCGGATTTTTTGTCAACCTGTACTTCTGGCTTTACGTGCCCGGTGTTTCCTGGTTGTGGTGGAATGCCATTGGTTGCGGAGTGACGGTTGCGGTCGGCTATGCGATGAGTTATGCTTTCGAGCAAGTCAACTATGAAACGATTCGGAGACTGGTGTGGAACAGGAGTTCGCACATGGCTCCTCACGGCTCCAAAAGAAATTGGCCTCTCTATTATGGCATTCTGTTTCTTTGGTTTCTGGTTATGATTGGCGTATTGGCTCTAATCTAATCACATCAGGAGGAGGAGGTAAAAAAATTGTTGCTTTTGCGATAGCGCGCTGGGCTGTACCTTGAAGGTTAGCCGAACAAGGCTTTGAGCACGTAGAAGAACAAAATGGCCATGCCGGCACCGGCGGGAATGGTGACAATCCAGGAAATGACGATGTCTCGCACGGTGTTCAGATTCAATGCGCCAATACCGCGCGCCAGGCCCACGCCCAGGACGGCGCCAACCAGCGTGTGGGTGGTAGAGATGGGCAGGCCCAACTTGGAAGCAAACACGATGGTCAGGGCGGCGCCGAACTCGGCAGAGAACCCTCGCGAGGGGGTGAGATCGGTAATTCTTTTGCCAACAGTTTCTATGACCCGCCAGCCCCAGGTGGCCAGCCCAAAGATGATGCCAACGCCGCCCAAAGCCAGCACCCAGATGGGCACCGCGGATTTTACCGCCACGATTCCGGTGCTCAGCACGGCAATGACCGCGGAGAGCGGTCCAATGGCATTGGCCACATCGTTGGCGCCGTGTGCGAAGGCCACAAGGCTCGCGCTTAAGATTTGCAAATAGACGAATATTTTCTCCACTGCCTTGAACTCGGAACTCCCCGACTCCACGTTAGTCCCCTGTTTTACCGAGCTCGTCAGGTTCTCCACTTCATCGAACAGACGGGCAACCTGGTATTGGACTGCGCCAACCGAAGCCTCTTTGACCCTCTCCAGGTGCTTGACCGCTTTCTCCAACCCGTGAACAACCTGGGCGGGTTGGAAAGTCCGTTCTCGCTCCGCCGTTGGTTCGGCCTCTATTCTTGAAACCAGAAGATGACTAATCCCTGCGGCCAGCAAGCCCACCAGAATGCCAATGCCGAGGGCATGGGGAAAAGACAAATTTAGATGAAGATTCTTCAAACCCTTAAACATCATGACCAAAGTCAGCACCATAAAAACACAGAACACTAAATAGGGTGTGACCTTTTTGGCGGCTTGGATGGGCTTTCTAGCAAAGAAAATGGTCTTGCGCAGGTAAGTGAAGATCAAAAACGAAATGCTGCCGCTCAGCACCGGTGAAACCACCCAACTCGCGACAATGGACGAGACTTTTCCCCAGTAAATCGCGCGCATGCCGCCGACCACGATGCCAAACCCGAGAATGGAGCCGACGATTGAATGCGTCGTGGAAACGGGCCAGCCAAAATAGGAAGCCAACTGCAGCCAGATCGCGGCAGCGAGCAAAGCCGCCATCATGCCGTAAACGAAAATGATCGGCGTGCTGCTGAATACTTCGGGATTGATGATTCCTTTGCGTACCGTTTCAGAAACGTGGGTGCCCACAAAAAAAGCGCCGGAGAACTCCAGGATTGCAGCTAAGACCACCGCTTTTTTTAGAGTCAAGGCCTTAGAACCCACCGAAGTGCCCATGGCATTGGCGACGTCGTTGGCACCAATACTCCAGGCCATGTAAAAGCCAAAGATCAATGCGACAATTAACAGAATTGTCTCTATGCCCATTCCTTCCCTCCGAATTGTTTAGACCTGTTGGACAGCATACGCAGTTATTGCTGGCTCAATCTATTTTAACTCCAGAGTCATTCGTACTCGATTGCCCAGTTTTTCAGCCAGGTTTGAAATGGCACCCAGGGTTTCAATGGTTCGCAGCCACAAGATAAAAGAGCTGTACGACAACTTGTTTTCGATGCTGAACAGCTTTTTGAGCAGCTCTTGTTGCAGGAGGTCTGCCTCGTGCTCTTTGAAGGCTACCTCGTCCACCATTTTCTTGACTTTTTCGGCCTCCTTACCACCAAAGGAGGTCTGCAGGAGCTCGTCCATTTGTTGAATAATTCGTTCAGCCGCATGGAACGTGTCCAAGTTTTTCTCCAGAAAGGCGTTAAAGTGCTCTTTCATTTCGTCAGCAATCCCTAACTTACGATAGGTCAAAAGCACGCCGATATCCTCTGACTTGTCCGCAATGCTGTCTTGCAGGGCCAATATTTCCAGAATATTTGCCCGGTTCACAGCCAGGAACAGACCCTTGGGCAGGTTGTTGCGAATGTCATTCTTCGCCAGGTCAGCAGTGTGTTCCAGAGTCGAGAGTTCCCTTGCCAGCGCTTCTATGTTTTCCTGTTCACCTTTGTCCAGAGCACTGAAAATCTCACTGACTTTCTCAACGCAATCAGTTACTTTGTTCATGTGCATTTGCAGCGGCGCAAAAGGCGAATGACCAAAAAGTTTGGCTATGGTACGCATGGTAGATTTACCTTCCTTGTTAATTTAATTCTTGACTCACGCAATGAATTCTTAGCGGTAACCCAATGCTCGCGTGAATATAAGAATCCGCTGATTGAAATGCAAACATCTGGAAATATTTTCGTGTCTTTTGTGCTAATGCGCGTGCGGCAGCATCCCTGCAGGAATTTATGGCAGGATGAGGTAAGAGGAGAAGAAATGCTCGCCCAGTGTTTTAGTCGCGTCGGTTAGGTTTGTGCGTTCTCTGTCGCCGGGCTTCAAAAAAGAGCAATGCCGCTGCCACCGAAGCATTTAAGGAATTGATCTTGCCAAACATGGGGATGCGCACCAGGAAGTCGCATTTCTCTTTGGCCAGACGATGCAGGCCGCGCCCTTCTGCCCCGATGGTTATGGCTAACGGTCCCGAAAAATCGGCTACAGAGTATTCTTGTTTGGCGTCTTGATCCGCCCCGACGATCCAGATGTTTTGCGCCTTGAGTTGGTCGATGGTGTAGTTGAGATTGGAGACCTGGGCAACCAGGACATGCGCTGAAGCCCCGGCGGAAGTTCGGGTGACCGTGGGGGTAAGGCCAACCGAACGGCGTTTGGGTACCACGACGCCGTGAATCCCGGCGCCGTCTGCGCTTCGCAGAATGGCCCCGAAATTATGCGGGTCTTCGATGCCGTCTAACAAAGCCAATAACGGCGGTTCGTTCAACTGTCGACTTTTTTGCAGAATGGCCTCCACCGTCGCCAGCGATTGCATCGCTACAATCGCCGCAACACCCTGGGCTTTTGCTGTGCCAGAAAGCTGGTTCAGGACCTTTTTGGAAATGTTTTCCACAGGCACATTATTTTTGTGCGCTAAGTTGAGAATCTCTTTTAGCCTGGGCCCTTTGACCTCTACCGCGACGAGGATTTTTTCAATTTTATGGCCGGCCCGAAAGGCTTCGAGGATGGGATTGCGGCCGTGAATGATATGTGTCATTGGGTCAGACTGAACTTGTTCTTGGAACTGTCGTTGTGACCAAACGGGGCTGTCCAAAAAGGGTGGTCAACTGAACGTAACTCGACATTCATGTCGAGAAATTAGCCTTGAAAAAACACGACATAAATGTCGTTTTACTAAGAAAATCAGGCCTTTTGGACAGCCCCAAACCGTCCAAAGAAAACAACAAAC
>JBHHYI010000080.1:0-18934 GCA_046757525.1 bacterium | reverse complement strand
AGGGCTGCCTTTGGCGTTTCCGACATTTAAAGCAATCCGGTTGCACCGGATTGCGGTGGCTCCTATGAAGCATATTCAACAATCAGATCAGATAAAGACTGCGCAGGGCCTCCTGGGCGGCTTTTTGTTCGGCTCGCTTTTTGCTGTTGCCGGTGCCGACGCCGAGGACGTCGTTCTGGATTTTGACTGCCACGGTGAAGATTTTCTCATGGTCCGGGCCATCTACGGCCTGCACATGGTAGGAGGGGACTCCAATGTTTTGGCTTTGGGCGTACTCCAGGAGCATGCTTTTGAAGTTCTTGTGCAGGTCTTCGGAGATGATTTCATCGAAGCTGCTGAGGAGTTTGTTTTCGATAAACTCGCGTGCTTGAACCAGTCCGCCATCGAGGTAGATGGCGCCAATGACCGCTTCCAACGCATCGGCAATGATCGAAGCTCGGTTGCGGCCGCCGGATTTCTCCTCTGAGTCGCTGAGCAGAATGTATTTTCCCAGCTCCAGCGCCCTGGCGATGCGCGCCAGGATTCTGCGGCTCACCAGGAGCGATTTCATGCTGGTGAGTTCTCCTTCTTCTTTGTGGGTGTAGCGCTGGTACAAGAAATCCACCACCACCAGCCCCAACACGGCGTCGCCAAGCAGCTCCAGGCGTTCGTTGGAGTTGATGCGGTCTTCATGAGTGACCGGCAGGATGGAACGGTGTTTTAAAGACTGTACCAGAAGTTGTTCATTCTTGAATTCGTAGCCCAGCATCATTTTGAGGGAAGAGAAATCGATTTGCAGATTTTTGTGATGGGTGGATGAGAAAATCTTCTTAAACGAGTTGGGAATCCAGTTGAGCATACCGAGTTGAAAGCTAAGTTTGGTTGTGTTTTATAATCCGAATTTTTTTAATACGATCGTTACATTGTGTCCCCCAAAGCCAAAAGAATTTGAAATTGCAGCTCTCACGTCTTTTCTCTTAGGTTCGTTTGCTGTGTAATCCAAATCACACTCAGGGTCCGGAACTTCCTGGTTTATGGTCGGGTGAACCATGTTCTCGGTGATGGACATCACGGTGGTAATAAATTCCATGCCGCCTGAGGCGCCCAATAAATGTCCGGTCATGGACTTGGTCGAATTGATGCTCAATTTGTAGGCGTGCTCGCCGAAGACTTTTTTGATCGCTTGCGTCTCGGCCACATCGCCGTACGGCGTAGAGGTGCCGTGGGTATTGACGTAATCGATCTGCTGCGGGGTCAAGTGGGCGTTTTTGAGGGCGAGCTGCATGGCCAGGATCGCCCCGGCGCCGCTGGGTTCTGGAGCCGTGATGTGGTAGGCATCGGCAGAATAGCCCACGCCGGCGAATTCAGCAAAAATCTCAGCCCCACGGTCGGAGGCATGTTCGTAGCTTTCCAGCACCACGATGCCGGCTCCTTCTCCCATGACGAAGCCATCCCGTTCCCGGTCAAAGGGCCGACTCGCTTTTTGGGGGGCATCGTTGCGCGTGGAAAGAGCTCTCATGGCATTGAAGCCGCCAACGCCCAGCGGCGTGATGGTGGCTTCAGCCCCGCCACAAATCATGACGTCCGCGTCGCCACGTTGGATCATGCGACAGGCCTCGCCAAGGGCGTGGGAACTGGAGGCACAAGCAGAGACGGTTGAAAAATTTGGCCCCTGTAATCCGTATCGAATGGAGATATAACCAGGCGCAATATCCGAAATCAACATGGGAATAAAAAAAGGGCTGATCCGGCGTGGCCCTTTTTCGATGAGATTGCGTGATTGTTTCTCAAATGTGGCCATGCCCCCGATGCCAGAACTTACGATGACGCCAATGCGTTCCTTGTTTTCTAAATCAAAATTCAGGCCGGCATGTTTCACCGCATTGTTGGCCGCAGCTATGGCGTATTGGGTGAAGAGATCCATGCGTTTGACTTCCTTGCGGTCCATGTAATCCCCGGGTTCAAATCCTTTGACCTCTCCGCCGAATTTTGTGTCGAATTCGGTGGTATCGAATTTCGTAATAAAATCGATACCACTTTTACCAGCTAAGAGATTTGCCCAAAAATCCTCAAGCGTCAGTCCCAGAGGCGAGATGACTCCCAGGCCAGTGACAACAACTTTACGGTCTTGCATAAGAATGACTGTGTGGCTAATCTTTCGAAACCGAACAAACGCTAACCCTCTCCAAGAAGGTCGCCGTTTGATCAGGGAAGCCCCGTCAAAACGACGGGACTTTTCCTACTCTTTTTCTTGTAATTTTGTTTCTAAGTATTCAATTGCCTGACCAACCGTGGTGAGTTTTTCCGCATCTTCGTCGGGAATTTCGATGTCGAATTCTTCCTCGAAGGCCATAACCAGCTCAACCGTGTCCAATGAATCGGCACCGAGATCGTCAATGAATGAAGCCTCATTGGAAACTTCGTTGGCATCCACACCCAATTGTTCCACGATGATCTCTTTCACTTTTTCGTCTAAAGCCATTAAATTCACCTCCTCCTTTTAATTCTGGTTGTTTTGATTCTTGATAAACATAAATTTATTTGCCTATATCCATTGTTGCCCATTGGCGTCAACTTAAGCGCCCAAACTGTCCTTTTTTGTCAGGCGGCTGACTGACGAGAAATTTGGTTTTTGCCTAAATCAAGACCCCTCGACTACGTCCGGCAGAGCCGGACTCCGCTCAGGGTGACAATAGGGTGGTTAGACGCTTCTTAAATTGACGCCAAAAAAATTGATTGCCAGGCCCAAAAGCTTCTCACATGACCATGCCGCCGTCAACATTTATGACCTGTCCGGTGACGTAGTTCGCATCTTCTGAGGCCAGAAAGGCGACCACTGCAGCGACGTCTTCAGGATTGCCGATGCGTCCCAGCGGGATGACCGACTTCAGGTTGTCACGCGCGCTTTCACTCAAATCTCTGGTCATGTCGGTGTCGATAAATCCCGGAGCTACGGCGTTTACTTGAATATTTCGCGCCGCTAACTCTTTGGCCACGGATTTGGTCAGGCCAATAATGCCGGCCTTGGAGGCACTGTAGTTGACCTGGCCTGCATTGCCCATGATACCCACCACCGAAGTAATGTTGATGATTTTTCCCTGTCTTTGTTTCATGAAAGTTTTAGCAGCGGCGCGAATGCAATGGTAAGTGCCTTTTAGATTGACGGCCATGGTCGCATCCCACTCTTCTTCGCGCATTCTAACCAACAGGTTATCTCTGGTGATGCCCGCATTGTTGACGAGAATATGGATCTGGCCGAATTTCTCCACCGCAGTTTTGACCAGATTTTCAGCGTCCTCGTATCGGGCCACGTTTACCGCCAGAGGCAGCGCCTGACGATGCAGGCGTTCGATTTCCCCTGCGATTGCCTTCAGGTGCTCCACAGAGGTGGCCGTAACGACCACATTGGCACCTTCGGAGGCTAAGCGCAAAGCGATGGCTTTGCCGATGCCGCGGGAAGCACCGGTAACGACAGCGGTTTTATCGAGTAGTGCGGTCATATTCTGAGCTTGCTTTGGTCAAATTGTGCCGAGATCATCACTGCCGCTAATGGATGTGCCTGGCACCGTTCTGTTGATTCGTTTCAGGAGACCCGTAAGTACTTTACCCGGGCCTATTTCATAAAAATCAGTTGCCCCGTCCGCGATCATGTTTTCGATACTCGAAACCCAGTGCACGGGATTGGTCAACTGTTGCAGCATGAGTTTCTTAATCTCATCAGGCTGGGTGACCGGCCTGGCCAAAACATTGGTGTAAACAGGAAAGCAGGCTTGCGTGAACTCAGTTTCCTCGATGGCTTGCCGCAGGCCAGGACAAGCGTATTCCATCAAAGGAGAATGAAAAGCGCCGCTGACCACCAGGGGAATGACCTTTCTGGCGCCCCGGTCTCGGGCGATCTCCATGGCCTTTTCGACACCGGTCTCGGATCCGGAAATTACCAGTTGGGCGGGCGAGTTATAATTTGCGATTTGGACGATGCCCGCTGTTTCTGCTTCCTGGCACACAGCCTTGACCGCGGCGGCCTCCAGTCCGATTATCGCAGCCATGGCTCCAGCGTTCAGTTCACCGGCTTTTTGCATTTGTTCAGCCCGAACTTTTACCAGGCGCAACGCATCTTCAAAGGTGAACACGCCCGCAGCATAAAAAGCGGTATATTCACCCAGACTGTGTCCGGCTGCCATTGCTGGCTGGAGGCCTTGGTTGGACAGAAGTCCTAATAATGCCGCGCAGTGAACGAAGATAGCCGGTTGGGTGACTTGGGTTTGCTTCAGGGTTTCCTCAGGACCTTCGAAAGAATACCTGGCTAAATCGAATCCTAAGATATCGTTGGCTCTTTGGTAGGCTTCTCGCACCTGGGTGAAATCATCGTAAAGATCTTTGGCCATCCCAACAAACTGTGACCCCTGGCCCGGAAATATGAAGGCTGTTTTGCTAATTTCTTCCTCTCTCCAGAATGCTATTCAGATTATATTCTCACGACCGCGGATCCCCAGGTCAAGCCACCGCCAAAAGCCACCATGAGACAAGCGTCTCCTGGCTTAATGCGTCCTGTTTGCATGGCCTCGGTCAAAGCCACAGGAATGGAAGCTGCGGAGGTATTGCCATACTCTTGCAGGTTGATGTAGACTTTTTCTTTAGGCATTCTCAAGCGTCTGGCGGTTGCGTTGATGATTCGAATGTTGGCCTGGTGCGGGATGAGCAAGTCAACATCGTCCGGAGTTAAGCCGGTTTGCTCTAAAACGCGAACCGCTGCATCGCCCATGGCCGTCACTGCTGCCTTAAAGACTTCTGGGCCTTCCATTTTGATGTTGTGCAAGTTTTCGCTTACCGAGACCGACAAGGGGAAGCGGGTGCCACCGCCCGGCATCCAGAGCAGGTGGGCCAGACGGCCGTCGGTCTTGATGTAGGTGCCCAACACGCCGCGACCTTCGCCGTTGGCCGGAGCCAGCACCGCTGCGCCAGCAGCGTCCCCAAACAGGACGCAGGTAGAACGGTCGTTCCAGTCAACGATTTTGGTCAACAGTTCGCTACCGATGATCAGAACATTCTTGCTCTTGCCGCTGCCGATGAGGCCGTCCGCTATGTTCATGGCAAAGATGAAACCCGAGCAGGTGGCCTGAACATCGAACGCGGCGGCGTTGGCCGCACCAATTTTTTGCTGCACGTAGCACGCGGTCGAGGGGAAAGTCACATCTCCAGTCACAGTAGCCACGATGATGGTGTCCAGGTCTTCGGCGTTCATGCCAGCTCTGGACAGCGCCTTTTGGGCGGCTTCGGTTCCCAGGTCGGAGTTCAGGGTATTTTCGTCTACCACGTGCCGCACCTGAATGCCAGTGCGTTCACGAATCCACTCGTCGCTGGTGTCCACCATTTTTTCTAAATCAGAGTTCGTCAAGGTCTTTTCCGGAATAGCTGACCCGATTCCGAGGATCATCGACTTAATAGTGTTTGCCATCTCTCTCCTCCCTTAGACCTGAAAGTTCGGTTCTAATTTTCTGATTGACTCTTTTCTTGATCATCATTGCCGCTTCTTTTACTGCATTCTTGATGGCCTTGGGGGTTGAGCTGCCGTGACAAATGATGCAGGTACCATCAATCCCCAGCAGCGGGGCACCGCCATATTCTTCGTAATCGTAAATTCTGCGCAGTCGATCGAAAGTTGGCTTCAAGAGAAACGCACCAACTTTCGAGAAGACCTTCTTGCCAATCTTGCGTTTCAGGGTTTTGGAATAAACGCCGTTGAAGCTTTCTGCAAATTTCAGCACAACGTTGCCCACGAAACCATCGCTGACGATTACATCGATATCGCCGCCCATCACATCGCGCCCTTCGATATTTCCCACAAAATTCAACCCACACGTGTCGAGGAGTTTGTGGGCGACCTGTCTAACCTCATTCCCCTTGCTCTTTTCTGTCCCAACATTTAGCAGCGCTACCCGGGGCGACGGGATATTGAACACGTCCTGCATATAGAGGCTTCCCATGATCCCAAACTGTAGCAAATGCATGGGTTTGCAATCAAGGTTGGCG
This sequence comes from bacterium, assembly GCA_046757525.1. Taxonomy (GTDB): domain Bacteria; phylum Zhuqueibacterota; class Zhuqueibacteria; order Oceanimicrobiales; family Oceanimicrobiaceae; genus JBHHYI01. The sequence goes on along the minus strand of JBHHYI010000080.1, from coordinate 12,925 downwards.
CCCACGTCGATAAGCAAAGTGCCGCCTTGTGCGTGAGGCACCAGGGACCCAATGGCCGGCCGTTTGACCCCTTCGATTCTTCCCAGTGAAAACAAGGCCGAGGCCATGGCCGCGCCAGTATGTCCTGCACTAATAACCGCATCGACCTGGCGCTCCCGGTGCAATCTCATGGCCACGCTAATCGAAGCATCCGGTTTCGTCTTCAATGCCACGGTGGGCGCTTCGCCCATCTCGATTTTCTGAGACGCGTGGCAGACTTCGATGGGCAGCTCATGAACTCTAAAGTGGCGGGAAAGTTGGGCCTTAACGATCGATTCATCTCCTACGAAGACTACCTCATAATCCCCTTTCCCAAGCCTTGCCGCTTCCACACCTCCGTGAATAATGGCATCCGGGGCATAGTCGCCCCCCATTGCATCAATGGCGATTTTCATCAGAAACACTCCATGCTTGTCGCCCTTCCCCCTCTTAGCATAACATCCAGGTTATGCCGAATTATGCCTCCTTGGGGATAAAAACCGAACGTCCGCTGTAATAACCGCAATTAGGGCATGCCCGATGTGGTAATTTCGGCTGATGACAATGGGAACATGTGACGACAGTTGGCCCGGAGATTTTCCAATGCGTTCTTCTTTTATCTCTGCGTGCTCTTGAATGTCTTCTTTTTGGTAAAGGCAATGTATCTTCTCCTTAAATAAACAGCTCAAGACGCGGGCCCTTTTACAAAAGGTTAGCGTCGGTTTGGTTTAGTATGCCTGGCAAACGCTAAACTACTCCAAGAACGCCAGCGTATCCCACAGGCTGAATGATTTCACTGCAAAAGCTTTTTTAGCGTGTCCCAACGAGGATCCGCCGTCTCATGAATGCAATCGCAAAGCCCCAGGTTCAGATTTGCCCCACAGGTTGGGCATAAGCCCTTGCAATCGTCTTGACACACGGTTTTCATGGGCACCGCAAGCAAGAGGCATTCCCGGACGGCTTGAGTTAGATCAAGTTCGTGCGTCCGCGGGTTTAGCAAGACCACGGATTCCTCGTCTGAATTTTCAACTTGTGGCTGCAACGTACAAAAAAGATCGATCTCCTCATCAATGCGGCGGGTGAATTCATTCAAACAGTTGTCGCATTGGAAATGTGCCAACGTCACAACCCTCGTCTTGATGACCACGTTGTTGTCGTTCTTGTCACACGTGGCGTAGACTTTTATCTTGTTGACAAAGTTTTGATTCCCCTCGAGGTCTAAGCTCTCCTTGCTCGCCGTGAATTCAAAGTTGTGAATTCCATTGGCAAGGTTGCGGATGACGATCTTCATGGCACCTGTAAGCCCTCGATTTGAAGCGTAAATGTAAAGATTATTTTAGCAATAGTCAAGTCAAAAATAGTTGGTTACATTGAACCTGCGCAGGCTCGAGCCGTTTTGGCGGACTTCGGTTGATTTCTGCCTTGCCAGGCCTATTTTTCCGCACGCACTTTGTCCAACCAATATCCCGCTTCCAGGTGCTCGCTTAACTCATCGGCCAACTCCCGGCCAGCTTGCAAACTGGGGAAATGCCCGATTCGAACGCGATACCAGGTTTCGTCGCGGTCCGCCAGGTAAGCCTTTTGAACGTAGGCGTCATAACCGTAGCGGTCGAAGCGCTGGGCGTCCCGTTCGGCGGCTGCCCGTGTGTGCCAGGATGAAACCTGCACGGTGTAGTTGCCCTCTGCCGTTTGTACCACTTGCACAGGTTCCTGTTCAAGTGGCTCAGCCGGGGCCGTTTCTGGTACGACCGAGTTTGGTTGGGCGGCAACTTGCAGGGAATCTGCCTGCACAACCGCCGCGCTTTTTTGACTGGTGTCTCCGCTTTCCTTGTTGCTGCATCCATTCAAAATCAACCCAAAAAGCAGAGGCCAACACATTGTTCGAATTTTCATGTCAAGCCTCCGAGATCGTTGCTTGGGATTCATTAGACATTGTTTTCGACCAGCTCTTTTTGCGAGAAGAAGAAAGCAATCTCCAGTTTGGCATTTTCAGGAGAATCTGAACCGTGTACGATGTTGTTTTGCTTTGATTCGGCGAAATCACGCCTGATCGTACCCGGTGCCGCTTCGGCCGGATCTGTTGCGCCGATCAGTTTTCTAAAATCTGCCACCGCATCTTGTTTTTGCAGCACCATGGGCACCGATTTGCCAGATGCCATAAACTGCACCAGATCCTGGTAAAACGACCTCTCCCGATGCACCGCGTAAAACTCACCCGCGGTTTCTCTGGTCAATCTAACCATCTTCATGCTCAGGATTTCGAATCCGGCGTGTTCGATTCTCGCCAGGACCTGGCCCATTACATTTTTTTCCACACAGTCCGGTTTTAGAATGGCTAAGGTTTGTTCCACGTATTTAACTTCCTCCTTTCAGGTTAACTTAACACGCGCCGCATGGTTTCGCCGATGACCGCAGGACTTTCAGCCACGTGCACGCCGGCGTTTTTTAGAATGGCGATTTTTTCGCTGGCCGTGCCTTCGCTGCCAGAGATAATGGCACCTGCATGTCCCATGCGGCGTCCTGGCGGGGCTGTTCTGCCCGCAACAAAAGCCACCACGGGTTTTTGCAGATGCTCCTGGATGTAGGCCGCGGCCTCCTGTTCCGCCGTGCCGCCTATTTCCCCGATCATGACCACAGCTTCGGTGTCCGGGTCTTCTTTGAAGAGTCGCAGCGCGTCGGTAAAGGTGGTGCCGATAATGGGGTCGCCGCCGATGCCGATGCAGGTGGACTGTCCGATATCCAGGTCGCTCAGTTGCTTGACAGCTTCATAAGTCAAAGTGCCGCTTCTTGAAATCAGGCCCACTCTGCCGGGCTTGTGAATGAAGCCGGGCATGATACCAACTTTGCATTTTTCCGGTGAAATGACGCCAGGGCAGTTGGGACCCACCAGGCGCGTTTTCCTGCTTTTCAGATATTGGGCAACCTTGACCATGTCCAGAACCGGGATGCCCTCGGTTATGCAGATTACCAGGGCAAGGTCGTTGCTGGCTGCTTCCAGAATGGCATCCGCGGCAAAGGCTGGCGGCACAAACACCACAGAGGCATTGGCGCCTTCTTGCTCGACTGCTTCCGCCAGGGTGTTGAACACAGGCACCTGATCGTCAAACTTTTGACCCCCTTTGCCGGGCACCACGCCGGCGACCACCCGGGTGCCGTACGCCAACATTTGCCTGGTGTGGAAAGAACCTTCACTGCCAGTGATGCCTTGCACGACCAACCTGGTATTTTCGTCGACTAAAATGCTCAATTTTTAACTCCTTGTTTTAATTCGCCAAATCAATTAGTCAGCTCTCAAAGAAAGCCATGGTTCTCAGGCCTGCAATGCAGCTACCACCTTTTCGGCCGCCTCTTGAAAGCTGCGCCCCACTTCGAACGAAAGGCCCGACTGTTCCAGCATTTGCGCGGCTTCTTCGGCATTGGTGCCTTCAAGGCGCACCACTACGGGCACGTTGATGTCCATTTTTCCGGCAGCTTCGATGACCCCTTTGGCCACGCGGTCGCAGCGAACAATGCCGCCGAAAATATTGATGAGCACGGCTTTGACATTTTTGTCGGACAGTAAGATCTTGAAACCGTTCTCCACGGTTTCGGCATTGGCGCTGCCACCGACGTCCAAAAAATTCGCTGGTTCCGAACCGGCCAATTTAATCATGTCCATCGTGGCCATAGCCAGGCCGGCGCCATTGACCATGCAGCCCACTTCGCCATCCAATTTGATGTAGTTCAGGTGATATTTGGACGCTTCAATTTCCAGGGGCTCCTCCTCATTGAGGTCTCGCAGCTCCAGAAAATCTTTGTGGCGGTAAAGGGCATTGTCGTCGAAGTTGATTTTGGCGTCCAAAGCCAACACACGACCATCCTGGGTCACTACCAGTGGGTTTATTTCCGCCAGGGAGCAGTCGGAGGCAACGTAGGCGTTGTACAAAGCCTGGAAAAACCGCACCGCATTCTTGACCTGTTCGCCTTCGAGCTGTAAACCGTAAGCGAGTTTTCTGGCCTGAAAGGATTGGAAACCCACCGCAGGGTCGATGTGTTCTTTCAGGATTCTTTCCGGCGTTTCGCTGGCCACCTTTTCGATTTCCACGCCGCCCTCTGTGCTGGCCATGAAAACCAGTTGGTTGTTGGCCCGGTCCAACACGATGCCCAGGTAGAGCTCCCGCGCAATGTCCAGGCCCTCTTCGATCAGAACCTTTCTGACGGTTTTGCCCTCAGGCCCTGTTTGGTGGGTGACCAGGTTCATTCCGATCATTTGTTGCGCGATTTTTTCGGCTTCTTCCGCGGTTCCCGCCAGCTTCACGCCACCCCCTTTGCCACGTCCGCCGGCGTGTATTTGCGCTTTGACCACCACGGTGCCGCCAAGTTCTTCAGCGGCGGTTCTGGCGGCCTCAGGGCTCTCCACTATTTTCCCGTTGGGTACTTCAACACCATAGTTGCGCAAAATACCTTTTGCTTGATATTCATGAATTTTCAAAGCTTATCCTCCTGGTTTCGATTATCTCGTCTGCGTCCAGTTTGGTTGAATTCACGGAACGACTCGCGTCCCGGTTTTGCCGCAAACGGCGTCTCGCATTTTTTCAACCGCAGTTATTAAAACGCATTTCCCGCCTGCTTCGAGGAAATTTATCGCCGCTTGAATCTTGGGTCCCATGCTGCCCGGGGGGAAATGACCTGCTGCCAGATACTGCCTTGCCTGACGAATGTTGATTTCATCCAGTAGAACCTCATCAGGCTTGCGATAGTTGAGAGCGACTTTTTCCACGGCAGTGAGAATAAAAAGCTCGTCCGCCTGGATATCTCTGGCTAAGATTGCGGCAGACAAATCTTTATCGATAACGGCGTCCACACCCTCGAACGTTCCATCTTTTTCCACATAGACCGGAATGCCACCGCCTCCGTTGCAAATCACAATGGTCCCGTCGTCGACCAATTTTTTGATCGTATCTTTCTCGACTATTTCAAGTGGCGTGGGCGAGGGTACCACTCGGCGAAAACCTCGGCCCGCGTCCTCTTTGACGACCCACCCGCGCTTGCTCACGATATCCTCGATCTCCTCTTGTTTCAGGAATGGCCCCACAAACTTGGTGGGATTCAAAACCGAGGGGTCGTTTTTGTCCACCAGAACCTGAGTGATAATGGTGGTCACTTTGCGGTCGATGTGTGATCTGTGCAGTTTGTTTTGCAGCGACTGCTGAATCATGTAACCCATGCCCCCTTGCAGATCGGCGACGATGCACCCTAAAGGTAAGGGGGGAACCAAATGGCGGCTCTCTTCAACACGGATCATGGCATTGCCAACTTGGGGGCCGTTTCCATGGGTCAAGGCAATCCTGTGTCCTTTCTTGATCAAATCGAGCACACCGGCCAGACTTCGACGGGTATTGGCAAATTGTTGTTGGATATTTCCTTCTTCGAATTCTCGCGTGATGGCATTTCCACCCAGGGCTACCAAAACCGTCCGGCCATTCTCCATCGATTCCCTACCGTCTTATTTAAACACTTTGAATTCGCGATTCATATCATTAATCGATTTTCTGTAGCACCTCTTCCAGAGTGGGTTTGCCGATTTCTTGCAGCTCGTAGGTAACCCGCACGGCGGGTTTGTTGATGGTTATTAATTTCCTCAAATCGATGGGTGTGCCGATGATGACCGCGTCGCAATCGGCAGCGTTAATCGTTGCCTCTAAGTCCCTAATTTGTTGCTCTCCGTAGCCCATGGCCGGCAAAAGGGTGCCGATACCCGGGTAAATTGAAAAGGTCTTCTTGAGCAGGCCCGATAGGAAGGGTCTTGGGTCGATGATTTCAGAGGCGCCGAATTTCCGTGCCGCTACCACGGCGGCGCCGAATTTCATTTCGCCGTGCGTGAGGGTCGGGCCGTCTTCAATGGCCAGCACTTTTTTCCCGGCAATAAGTTGGGCATCTTCCATATAAATGGGTGAAGCGGCATCGATGATTGTTGCAGAGGGATTGGTCTTCTGAATGCTTTCACGCACTGTTTCAATATTTTCCAGGGTGGCCGTGGTCTCTTTGTTAATCACCACGACATCGGCCATGCGTAGGTTGGTCTCGCCAGGATAGTAACTGAGTTCGTGGCCCGGTCGGAGAGGGTCGGCGACCACGATGTGCAAATCAGGTTTGAAGAAGGGCGTGTCGTTGTTGCCGCCGTCCCAGATGACCACGTCTGCCTCTGCCTGGGCCTGGTTCAGAATCTCCTGATAGTCCAGACCAGCGTATACAATCGTTCCCATGGCAAGATGCGGTTCGTATTCTTCGCGTTCTTCAATGGTGCAGCGGTGTTTGTTGAGGTCCTCGTAGGTGGCAAATCTTTGACACTTTTGGGCGACCAGGTCACCGTAAGGCATGGGGTGTCTTACCACGACTAATTTTTTCCCACGAGATTTGAGTATTTGCGCCACCTTGCGTGTGGTCTGACTCTTGCCGGAGCCGGTCCTCACCGCACAAATTGCCACCACGGGTTTGGGGCTTGCCAACATGGTATTCTGGGCGTTCAGCAGCAGGAAATCTGCCCCCACGGCATTGACTTTGCTGGCCTCGTGCATGACGTATTGGTGAGAAATGTCGCTGTAGGAGAAAACCACCTCGTCCACTTGACGCTGGTCGATCAGCTCTGTTAGCTGTGTTTCGGGAAAGATGGGGATGCCATCCGGATAGAGGGGCCCCGCTAACTCCGGCGGATAAACTCGGCCTTCGATGTCCGGGATTTGTGTGGCGGTAAAGGCTACGACTTCGTACCTTTCGTCGTTCTTGTAGCGCGTGTTAAAGTTATGAAAGTCTCTGCCAGCAGCTCCCATGATGATGACTTTCTTGGTGCCCATGCAGTCTCCTTGTTTTGACTCCTGTGTTCTGGTCCATTAGGATGATCGATTTTAATATAGTATTTTTTCGACTAAGTTGCAAGGCTTTTTCCAGAGAGAAAAATCGGTGAGTGACCACCTATAAGTAGTTAGAAATATGCCAATTATAAAGAGAACGGCAGGCGTTCTGAGCCCTGCGCGCCCGAAGATGTCAAGAGAGGTGGGAATGCTCAAGAAGCTGTTGAAAACTGTATCAAATTGCGAATCGTTGTATTGTTTTCGACCACTTGTATGATTTCTAACCGTATAATTTGTTCATTGTTCAAATGAATCTTACCGTACCCATTGTGGAATTTTTGACCACTTTCCGATATGTTGAGCGTCACAAGTTATATTAAGGCCTTGAAACAAAACAAGATAAGGCATCTGGCTAAGATCTGTGAAGATTGAAAAACAAAACTGTCACAAAAAAAAGACAGTTGGCATGAATGTTGCTAATTGGAACACCGTCGTTGAAGTTTTGTTGTTTTGACATCAAGTTGCACATCTGTGCCTCATGCCGGGATCGCCGGATTGTCCTGAACAAGAAGCAAATGGAAGGGTTTTGGGACAGAAGTTACTCAGAGAATACTCATCGTATCTCGGTATGAGGTGTGATTATCTTTGACATTGCTGAGCTCTTACTAAAAACTACTCTCTTAATCTTCTAACTTAGCTTTGGAGGTTCATGATGGATAAGGTGCATAAAGGACATGTATTGATTTGCAACAATATGCCTAAGAACGGAACCAACGGAATCGACAGTACCCTGGAAAGAGAGGGATATTCTGCAAGCTATTTAGGTGAAATTGCCAATACTCTGGAGACCACCTTAAGAGAAAAGCCTTCAGTCGTGATTTTCGATTTGGATCAATACGGCGACCGCGCCATGGAAGCCTGCATGGAGTTGAAAGATGACATGGGAACTCGGAATGTGGGGATCGTGTTTCTGTCTTCCAAATCCGACGATGCACTAAAAGTTAAAGGTTTTGAAATTGGTGCCGATGATTTTATTACCAAACCCTTTAGCAACCGAGAATTAGCCGCCAGAGTTAAGGCCATTACCCGACGTCTCATTGCCGGGCAGATGAAAAAGATTAAGGTTAAAGATATCGAAATCAACTTAGATGAGCACAAGGTCAGCAAGGCCGGCAAGACCATTGACTTGACCTACATCCAATTTAAGCTTTTGTATTTGTTGGCCTCGCGCCGGATGAGCGTCTTTTCCAGAAAAGAAATCTTAGAAAAAGTATGGGGTAAAAAAGTGTACGTGACTAATCGAACAGTGGATGTTCATATCAAACGTCTCAGGGAAAAATTGGGAGAATACAAATATCCTTCCCAATATATTGAGACAATTCATGGTACAGGATACCGTTTCCTCTAATACCTCATTTTTTCCTCCCTCCGGGCCCCTGGCGTATGCTGGGGGCTTTTTTTTTATGTGTGACTTTCCACAGAAATCCTTGAAAAGCTCTTGCATCAAAATCTCCAATGTTGAACGGCGGGGGCTCCTTTAGTCGAAGTTTCAAGATCACCCGGTTGGTGGAAGGCGTAATCAGGTCGCCCTTTGCAGTTCTTTTGTTGAACGAAACCCGCAACGGAATGCTCACTTCTATATTCTTTGAGCCCGACAAAAGGTCTTGCACCTCTTGTTCCTCGAATCTTTCGATCGTTCGGTAAGTCGTATTTTCAGGCACGGTTTCTTTCTTGGAACCGACGTCCAGGGTTATGACCAAATTTGTTTTCAAGAAGTCGATTAACTCATCTTTTGTCCATTTTGCAATCAGCGGCATGCGCAAGTCTATGGAAAAGATCAAATATTCTTGGTGAATTTCGCGCAGTTTGTCTAAGCGTCTCTGGTATTCTTGCTGGCTCATATTCTCTTCCCTGGCCGTCAACTTCAAATCGATCTCATGAACTTCGGGAACGAGCCAGTAAACCTTAGTGCTTCTTTTGAAGAGTCGATCCCCGAATTGCGTGCCGCGCATCCTGGCCATCAGTGAAGCCAAATATTGGCTGCCGTCGCTGCCGATTTCAGTCTCCTTGTCGGAATCGGAGACTTGCAATTGCGAGACGTCAACGTTGGGGATGCCGGCACACCCAAGCATGTTTAGGATGAGGAGCACGAAAAATGTGTTCTTGTTCATCAAACTAATCCTTTAATTTTTGACATAAACAGTCTTTTTTGGATATCTGGAGATCTGCCTCGAATGGTTACTGGTTAAATCCACTGACGTTGCAGTTCTTGCTCCGCATACTGCAGTTGATAAAGCTTATAATAAATACCGCCTTGAGCCAATAACTGCTGGTGGGTGCCAATCTCTCTGATTTCTCCCTTGTGCAAAACGATGATTCGATCTGAATTTTGGATGGTCGATAAGCGGTGGGCTACCACAATGGAGGTTCTCCCTTGCATGAGGCGATGGAGGGCATCTTGAATCAAAATTTCGGTTTCAGTGTCGACGCTTGAGGTCGCTTCATCCAGGATCAAAACTGCCGGGTCAAAGGCCAGGGCCCGGGCAAAGGCCAACAACTGCCTCTGCCCAACAGAAAGAGAGCGGCCCCGTTCCTGCACTTCTTCCTGGAACTGTCTGGGTAGCTTCTGGATGAATTTTAAAGCGTGGACATCCTCAGCCGACTGTTTGATCCTGGCGTCAGCAATGTCCCGATTTCCCAGCCTTATGTTGTCGGCCACGGTGCCGTCAAAGATGAAAATGTCTTGTAATACCACACTGAATTGCTGGCGCAGAAAGTGGAGATCCAGCTCCTTGACGTTTACACCGTCAAGCAGAATTTCGCCCTTTTCGATTTCATAAAATCTCAACAGCAGGTTCATGATGGTGGTTTTGCCGGCGCCGGTAGCACCCACAAAGGCAACTTTTTCGCCCGGATTCACATGAAAAGAGACCCCCTTCAGGACGTAATCGTTGCGGTTGTAGCTGAACCAGACGTCGCGAAACTCGATTTCTCCACGCACCTTTCTCAACACCTTGTGCTCACCGATTGAACTGACCTCCGGCTTTTTCTCCAGCAATCTGAAGATTCGTTCGGAGGACGCCATGGCCGACTGCATGATGTTGTATTTTTCAGAAAGGTCCATGATAGGCCGGAAGAACCGCTCCGCATACTGAATGAACAGCACAAGCGCTCCAAGAGTGAGCGTGCCTTGAATGATGCGGCCGCCGCCATACCAGATTATCAAGGCAACGGCGAGGGAACTAATCAGTTTCACCCCAGGGTAAAAAAGGGCGTAGTAGAATATGGTGGTGAGATAAGATTCTAAATGGGCCTGGTTGAGCCGGTCGAATTTTTGGAAATTCCGGTTCTCGCGATTGAAAATCTGAACCACAGACATGCCGGTGATGTTCTCTTGCAGAAAAGCATTGATGCGAGCAATGCGCACGCGAATATTGCGGTAATTGTCGCGAACCTTTTTCTTGAACAGGAAGGTTGCGTAAAAAAGCAGCGGCACTACGGAAAAGGTGATCAACGCCAATTCCCAATTAAAATATAGCAGAACCACGACGATGCCGGCTAAGGTGAAGATGTCGCCAAATATGGCCACCGCCCCGGAAGAAAGCATTTGGTGCAGACTCTCGATGTCGGTGGTGATGCGAGTGACCAAACGGCCTACCGGATTCTTATCGAAGAAACGCAAAGATAGGTTCTGCACGTGGGAAAACAATTTGCTGCGCATGTCGTACATGGCCTTCTGACCGATCCAATTGATCAGGTAGGTTTGCGAAAACTGGAGCACAAAACTGAAGATCAGGATCACAAAATACAGGGCCGCAATGAGCTGCAATCCGTGAAAATCACCCCTGGCGATATAATCGTCGATCGCAATCTTGATCAGGAAGGGACCGGCCAACTCCAACAGGGATGCGCCAAGCAGGAGAATGACGGCTGTTGCCACAAAAGCTTTGTACGGTTGCAAATAAGCCAGCAATTGACGCATCAATTTGCTGTCGTAGGCTTTGCCAAGAACTTCCTCTTCATGCATGGTGTCGCGCTATGCTCCCTGCGAAAGTTCAAATGAATGGTTACAAGTTCTCAAGGGCTTCCTCTAATAGCTGTTTTTGATGAATGTCGGCGTAAAGCCCCTCTTTTTCTAACAGTTCCTCATGGGTGCCTTGTTCGCGGATTTCGCCCTCCTCCAGCACCACGATGAGATCGGCATCTTTGACCGTGGAAATGCGGTGTGAAACGATGATGCTGGTCCGTTCCCGCATGATTGCGCGAAGCCGCTTTAGAATCTCTTCTTCGGTATAAGTGTCCACTGCTGAGAGAGAGTCGTCCAAGATCAAAATACGGGGTTTGCGAATAACCGCGCGCGCAATGGCGGTGCGCTGCTTCTGGCCGCCGGAAAGGTTGATGCCGCGTTCCCCCAACATGGTTTCGAATTTGTCGGGCAAGTCCAACACATCGTTTCTTATTTGGGCAATCACGGCGGCCTCTTCGATTTCCTGCATGGAGGGCGATTCCACGCCAAAGGCAATGTTTTCCTTAATCGTGTCGGAAAACAAAAACGTGTCTTGCGGCACATAGCCGATATGGCTTCTCAAGGTGTGCAGCGGGATGTGGCGGATGTCCACGCCGTCGACCAACACCCGCCCCTCGGTGGCCTCTAAAAGCCTTGGAATGAGGTTGATCAAGGTCGACTTGCCGCTCCCTGTTGGCCCCACAATGGCGACGGTCATGCCTTTTTCGATTTTTAGATCGATATTTCTTAACACCGAGACGCCGTTGTAGGAAAAAGAAACGGATTGAAATTCGATGGTACCGGCGAGTTGCCGGATTCCGCTGTCGGTCATGACATCGTCTCTAATGTCGGGCTCGGTTTCCAGGATTCGGTTGATGCGTCCCATGGAAGCGGAGCCTTGTTGAATGAGATTGATGACCCAACCCAGGGCCATCATAGGCCAGGTAAGCATGCCCAAGTAGGCAAAGAACGCTACCAGTTCACCCACCGTCAGTCGATCCAGGATCACGAGTCGCCCGCCAATCCACAGAATGATGAGCATGCCCAGGCCGACCAGAAAGGTCATGCTGGCCATCAAGAACCCGCGAATCTTGGCCAGGGCTAAGTTCTTGCTGATGTATTCCTTGTTTAGCTTCTTGAAACTCTCAATCTCTGGTTGTTCTTGAACGTAGGCTTTGACCACGCGAATGCCCGAGAGGTTTTCCTGCACTCTCGAAGTGATGTTGGAATATTGTGCCTGAATGCCCTTGTAGGCCCGATGCAGCTTTTTGGCCATTCTGTTGACAGCCAATACCAGGAAAGGAAAAGGAATAATGGCGATGAGCGTAAGCTGGACGTTTATGTACAGCATGATCAAGAATGCGGACATGGACATCAGGGTGTTCAAGGAATACATGATGGCGGGTCCCACGACTTGACGGACGGCCTCCAGGTCGTTGGTCGCACGCGCCATCAAATCGCCGGTCTTTATTTTGTTATAAAACGACAACGAAAGCTTCTGCAGGTGGGAGAGGTAGTCGTTTCTCAAATCGTATTCGATTTTGCGAGACACACCGATCATGGTATGCCGCATCAAGAACCTGAAAGCGCCTTCAACGATGGTGACGCCAACCAGCAATGCGGCATATTTGAGAAGAACCGTGGAGTTTACCGCTTCCTTGAGGCTGTCTACGGCTTGTTTCAGAACCCAGGGTACCAGCAGAGCAAACACATTGGTGATGACAACAAACAGGCACCCGACAAGCATCGGTCTCTTGTAACGGGCTAAATAACTCTTAAGGCTTGTTAGTTCTTTGATGAGGGAACTCCTTAAATGAAATCTGAAAATCGGTGAGTGAAAAAATAATAAATATTAGAAAGAATATCAAGAAGAAAGTAAGGGATGAATTGCTTAATTCCGCAACGCCTGTGTTTCGACTGAAGCCCAGCCGCTGCGAACCGCTTGGAGTGCTGAAGCCCTGCTTCAGCCTTCCGGGCACAACGCCCGGGTCATACGAACAGACCGGCTGCTGCTGAGCTTCCCGCTCATATTTTGTGCTCCGAAGGCGCAAGCGGGGCTTGCGCACTCCAA
>JBHHYI010000079.1:0-19030 GCA_046757525.1 bacterium | reverse complement strand
TTTACGTTCAGGATAAATATCCTTAACGATCGCTATCGGGTGAACTGTTACAATTCTCAAAATAATTTCTGCATTTCTTGTTCAAAAATCAAGTCATTTTTGTGGCCAGCTATTTTTGTCCTTGTCGGTGCAAACTCTTTTATTCGATATTTGTCTAAACTTGATGAAAGCAGGCGAGGAATGAACGAAGAAGAACAAGCTCTCATTAAAGAAGCTCAAAGAGGCAACATCCTGGCTTTTGAGTCGCTGGTGAAACGGTACGACCGGCAGGTTTTGCAACTGGCTTACAGCATGGTCAATAACGTAACGGATGCTCAGGACATTTACCAGGAAGTCTTTATCAAAGTCTATCAGAATTTGCCACGATTCCGTCTGAAAAGCAAGTTTTCCACGTGGCTGTATCGCATCGTGGTCAACGCGTGCATCAATTACCGAAAAAAGCATAGCCGGAGAAGGTTGCAGTCGTTGGAGGCTGAGTCGACAGAAGCGGCTGACAGCAAAAGGGAACATGTTCCGTGCGACCAATTGAATCCGGAAGAAACCGTGCTAAACCAGGAGCTTTCTTCTGAAATCAATTTGGCGTTAGAGCAATTGTCGACGCAGCAGAAGTCGGTTTTCATCCTGCGGCATTACCACGGCCACAAATTACGCGACATTGCCGAGATAATGCACTGTTCGGAAGGCACGATCAAAAACTATCTGTTCCGGGCCACCAGAAATCTGCAAATGCTATTAACCGAGTATGCTCAACAGTAAAAGGTGACGTTATGAAACCAAAAGCACATCTGGGGAAACTCATCCCGCTCTATCTTTATGGCGAACTGAGTGAAGTCGATCGCAAAGAATTCGAAGTCCACATCGAATATTGTGAGCGCTGCCGGGAGAAGTTGGCGGAGATGCGGGCCCTGCACGCTTTACTCAATCAAAAAGCGCGGCTGGAACCAGGCGAAGACCTGCTGAATCAGTCTCGAATGAAGCTGCGCGAGCGACTCAGACAAGAACGAAAGGTCCTTTTACGAGAATCGGTTTGGGAGCGCATTTCCGAGTTTTTCGCAAGCCGAAATCTGGCCATTCAATTAGGAGGCACTCTGGCCATCTTGGTCATCGGCCTGCTGATTGGACGCTTTGTATTGGTACCCAGGGCCTCGGTGCAGATGGCGAATTCGACACCTCTCTCCTCTCAGACGCAGCAAGCGTTCAACCGTCCATTAATCGCCGATGTCGACCTGATACAATACGATCCCAAGACCGGGGAGGTGACCGTGCGCTACAAGAGTATTAACGATGTGGCCTTGCGTGGGAACATCAATGATGCAGCGGTTCAGAGAATTTTGGCTCATTCCATTCGAAGCGAAACGAACGCCGGGCATCGTCTCATGGCCGTGAAGGCGTTTGGCGGCAGTTCCACAGCCAACGATGAAATTGAGGAAGCGCTTATCTACGCCATGGAGCAGGACACCGTCGACGGCGTTCGTTTGCGGGCTGCCAAAGTGCTGAAGAAGCTCCCTATCAACGATAGAATCAAACGCGCCTTTATCAAAGTTTTGCTCAAAGACGCCAATACCGCAATCCGCATTGAGGCGATCGAGGCTTTGAGCCAAGAGAAACAGAATGAAGACGTGATTCCTGTCCTCAGGGGCGCCGCAAAAGATGACGACAACGAATTCATCCGGCTGAAAGCTTCTGAGCTGTTACAGGCGCTACCCGATTCAGTTCTCGACGAAAATAACGGTGAGGATCAATAGGCTATTTTTAACGGAGAATATCAGCATGAAACTCAAAACAATCTCAACTATGTTCTTTTCGCTCCTCTTCTTATTGTCAAATGCAAAGGTGCAGGGCCAGGAGCTCAGGAAAGAAGGCCGCTATTATATCGCTGAAGTCAACAAAACCTTCAAAGTCAAGGAGGGCGGAACTCTGAAGATGTTTGACATTCGCGGCGACGTCGACGTGGAAACCTGGACCAACAAGCAAGTGCAAATTCATGAAATCAAGAAAATGGATGTATACACGGAAGCGGAAGCCAGGGCCGCACTCGCACGCGCGAAGTCTGGCTATAAAAAAAGGGACAATGTTATTGAAGTCGATGGTGGAGCTTTCAGCCGTAATTGGATCAAAAGCAGATTTGAAATTCGCGTCCCAAAACTTTTCAATTTAGATATTGAAACCAGAGCAGGGGACCTATCGGTTAATGGCGTAGCGGGAGCGGTCAGGCTGAACACCTCCGGCGGGGAAATCATTTTAACCGATATCGGCGGCGAGGTCGATGCCAGAACCTCTGGCGGAGATATTGAAGTAAACAACTCCCAAAAAGCAGTCACGTTGAAGACCTCGGGCGGTGAGATCAAGCTGCGGAATATTGGCGGTCCTCTCGATGCCAAAACTTCCGGTGGTGACATTACGCTAAGAGGCTCCGAAGACCGGGTCAACATCAGCACTTCCGGCGGTGAAATAAGAATCCTGGATGCAGGCGGCCGGGTGAAAGCTCGCACGTCTGGCGGAGACATCGAGATCGAAAACACAAAAGGTGTAGTGAAGGTGCACACCTCCGGCGGGGATATTGACCTCAGCAAGATTGGCGGTGCGCTGGAGGCTTCTACTTCCGGTGGAGACATTGGAGGAAGTTCCATTCAAGGAGGCGCCGTGGTTTCAACTTCGGGCGGATCCATCAACTTAAAAAATGTCCGTGGGGGGGTCCAGGGTAAAACCGCTGGCGGAGATATCCAGGTTGAAATCACGTTACAGAATTTCACCGTAGACCATCGCGTTGACTTGCGCACCGCCAGCGGCGAGATCGTTCTTTACATTCCTGAGAAGCTGCCTGCTACCATCCGCGCCGAAATCAGAATCACCGACCGGTGGGAAGACTACCACATCTACTCAGATTTTCCCCTTACCAGCTCCGAAGAAGAGGAAAACAAGGAACACTACCGTCGTCACACAATTGCAAGCAAAGGCGACATTAACGGCGGCGGCGATTTGATTGAACTTTCTACCACCAACGGTGACATTCATATCAAGAAACTAAGAAAGTACTTCAAGTAAGGGTGACACTTTTCCAAACAGCTACTTGCTACCTGATTGCAACAAACGCTGGTCCTAAGACCGTGGTTTGAAGAGGGAGACGGTTTTTGCGGCGTTTGGCGAAAGAACCAGGAAGATGCCAAGAAACAACCTGACACCTGCGCCACGGTTCTCGTGGCCACACTTCCCGCTGATTGACCGAAAGCCAAGGTCACCGTCTCATGATCTGACCAACACAAAAAACGGGGCACTGTCAGTGCCCCGTCTGCGGTTTTGTGACCTCTTGATGGTTCCCTGAGATTTACTTGATTTTAACTTCGATTTCTTTGGGTTTGACTTCCTCAGGTTTTGGCAACGTGACAGTGAGTACGCCGTTGGCAAAATTCGCATCGATTTTGTCGCTAACGATACGGCTGGGGACGCGGAAGCTGCGTTCGAATTTGCCATAGCTCCGTTCAACACGGTGGTAATTCATATCCTTCTCCTCTTTCTCGCCCTTCTTCTCACCGGTAATCGTCAGCAAACCCTCTTCATATTTTAGTTTTACATCTTCACGGGGAATTCCGGGCAATTCAACGCTAAGGTAAAAATTGTCGTTATCTTCTGCAATATCCACTGCTGGACTCCACGTCCCTTTGAACAACGAAGCCTCACGGGGCTCTGTGCCAAAACCTGTGAGGACCTTATTTTACTAATAATTAAAATGTTACGGCAATTACGTTCTTTGCCTTAAATCTTGTCCATCTGACAGCCCGCCTTGTCATTTTTTCAAACGGGTGGGCCAGAATGGAAACTCCTTGGACATTTTTGCACAGGAATCAGAGGCGTTCCCAGGTTTGAGGGGAGATTGGGGGCCGTTGAGGAAGGAAATTCTCTCAGGGTTCAATCAATACTTCTTTTGAGAACACGCTTTCGTTAGCCGCACGATCCACAGCAGAGATGCTAACGTAAATTGGGAACGAGGAAACCCGGTTGGAGTCCAGCAAAAACTCGTTGACATTCCCTGCAGAGATCAAGCCTTCATAGTTCACCGCGCCTGGTGAGCGAAAAGCAACTAAGTAGTCCACCACTTTCTCCGGTTGAGGCTGGTCCCAGGTGATTTTACGCTGCCCATCTGCAAGGACCGAAACCTGCACGTTCAGCGGAATTTTGGGAGCGTCTGCCAGGCTTGCTAAGTAAGCCGCATTGACCTTGACCACCCTGGTAAAGTAGGAGAAAGCCATGAATTCGGGCAGGTCGTCCATGTTGTGCTGATGCTGCAAATTGTCTTCGGGTTCAGTCAGACGGGCTGCGGGGTAGCCTTGCTCGTTGAAACCGAAATGATCGCCCCCTCTCCCGGGCCGGTCTCGATTGGGAATCAAGTTGACCGTAAAGCCAGGCAAATAGGCCTCACCCTGGGCTTTAATGTAACGCGCCAATTGTCGGCTGGGAGAATCTGTCGGCTCATCGGAAAAGCAGCGCACACTGAGGCTGTCAACCTTGCCGCTGCCCCCCACGATATTTCCAATGATGTCGTTGGTGACCATGCCCGCGATGTCAACATTCTCTTGTCGCAGCGCGCGCGCCAAAGCCCGGCTGCCAAACAAGCCCTCTTCCTCACCGGTAAAGGCGACGAAAATCACTGTCGACTCAAATTCAAATTGACTGAATATTCTGGCCAACTCCAGGACCGCTGCCACACCGCTGCCGTCATCGTTGGCACCAGGAGCAAAATTAACGGCATCGTCCAGGTCGCGATTTCGCGAATCCAAATGCCCACTTACGAGATATTTTTTTTCAGGTGTCACGGTCCCGGGAAGCTCTGCCACCACATTCCGGTGCCGTCCAGTGACGCCTCGAATCGTCGCTTCAAAGGTATGAAACGACACTTTCAGTCTGCCCCCGTTTTCCTGACTGATATTTTGAAATTTGTTAAACACCCAGCGCCGCGCGGCCCCGATGCCCTCAGTTTCGGAAAGGGTATCGGAATTGGTGTGCCGCGTAAAGAATCCTACCAGGGTGGCAATGGTGGATTTGAGAGAATCCAGATCGACTTGCTCAACGATGTCTGTAATCTTGGGATTGTCTGCCTCGAGCATGACCAGATCTGCGCCAGGAGGCTGTGCGGTATTTTCGGTTGAATTGCTGCTACAATTTAAGGCAACCCAGCTAACAAACAGGACGACAGAAATCGCCAACTTGGGTTTCATAAGACTGCTCCCAGGTGTGAATTAGACAACCAACAGTAAAAAATACCCATAAGAATGCTTATGGGTATTTGTCGAGATGAAGAGAAAGAAATCTCCTGCGGCAATGATGTTCTGGTGCCGCCTGCTAAAAGCTCTGTGCACGCTTTGTGTGCTTTTACACGAAAGAAACGACCGAAGCGTTTCTTGGAAGCACCAACGACCAGTTGGGTCGTTTTATTCGTAAGAAACGTGGGTGGAGTGTAAAAATCACTCCGCAGGACGTATTTTTTTACAGGAGCGTTCCGTTGCAAAATACGCTACGCTGATTTTGCACTCCAACTCAAGGAGCGTTTCTTAGAAGCTCAGCAACACGGAGAACCGCAACAAATTGTTCAACGACTGCTGGTGCACCCAGGAAAAATCAAAATTGCCGGTAAATTGCTTGAAAGAGGCTTTGACCCCGGCGCCGGCTGAAAAATTCTCCGAGAACCCGGTGCTATTGCCTATCACATCCTCGTCATTCTCCTCGTCAACTTTGAATCCCCCCCGCAGGAAAATCGTGTCAAAGTAACTGTATTCGATTCCGATTGTTTCATAGCGCAAATTATCGTTTGGCTGCACCAACTGGCCGGCAACCATAACTTTGGAGTTCCTTCTATTCAACACGTCCACTGAAATGCCAAACCGGAACGTGATGGGCAATTGGGCGGATTCGCCATCGAAAACAACGTTGCCAGCAGCATCCTTTTCGGTGCCAAAATCGATGTCCGGACCAAAATTGGAAACAGCCATACCCAGAGTCAACTGCCGGAAACCGGTATGGTAAAGCGTGCCCAAATCAAAGGCGACCACGCGATCGGTAAAGCCTGCCAAATCCTCAGCGATCAGCTTGGCTGTGCCACCCACCGAAAACTTATCGGTGAGCCTTTTGGCATAGCTGATGCCAATAGCCGATTCGCTGGCACTAAAGGTTTCACCGGTAGGGCCTTCAAAGGCGACGGTCACCGGAATATCGCCAGTCGTCAGAATGATAAAACTGAGTGCAAACGTGCCTATTCTGGAAACCGGTTGCACATAGCTGGCAAAAAAATGACGCAGTCCGGCCGGCAAGGTGGTATGATTAAACATGGCCTGGCGCTTTTCGATAATGGCCAATGCCCCGGGATTGTAATAGGCGGCACTGGCATCGTTTACCAGAGCAACGAATGATCCCCCCATAGCCGTGGCACGCGCACTGACACCAATTTGCAAAAACTGAGCGGCTGCTGTACCGACCTTGGAACTCCCTCCCAAAAATCCCTCCTGCGGACTTCGCTGAGCTAATAATTCTGCTGGAACCGTGAGAGCGAGCAAAAACAAACCCACAATGGTCGTCCTGCCTAAAATCTTCTTTTTCATGGAGAATTCCTCCTTCATTCTGTCTCGAGTAATGTCTATTGAATAATGGCTCTTACTTAATCACGACAAATCTGCCAATCTGCCGGTCCCCGCTATCGGTCTCAACCGAGAATATGTAGATGCCGCTGGCGATGGGGCGGCTGGTTCGCGACAGTAGATTCCACTTTTCTCGCGAAGAATTGGGATCGTCATGCACAACGGTCTGAACCAGATCGCCATCAACGGTAAAAATCTTAATGGTGCACTTCGAAGGTAAATTGACAAAATGTAGCTCGCGAAAATTGTCGATAATGACACTGTTTGTAAGAGTGAAATCCTCGAATCCTGACCTTTGAATGTAAGGATTTGGCTCCACCCACACCCTTTTGTCTTTGAAAAAGCTGGCGCTGGGCGTCGGCGAAGCGGCCACTTTGGTGCCGTTGATAAGCGGGCTTGTGGCCAGGGTTTCAATACCCAGGGAAGGCGCGCCACGATCGAAAGAAACCACAGCATAAACAAATTCCTCGCCGTTGGGAACGTGGTCCACATACTTGAACTCCAGGCCTGTATTTCGGCCAAAATCGTTGCCTGCCAAGTCGAATTCCGCCAAGGTTTCAAATGTGCCCAAATTACCCGTCGTGCTGCGCAAAACGCGAAAGCCCTCAAAATCCTTGCTCTCATTTTCCGGAGTGTCCGGATTATCCGAAATAAAAGGATCCTCAAAATTCAAGGGCAAGGTCATGTCTTCCGGGTCGTAGCCTGGGCTGTTGGGATCGGCTGCGGACCAATCCAGCGTGACGGTGCGGTCGCCGGGGATGACCGTGAGAGGCGGCGCGGGTGGCGGTGGCGGTCCGCGGAAATCGGGCACACCGTCACCGGTATCGATGATGCCGTCGCCGTCGATGTCGTCGCCAGCAAAGCCGTCACCATCGGTGTCGAAACCGGGATTGTCGAACATGATGCCAGCTATTTTGGCATTTTGTCCCAAATCATCAAATGCGGCCGGATCAAAAGTTCCCAGCGCCTGGGCTACCGCGGGGTCGCCTTCGCCGCCGATGACCGCGTAGGTAAACAAAATGGAATCTCCAGGCGCAAAGATTTTGACGGTCTGGCCAAACATGGGATCGCTGGGATCGGTAATGGTAGAATCCCTGCTGCCTAACGGACCAAAGGAAATCAAGAATCTGGAATTATCGTTAGGAGTAGCCCCTCCAGGAATATTAGCATCAAACTCTAAAGTCTCCGGGTTGAACTGCGGTTCGTCAAAGGAACCATTGCTCAACAAAACGTACTTTTCCGGATCGGTTTCAGGGCTGCCGATGGGGTCGCGGTTATTGGGGTCGCCGGTGCGGACGTTGGCTGTCACCGGGCCCCAATCGTCTTTGGAGCTGATTTCGGTGTCGCTCATCCACCAGTTAAAAGACACCTGGCCTTCCCTTTCTGTGGGTCGCAGCACCCGCACTCCGATTACCCCGGCCATACAGCCGTTATCGCCATCGGGCTCAACCACCCAGGCCGTGTTTACGGTGTCACCGGTAGAATTCACTGCCATGAAGCCGCTGGCGTCATCCTGCTGGCTGAAGTCGGCTGTGCCGATACAACCCATGTCATTGTCAGCAAAAAAACCGGCGTAAAAATTGCGGATGTAGTTTTTGCCAATATTGCGAATCACCAGGTCAAAAAAGACGATATCTTCGGCAAAAGAAAGGCTGAATTGGTAGCTCTTCTCTTCAACCTCGATTCCAAGGGCGCGTTGATGTTTTGGTGGTGCAAATTGAAAACCCTTAACACTCAAGAAAGTATCCGTATATACGGAAATGAAATCCTCTTCCGAAACCGCATTGGGGCTAAAGAAGGGGCTATTTCGCAAGGTGGAGCGCACTTTGATGGCAGACCGTTCATCCGGATAATGGGCGAACATTTCGCGGAAGTCAACCACGCTCCAGGCTGACGGACCTTCGGCAACCAGGGTATCCAAATCCCCGGGAGCGTTCAAATCGGGACCGGTCATTTCGTTGGAAGGAACGATGCCGCCGAGAAACATACCACCGCGGTTGATGAACTGGGCTTCTTTCAAGGCCTGATCGGTGCCGGGCCAGACCGCGCCGCGCCCGGCGTCGGTTCCGAATTGGCCAAAGTTGGTTACCCCCACCCAAAGCTTCCCGTTCCTATGAACTTTCGAATCGATGAACCGGTCTTCAAATTGCGCGAATAGATTTCCACACATGATGAGAAATAAAGTGACAAGAAATCCCAATCGCCGCAGCGTTAAGCTCACTTTCATGGGAATAGTCCTCCTAAAGATATTATTATCTGTTCGATTGCATGAATTAGAATTACTTAGAACCGCAATCCAAATCCTAAAAGGATTTGACGCGGAGCAAAGAACTGCTCCGGATTCAAATCTCTGGCAGTTCCGTTTCCAGCAGGATTGCCGTGATCGAAATGCTTAACAGTAGTTTCGCCAGTCACTGGATCCGTAAGCGTACAGTCTATACAACTGTGTTGTTCATCAGCGACCAAGAAGGAAACGTTGCGACGATTAAACAGATTGAACACGTCCACATAAAAGCTGGCTAAAAGGTTGCTCACCAGCCGAAAATCCTTTCTAAACCGGAAGTCGACGGTGAGAAAATAAGGAAGTCGCTCTGCATTTTCCGTGGCCGTCGGGTCTGCATTCTCATCGACGGTAAAAGGCAAGCCGCTGCCGTATCGGATAAAGACATTCAGACCCATGCGGTCTACCGTAGTACCCAGGAACCGAAATCCCTGACCGGCGGGAATTTCAAAGGTCAGGTTGGCGTTCACCGTATGGCGCTGGTCCCAGTCCGCAGGTACTTCTTTCAGGTTTGGAAAAGCAGCGACCCCCTGGGCTCCGATACCGCGATCAAAGGAGGAGGAGCGGGTGTTCGCCCACAAGATCGTATAGTTGATATTGGCAGCAAAGTAATGGCTGAATTGCTTGATCAGCTCGATTTCAAAACCGCGGTCGGTGCCAAAATCTGTATTTTCTAATTCACGGAACGGGGCGGCCTCCGGACCCCGGGTTACCAGGTTAATCTGGTTATCTTTGGTCTTGAAGAAGCCCGTGACGCCGATCTTCCAGACATCGGTCAACTGGTGATCAAAACCAACTTCGTAGGACGTGGTTTCTTCGGCCTTGAGATCGGGATTGCCAAAAGTGTTCAACTGATTTTGGAAAATCCGGAAACGATTTTGACGACGGTAAAGCTCGCTCAGAGTCGGAATTTGAACGAACCTGCCGTAAAAGAAGTAAAGTGTGCTGCGGTCGGTGATTGGATGCGAAATGCCCAGTCTTGGGGAAAGGTAGGTCTTGTCGTTCACGACCTGGTTTTCCTCCCCTTCAGCCAGCAGTGCCGATGGCGTTTCAAATACCTCGGAGCCCGGATCAAAAAGGTCGAAGCGCAATCCCACGTTAACAACCAGAGACTGGAATTCTATTTTGTCCTGCAGATACGCAGAGGCGGTGTTTGGTTCACGATCGTAAAAATCACGCAAAGCGCCTGAGGTGATGAAGGGACCGTCGTCTGGTGGATCGATGCGGCGCTGGGGCGCTTTGTTGCCGCCAAAGTCGATGCGCTGCTGCTTGAGGTTGTTGAACTTCCATTCGAATCCACCTTTGACCTCGTTAAAACGATTCACCTGGCTCAAAGCATCCAATTTTACCGTGTAGGTCTGGGTTTTGTGCGTGGACCAGGTGCTGTCCCCGTTGTAGCCCGTTCTGAAAAAACCGGAAAGTTGATCTCTGAAAGGTTCGTATTCCGGGTGTTCTGCGAAAAAGGCGTCGTTGAAAAATTCATCATCGCCGTCGCCATCGCCCAACAGATCCGGATCCACGCCGGCTAATCCTTCAATCCGGTTGTTCATGAATACCGGCGTCAAACGGATGCCATTTCTTATTCCGGGATATTGAACTCGCGTATTTCTCAAGTACCCGAATTTAAACTGATAAAATGTTTTGGACGATAAGTTGTGCACCCAGTTAAACACCGTACTGGTATTGTCGCCCTCGAATTGCTGCGTGTGAGTGGGCTGAAATTTATAGGTGTGGCGGTAATCATCCTGCCAGAATTTCGAACCCACAAAACTTACGCTGGCTTTGTAGTTAGCGCCCGGGTTGTAATTGACTGTTGCGCTCAGGGTCAGGTTGTTAGAAAAGCGGCCACCAAAGTCGAACAGACCAAGAAAATCGCTCTTGAACGGATGGCCCACTTTCCGCGGATTCGAAAACGTGGTCACCGGTGCTTCGCCCGGTTCCTGGATATCCTGGGCTTTTTGAAAAGTTTCATCGAAGTGGGTCGGATCAGCATCCTGATTTTCGTTGGGCAGATAGCCATCGGACATTTCTGCGGTAGCGGAGAGAAAAAAGGTAACCTTGTTTTTTAAGCTCTTAAGGCCTAAAGCTGGCAAAATGGCATTGGTCAGCGGCTCCGGCCCACCCAGGTTGAATTCCCACCGGTCCGTATTGAAGGAGTTGGCACGCAAACCCGTACCGCGCGGCTTAAAGGTCTTGCGCGGATCGAGGGCCACGCGTTCATTTGGGCTGAGACTGCTGAGGATGTCTGCCGGAAAATCACCGCTGCCAAAATCGTCGGTAAAATAGGCAATTCGACCTGAGTATTTCTGCCCACCCGTGCGCGGCACAATATTGACCACACCGGACTGAATATTGCCGTATTCAGCGTTGTAACCGCCGGTTTGCAGCTCCACCTCTTCGATGGCATACTTGTTGACATTGATGACTTCGTTGTTAAACAAAGCATCGTTGACCGCAACCCCATCGATCATGTAAACCACTTCCCCGGAACGGCCACCGCGGACATGAATATCCTCGCCATCTCCGATCACGCCGGGCATGAGCGTTATGGCGTCGGTCACCGAGTTCACGCCGGGTATATCTTCTATTTCTGCTGCCTGGACCCGTGTGGAGGAGGAAGTCAGATCTCTGATCACCATGGGGCGCTCAGCTTTTACCACCACGGTTTCGCCGGCCACTACGGTGATTGCCAATTGGAAGTCAACGCTGGCTGTTAAGTTGGCATTGACGATCACATCAGTCTTGGTGAGTTTTTTGTAGCCGACCATGGAGGCCTCAACACTATATCTGCCGGGCGGGACGCGTAAGATGGTGTAGTAGCCATTCAAATCCGTTGCCGCCCCCAGGGTGCTCCCGTGGATGATGACATTGACTCCCGGCAAAGGCTCGCCGGTCTCGGCATCGGTAATGCGTCCGGCAACTTTGCCGGTGGTGCCTGCAAAAGCATTGCCTTGCAAACAAAAGACCCATCCAACAACAAACAAAAGAGTTAGAACAACCGGTGTTAATGACTTTAAGTTTTTCATAACGACTGCTCCTTATTGAAGGTTTAATTGAAGACCAGGAAACGAACTTACTGCCTCAGTTATTGGCCCATTTCTCTCATAATCTCTTGTGCCAAGGCACGCGAGCTGACAAAGCTCGCTTTGACGTTTCTATTCTCGAACAATGGGAATGTCAGAAATACGAGCTGTGTATTTGAACCTCCTGAAGGAAATCGCAAAGCAACATCACCGATCAAGTCTCCCAGACCCCCTTTGCCCTGATAGATAATTTCCGCACCATCGCCGGGCACGATATTTTCCACATCTCCGGATTGCACGTCGATGGTGATGCGCGGGAAATTGACCGGATCGCCCAAAACGTCGTCAGCAAAACTGAATTTAAAATCGCCAGAGAAGGCCCCAGCCCGCGCCCAAACTCGGGAGGCGTCGGTTGCCGAATCCCCTGTGGCGGGTGCCAGATGCAGATAAACAACTTCAAACTCAGAGGCATCAGGCGGATTGTCGTGGCTGTTTGACTGAGCCACATCTTCCATGATGCCTTGTCCCATAACCCAGAGCCGGCCGCCGCCATCCACAAATTCAGACAACTGCACCGGCGTTTCAGGGTAGTCGGCACCAATGGTTCGCCAAATAGTTGAACCGCTGCCGCTATAAACCACCACCACATCAAATCCGGACAAATCTGCAGCGGCGGGAATGCCCCGTTCCGTTACATCCCAGGTGGCAAAAGAAAAGCCTTCAAAAATACCCTTGTAGAAGTTGTCTTCATCAATTTCATCCAAAACGCTTCCTTGTGGCTTATCATCCAAAATCAGGATGGTGGGCGATTTGACTTCATAATTAATGGTCGCAGTAGCGACGGCGTCGGCGTTGTCCTTGGCTTCCAGCGTGAAGGTGTAAACGCCGGGAGCTGCGGGTACTTCAAAACCAGCAACGGTGGCTAAAGAAAATTCATTAAAGGACTCAGAGTCAGTGGTTTTCCAACGGAAACCCCCGACTTCGCCAAATTTGTCGACGTCTTCGGCGCTCCAGTTGAAAAATGCCGATTGTCCGGGCGCGTACGCCGGCGTTACGCCACTACCTCCAGAAGAAGCACTGCCGCGGGCCCCGGTAATCACGACATTTGGCGGACCCAGGTTTGGTCCCACGCTAAAGGTCCTGGAATCACTGGCGGTTTCGGATCCTGACCTGGCAGTTACCGTAAAGGTGTAGCTGTTTTCGGGTTGTCCAGGATAGGTCTTTGAAGTTTCGGTGGTGGAAATCGGCTGGGCGTCTACCCCGGAAAGTTGAATGTCGAAAGTCACACCGCCACCGCCACCGAGAGCACGCCATTCAAAAGTGAAGAATTCATTATTTAGCAACGTGCTGCCATCGTGCGGGCCAGCAATAATTTCGACCGTCAAATTCTGCTCGAATCGTGCGATATTTGGATCATCATCGGCGCAAGAGATAAGAAATGCGCTTAGCGACAGAAATCCGATCAGAAAATTTGCAAAGCGTTTGCGTATAAAAAGATTCATGATTTTCCGCCCTCCTTAATGGATGACCTAATGATTTTCAGACTTACTTGGTGTCGATGTTTGAGTGGGTGCATGCTTAGACCCAACTCTCCAGAAGGAATCTCTGGAGATTCCTTCTGCAAGATCATTATTCTCCGAAGAAATCTCCTAAGATAATTGCCGCTGCAGCCTGTAACTGAGGGTCATTGGCAGCGGTTCTTCTTAAAGAATGTCCCCAGGAAACCACTTTTCCCCACGGGGCTGGATGAGGCATAAAGACCCCACGTGGAAATGTCGGGAAGCTGCCATCTGTCGCCTGAAAAATGGCCTCAGCACTACCGCCGGGCCGCAGGATTTCAACGAGGCTGGTGCTGCCGGTAAAGTCGATGGTAATCCCATCAAAAGCAGAGTTGACGGTGTTGCCCCAGGGGTTGGCCCAACTGTCGTTTACGCCAGTAATTCCAGCAGACTCAAAGTTATTAAAAACAGCAACGATTCCCGCTATTTCGCTTAGAAAGCCACTGCTGGCGACGGACCAGTTATAAGAGGTCAACCAAAGGTTTCCACCAGCCTTGACATACGCCCCGAGCAGTATTCCATTGGCAAATGCCGTTGGTGAATTGTCAGTAAAAATAACCGCGGTTGAATATCTGCCCAGTACACTCGGAGTCCAAATCGAAAGATCATCCTTTGGGTGGCCATTAGCCGCGTCGCCGTCGAAGTCCCAATAACGGGCAACAGGATGGCCAGAAGCTGCAAATATGGCCTCTAATGTTTCGTTTTCAGAAAAATTACAATCGTCAATGATAATGATGCCTTGATCCAGGGAGGCCCTGGCAGCGGAAAATCGGACAACGGCCTGAGAAAGATTGCCCGCGAGATCCTTGGCCCGCAAAACGAAGAAATGCTCGCCTTCGGTTACGGTGGCGCCAGGAATTGAAGCCAGGCCGTCGGTGGAGAATTCAGTAAAATTACCTGTGGATGAATCATCAAACGCCCAGGAAAATCCCAACAATGCCCCGCTATAAAAACTCAATTCAGCACTAAAGGCAAAAGAGACGTCGACATCGGAGAACCAGCCACCGCCGTCCGCAGGACCGGCCTGGAATTGGATGATTGGCTTGAATCCCGAAGAAACGAAGAAACTGCGGGTTTCCGGCGTCTCATCCATACCGCCTAAATTGTCAATTGCCTGTACGGAAACTGTATGATTCCCCAGGGATAACAGATTGCCCTTAGCTTCGCTAAATTCAATTAAGGTCTTACCATCGGAATCCGCAGCAATTGAACTGGCAGCGCCTCCATCTATTGAAAAGGAAAACTCAACGACCTGGCCATCCGCATCGGTACCGGCAACAACAAATTGCACGCCGGCACTGGTCGTGGCACCGTTGGCCGGCCCCGACTCAAAGGCCGTGGTTGGCTGAGCGTTGGCCTCAATTTCGCTTAGCGAAAATTCAGCCGAAGCTGGTGTGGGATCCACATCTCCCTGCTCGTCTTTAGCGCGCACAAACACCGTGTTGGTAGCCGTTTGAGAATCGAACGAAACAGTGTCCGAAGCCGTGGTCTTGACGGTAAATGGCGACCAGGGACCGTCGTTGACCCGCACCTGAAAACTGTCAACCTTACCATCTAAATCCGTGCCGCTGTAACTGATGGTAAAAATGAAAAGGTCCAAGTTTATGATGGCTCCCGTTGAGTCGGTATCCAAAGGCACTTTTTTCAACGACTTTTGCGATATTATCGTATCGGGGGGATCGTTCTTCCCCTGGACATCTACCTGAGTGGGACCTTCTCCACAACTCCAAACCATGAGTGAAAAGAGAAGAAGAAGCAATGTTACCTTCAAGTAGGCAAAAAAACGGTAAGCATTCATCAGACGCCCTCCTAAAAGATATTATTAGCAGACTTTTTGAATAAAAAGGTAACTTCGTGAAAAAGACTCGAAAACTATTTGTCTACGAGATTTACATGTCTGAAAAGATGATTTTCTAATGATAGAACAGGGTGTTTCTTCGATGGGTTGATGAAATCCGCTATATCATAAGTTTTCCGCTATACCGGATTTCTTAGGAACAAATATAAAGCAAAAAGAGTATAATGTCAAGTTAAAAATTACAAAACGTAAACAAAAAAAGAAGTGGTATAACTTAGTACAATCCAAATCTTGCTATTTTACCTTAACAGTCTCCTTTTTTTCTTGTGGATTTCTGGTGTTTAACTCAGGAGCAACAGCTCATGCCACACAGATTTAATGTAGGCAAAAAGCTAAGAGATTTAAGAAAAGAAAACAACCTCACCTTAAAGGAATTATCGCAGAAGTCGGGGGTATCAACAACACAAATCTCTGAGATTGAACGCGAACTGACCTCCCCAACCCTGGCCACCCTGATTAAACTCATTTCAGCCTTAGGACAGGAAACGAGTATTTTCTTTGAACCGGGAAATGGCAAAAAAGTTGCGATCGTAAGAAAAAACGAGCGTCCGCTAATTGTAGACCAGAAGAATCAAGTCTACATCGAGTCCTTGACCACAGGAATCATGGATTCCAAATTAAAGGTAATCCTAACCCACCCAAAACCCGGGCATGAAAACATTCCAGGCGGATACAAGCACGGGGGCGAGGAACTGATTTTCGTCATCAAAGGCTGCATTCAGGTGACGTTAGACGGAACGTCCCACATTATCGAGTCAGGCGATTCCATTCATTTCCGTGGCGACATGGTACACACCATCAAAAACATCACCGACGAAGAAGTGGAACTGATTGCCGTCATCACACCACCGAGTTACTAAAATCACTTCTTTCGAGACTGTCCCTTGCTCGGTCAGGCGGCCAACTGATTGACAGAAAACTAAGCTGTTTGCTCCGCCCCAGAGCAGCTTGTCCACAAATGCGCAACCCGTCGCCGTTACAACAGCGTTTCTTCAAACAGCTTCAAAATCCTCCCATATTCATCGGTCCAGGAACTGGGCTCTTTGAACCCATGGCTTTCCAGAGGATAGATCGCTACCTCCCAATCGGTCTTGCCCAACTCGATGAGTCGCTGCACCAGGCGCACGGTGTCCTGAAAATGGACATTGGTATCGATCATACCGTGGCAGATGAGCAGACGACCTTTGAGACCTCCGGCGTGGTAAATGGCACTGCTGCGCCGGTAAGCTGTGGAGTCAGCCTGCGGCGTATTGAGAATGTTCGATGTGTACGGATGGTTGTAATGCGCCCAGTCGGTTACCGGCCGGAGTGCAGCACCTGCGGCGAACACGTCCGGCATGGTAAACATGGCCATGAAGGTGATGAATCCCCCGTAGGAACCCCCGTAGATGCCGATGCGTTTGGGGTCGATGTGCAATTCGTCAACCAGCCATTTGGCGCCGTCTACCTGGTCGTCCAAATCTTTGCCGCCCATGAAGCGATAAATAGCGGTTCGCCAATCGCGGCCGTAGCCGGCACTGCCCCGGTAGTCGATGTCGAGCACGGTAAATCCCCGATCCGCCAGCAGATTGTGGAACATGTACTCGCGAAAATAGCTCGACCACCATTTGTGCGCGTTTTGCAGGTAGCCTGCGCCGTGCACAAAGATCACCGCCGCGCCGTTGGGTTCTTCTGGACGGTATAAACGCGCGTAAGGCTTTGCTCCATCTCGCGCCGGAATGCGCACAATCTCGGCTTCGCGCCAGGGATAGCTGCGCCACAGTGCTTTGGTTGAAAGGGTCAGGCGACGCATTTCGGCACCCGCACGCGCCCGTTGCACGAAAAGCTCCGGAGGCTGATTCATATAGGAGTGCCTGACGACCAGCCACTTACCATTTGGTGACACCACGGCATCGTTACGACCGGCTTTGTTGGTAAGCTTTTCCCAAGCGCCGCCTTCAAGGGGCATGCGGTAAAAATGCCTTTCGCCGGGATGCACCTGGTTGGAAGCAAAATACCAGTGCCTTTTGTCGCGTGCAATCCTGGGATTGTAGATCTCGAAGTTGCCCTGAGTAAGCGCCCTTTTCTCGCCAGTTTCAGGATCGCTAACGTACAAATGGCTGTAACCGGTTTCTTCGCTGCAAAAATAGACGCGCTTGCTGTCCGGCATCCAGCCCACCAGACCCGGAGAGCTGTAGCCAAAAATATTAGGCCCGCCAATCCAGGCATCGTCATGCTGATGCTCGAAGGCGTGTAAGCGACCGGAAGGCAGATCCAGAGTGGCCAACCAGCGATCTTTGTTGTCCGCTGAAACGATTACCACAAAGGCCCGCAGGCCATCTTTGCTCCAAAAAGGTCCGTGAAAAACCACCTCCCTGGCTTTTTCCCCGGTGGTTGAATCCGCTTTGGTTTTTTGGCGCTTTTCCGCAGCGGTTGTGAAAGCCAGGGTGTCATAGATTCCAGGTAGACTGTCAGCGCTTAAGTAGATCAAGGTATCGCGTTCGAGATCGACGAAGGCAAAGCGAGAGGAAGCCCGGGGAGACCCTACTTTGCTTCTGGCCTTCAACTCTTTTGTAAAGCCGCTCTCTGTGACGTAGTCGGGCACCATGGTTCTCTTCGAGCTGTTTTTGTCACGCAAGCGCAAGGTGACGAAGCGGCCGTCGGGAGAAAGGGTCGGAATCTCGACCTTCTTGCTTCCGACATAGACTTTAGCGGGGCGGCCCTTATTCTCCTGCTCTTTTGCTGAACGCGTACGGTCGCGCAGCCCTCTCCGCTTACGCAGGACGGCAATGAGAGACATTTCTTCGTCTTTGACAAATCTCTCCTCCTCGGTTTTGGCTTCAGGCTCAGTTTTTGGCTTTTCTCCCTTGCGAAAGTCGATGATCTGAACCGTTGCGCCCGTAGCTCTTTCCCACCGGAAGAGATTTGACCCTTGTTGATAGACCACGGTTTTTTCATCCTGGGAGAATCGAGCCCGGGATTCCTTCTCACTGGTATTGGTGATCTGCAATAGCCTGGCGCGTCGGATGTCGTAAAGAAACACATCGCCATTGCGCACAAACAATTTGTACCGATAGTCGCGCGAATACTCTCCCCGTGCAGTGGGCAGACGCCAACGTTCCTCCCAGGAAAGTTTTTCCGCCTGGGTCCCGTCAGGTGAAATTTTGTAGAGCGAGTCCGAGTCGGCTCCTTCTGGATTCCAGTAAAAATAAATCCACTTGCCATCCTCCGACCAAAATGGATCCCTGGGAAATGACCCCATCCATTCTTTCGGCTCCTGCATAATTGTGGCAACCTCCAGCCGAGTTAAAGACTGTGCTTCGATCGCCCACGGGCAACCCAAAAGCAACAGGCCAACAAACAGTTTCTGTCTCAGACGCCTCATAAATTCCTCCGCTTTTTGAATGGTAATGGACTTAAAGATAAGAATAATTCGTTCTTATGCCACAATTTTTTCCGATCCCGGTCGCTTTTTCAACCGTAATGGACGCAACGCATTCGCCCAAATCGCGCCCCGTGTTACTTTTAGGAAACGCTCTTTTGAAGCGGAACGACAGTTGATTCTCTTTGAGCCCAAAGGGAGTCGTCCTGAGTAGTCCCGACCGTTTTTGGTCGGGACATATCGAAGGGCGACGCCCGTCACCCCTCAATACGGTCACTTGAACAGCCGTGACCTACTCGGGATGACTCGCACAGCCTTCTCT
>JBHHYI010000078.1:0-19348 GCA_046757525.1 bacterium | reverse complement strand
TCTATATTATTGCATCTTCTTTTTCTCCTTATTTTGAGTTTGAGCTACGATTTTGTTTTCTTTAGCTCCAAAGACACCAAGCTAAAACAGGACGAGCCACCCCTCGTTTTTGAATTTGAGCAACCGAAAAAGGCCAGAGAGATCGTTGAGACTCCTGACGATGCCAAGGTGGAAAAGCCGGACAAAAATGCGCAACTGGCTTCGGATAAGAACACTTTGTCCAGAAATCTTGAAAGCGATCCCAATGTGAAAATCGGCGAGGCCTTTTCTCGGGGAGATTTGGATATTAAGGACGTTTACAACAGGCCAGGCACAGACGGGGAGGCTGGCGTTTTGGACAAGTTAGCCAATCTCAAGCCAAACCAGGAGACTACCCCCACGGAAAAACCCGACGAAACGGAAAAGTGGGCCGCCAATGTTTATCCGCGCGAGTTTAAACGGGAATACCTCTTAGACCCGAAGAAAGTCACCAAGGTGGGGAGCGGCGCGAATAAACCCAGGCCTCAGTACGACAACCAGGATTCTCGCTCTTTGGATGTGACCGGCTTTTCGCTAAACACCTACGAGTGGGAGTGGGCGCCTTACCTCTTAGGCGTAAAGCACAAAGTCGAACCCAACATCTTTCCACCGGCCGCCTACTATCGATTGGGAATGATTACCGGGCAAACTTTGTTGAGATTCAAGATAATGCCCGATGGGGAGTTGCGGGATCTAAAGGTTCTTCAGTACACGGGACATGAAACGCTGAAGGAAACCAGCATTCAGGCCATTAATATCTCGGCGCCTTTTGCCCCGTTGCCTGCGGATTTCCCGGAGCCTTATCTGGAGATTACAGCGAAGTTTTATTACGAGATAATTAAGTAAATCGTTAACAAAAAAAGGAAAAGACGTTATGGAACATGTTTGGCAATTCCTGGTTAAAGGCGGGGTTATGATGATCCCTTTGGCCGTTTGTTCAATCTTGGGACTGGCCATCGTGATCGAGAAGGCCCTGGCGCTTCGTCGCAAGAAAGTCATCATTCCGGAGATCGTGAGTGTACTGGACAACATAAAAGGCCCCGAGGATGTTGGGCTGGCCAAGTCCATCTGTGAAAAGCATCAGGGTCCTTTTGCAAATATAATCAAGGTTGGCTTAGACAATCGTGATTTGCCCAAAGAGGAAATCAAGGAAGCATTGTTGGATGAAGGCAGGCAGGAAATCAGAACTTTAGGGCGCGGCCTGATCATCCTGGAAACCATTGCCGGTATTGCTCCGCTTCTGGGACTGTTGGGAACTGTTATCGGTATTTTGAAAGTGTTCAACGTGCTTTCGGAGTTAGGCGTGGGACAGGCTGCGGCCCTCGCAGGCGGCATCTCCGAAGCGCTCATTACCACCATCATTGGACTTTCCATCGGCATTCCGGCTGTGGTTTTTTACAACTATTTTTCCAACAAAGCAGAAGACTGCATTTTAGAAATAGAGAAGTATTCTTCTTGCCTGATAAAAAAAGTAGCCTCTTTTCAAGCAATCTATTAGGTGACTAAAGATGGAATTTCAACAACCCAAGAAACGCAAGGTCGGCATAAATATTACCTCGTTGATTGACGTGCTGTTTCTCTTGCTCATCTTTTTTATGGTCTCTTCCACTTTCCTGGAGCAGCCGGGCATAAAGCTGGAGTTGCCCCAGGCACAGAGTTCGGTCATGGTGCAGCAGAAGGATTACACGCTTTTCCTGGACAAAAAGGGAGTCATGCACTTAAATAATGAAGCTGTGACCATAAAGAATTTGCAGAATCGCTTAATTAAAGCTTTGCCGAAGATGAAGGAAGGTGCGTTGATCTTGAAGGCTGACCAGGACGCAACCCACGGCAAAGTCGTGCAGATTATGGACATTGCCAAACGAAGTGGGGTCAAGAAGCTGATTATTGGAACTAAGGTGGAAGAATAAGTTTTGCTTGCTTTTTAGATTAATATTTTGTATAATTGGCGTTGTTAATTTGAGACTTATGAATAAGATTAACACCCAATTGAGGAGAATAGATGGCAAAACGATGTGAAATCTGCGGTAAGGGACCCATGGTCGGCAACAACGTGAGCCACGCCCACAACACCACGCGGCGGCGCTGGCTGCCCAATCTCAAGAAAGTACGTGCAAACGTTAATGGTCGCGTCAAACGAATATTAGTGTGCACCAGATGCATTAAGAGCGGCCGTGTGGTAAAAGTCGTTTGATGATGACCGTTCAACGAGTTGAAGAAGATAGCATCGGTTGGGGTGCTATCTTTTTTGGTTTTTGCCTGGCGCTTTAATCAGCCCTCCGTCTCAAATAGGCAGGGATGTCATAGTCTTCGTTTTTGATTTTTTCCCATCTCTCATCTTTTATTTTTTCAACTTCGTGTTTTTCATTGCTGGCTTCATTCAGCCGCTGATAGGTCGGGGTCTCCAAGTCTTCAAACCGGTGGTCCAAGATATTGGCAAAATTTCGTCTGGCTGAGCCACTGAGGGAGCTCAATCTGCCGTTGTGTTTGAAGCCTGTGGCGATGACCGTTACCCGCATCACCTGTTCCATGCGTTGGTCGATCACGGCGCCAAAAATGATGTTTGCCTCGGAGCCTGCTGCCTCAGAGATGACCGTAGTCGCGTCATTGACTTCGTGCAAGGTCATATCTTCACCGCCGGTAACGTTAACCAGAACACCCAAAGCCCCTTGAATGGAAACGTCTTCCAGGAGCGGACTGGCGATGGCCTGGTGCGCGGCCTCCATGGCGCGGTTTTCACCTTCTGCCAGGCCGGAACCCATGAGGGCATCGCCCATCTCCGACATGATGGTGCGAACATCGGCGAAGTCCAGGTTGATCAGGCCAGGGACCGCGATGAGATCTGAAATGCCCTTGGTTGCTTGCAGAAGAACATCATCTGCTAACTGAAAGGCGGCATTCAAAGGCGTGTCTTTTGACACCACCGAAAGCAGCCTTTGGTTGGGAATTACGATGAGGGTGTCCACGCGGTCTTTAAGCTCCAAAATCCCTTCGTCGGCCCGCTGCGAACGTTTGGGTCCCTCGAACAGGAAGGGTTTGGTCACGATCCCCACGGTGAGCGCACCGAGGTCTTTGGCGATTTCCGCGACTACCGGTGCCGCACCGGTGCCAGTTCCGCCGCCCATACCAGCCGTCACAAAAATCATATCGGAATCCGCCAGGGCTTCGAAGACGGCTTCCCGGTCTTCTTCAATGGCCCGCCTGCCAACATCGGGATTGGCGCCGGCACCCAGCCCTTTGGTCAGGGAGCGGCCAATTTGGATGCGGCTGCTGGCCTTGCACATTTCAAGCGCCTGCAAATCGGTATTGACCGCGATAAAATCCACACCGCCCAATTTGGCTTCGATCATGCGGTTGATGGCATTGCTGCCGGCTCCACCGACTCCGACCACTTTCATCTTGGCCATCAGTGAATGCTTTTCATCAAATGCAAAACGTAAATTCATTGTGTCTCCTTTAAATATTGGGATGAATGGCACAATCGTTTTTAGAAAAAATAATTCTCAATAGGAATTATTAAGGGAAATACTTCCAAACCAACGTCGCATCCTGTCGACGACCCATTTGAACATACCATGTTCGCTGTTGCCGAAGAGTTCATCGACTTCGTTCTTGTGTTTCAGGCCGTACATGACCAGTCCCACTCCGGTGGCGTGAATCGGATTCTGGGCCAGATCCGTCAAGCCAATAAATCCTTGTGGAATACCCAATTTGACGGGCATGTCGAAGACCTCTTCTGCCAGCTCAACGGTGCCCTTTAGCAAGGAGCCGCCGCCCGTCAGCACGACGCCCGCGGTCATGAGGTGGATGTGGTCTGATTTCTTCATTTCACGACAGGCCAGGCTCAGGATTTCTTCCATGCGCGGTTGAATAATGTCCACCAGCAGCGCTTTAGAGACGCGCCGCGGTGCCCGGCCGCCGACGCCTGGAACTTCGATGGTTTCGTCGCGGTCGCCGTCCTGATGGACCGCACACCCGTGTTCAATCTTGATTCGTTCGGCCTGGTCGACCGGGGTTCTTAGACCCAGGGCGATATCGTTGGTGACATTTTTCCCGCCCAAACCAACGACGGAGGTGTGTCGGATACATCCTTCAAAGAACATGGCCAGGTCCGTGGTGCCACCGCCCAGGTCCATGATGATCACGCCTAACTCTTTTTCATCATCGGTCAGCACGGAATAGCTCGAAGCTAACGGCTCCAGCACCAAATCCATGGCTTGCATGCCGGCGCGGGTGATGCTGCGATAGATGTTCTGGGCAGACGTGATGGCGCCGGTGACGATGTGTACCTCGGCTTCCAACCGTACGCCGGACATGCCCACCGGATCCTTGATGCCCTGCTGGTCATCGACGATGAATTCCTGCGGCAAGATATGCAGGATTTCGCGGTCGATTGGCAAGGCCACCGCCTTGGCGGCGTCGATGACGCGACGGATGTCGCCCTGGGTGATTTCGTTGTCCGGGCCGGCAACCGCAACCACGCCGCGTCCGTTGATGCTGCGGATGTGGTCTCCGGCAATGCCGGCGAAAACATCGCAGGTCTCGATTCCGGCCATGCGCTCAGCCTCCTCAATGGCCGCTTGAATGGAGCGCACCGTCTTGTCCAGATTAACCACGACCCCCCGTCGCAAGCCTTCCGATGGGCTCGTGCCGACCCCAACGATTTTCGGGGAGCCATCGCCGTTGGTTTCGGCAATGATGGCGCCAATCTTGGTGGTCCCGATGTCTAAGCCTGTAATGTAGTTTGACATAATGCTCACCACTCTCCTTTACACGGAAAGCCTCTCAGGTAACTTTGAAGCACCGTGAAGTGCGTTACCAGAAAGAGCCTGCACCAGTGTAAAAAATTAGTTAACTGCGTGAAGTTTCTTTCACGATGACCTGACCATCAAACCTCAGGTCAAAGTACTCGATGTTTGCTAAGTTTAAATTGCCTCCTAATTGGTTCAGAACCTTGACCAGGTTTTCACTTCTTTTCTCAAAAGATGCCTTGCCCACAAATACGGGCACAGCTTTTTCGATCAGATAAAAGTACAGGCCAATGCTTTGAGAATATGAGATTTCTGATATTTGGCTGTAAAGCGCGAATTGCTTCTTTTTCAGGTATCTGAGCCATGTAAGGATCTTAGTTAAGGCATTGGATTCGCTCGAATTGTTGTGAATGCCGGATATGATGGGCAAGTCGAGCAAGAGTTTCGGATTTGCTCTGGGCAACGGATTACCAAATTGATCGAGGGCTGTGAGCTCGGCATCATTGAGAATGGCGATCGGTTGCTTCTCGTAAACTTTGATCTTCAGCACCGCAGGCAGTTGCCGGCTGACCGAGACTTTCTGTACCAGGGGGTGCTGCAGAATAGCCTGTTCGATCTGCCGCAGATTCACATCGAAAATATTTTTCTGGGAGTCCAGCGCCACGTAGTGCAGCAATTCCGCTTTTGGAATAAAACGGTTGCCCTCAATTTTCACACTTTTTAAGTTGAACATTTCTTGAGCACCCAACCAGTCGGTAATCTTTAAGAGCAGCAACACCACGGCGGTTATGGTGAAAAAGATCACGCCTGCCTTCCTCATATTGAGGTGCGGCCTTCTGCGGTGTCTGCTTTTCCTTCTATAATGCGAGTAAACTTTCATGATCCCAACCTCCCCTGAGATTAGTTCGTGCCAGTAGTTTGTTCTTTTAGCAATTATGAGGTTTTGGTTTGATTCCTTCGATTATTTGGGTTCAACAAAATTTGCACTTTGTCTACAATATCTCTGGCTGCAGTGGGTTTGGCAACGTTCAACGCCGCTGCGCGCATTTTCGCCCGTTTCTCCGGGCTGCTGGTCAACTGCAGTACTTTCTCTGCGAACAATTCTGGTGCGAGTTCCTTTTCCGGGATCAAGATGGCAGCGCCCGCTTGTTCCATGGCCTGGGCGTTGAATTGCTGGTGCCCTCCGGCCGCATACGGATAAGGAATCAAAATCGACGGCAGGCCGCAAACCGCAATCTCCGATAGGGCAGAGGCGCCCGACCGGCAAACCACAAAGTCAGCGGCTGCGTAGGCGGACACCATATCGTCGATGTACGACTGCACCGAAATTTTATCTGCAAACGGTGTGGCTCGAGATGAAATCTCCTCAAAATCAGGCCTTCCCGTTGCCCACAGAATTTGCAGAGCAGGGTGGTGCAACAACCGTCCGAGACTGTCCAGCACCACCTGGTTGATGGCGTGGGCCCCCTGACTGCCGCCAAAGATGAACAGGGTGGTTTTGCCCGGTTTTAGATTGAACTTTTCAAGGGCAGCCTTCCTGTCTGCTTTTTTGAAATCGCCGCGCACCGGATTGCCGCTGACATAAGTGTTGGGCTGGTTTTTGAAATAAGAACGGGAAACTTCATAGGAAACATGCACTTGATCAACCCACCTGCCAAGCAGTCGGTTGACCATTCCCGGATAGCTGTTCTGTTCCTGAATCACCGTTGGAATGCCCAGAATCAGGCCCATGACCAAAGGTGGACCGCTCACATAACCCCCGGTGCCGATGATGACTTTTGGTCGTGTGGTCAGCATTATCAAAGAACATTGAATGAGACTAACCAGGAATCGCACGGGAAATAAGAGATTCCCAAAACTAACCTTGCGACGAAGCCCCCGCATCCAGATTCTTCTGAAGCCATACGCGGTTTTGGGTAGCACCTGGGCTTCGATGCCATAACTGGTGCCGATGAACGTGATCTGCACCGGCCAGCGCTTTTGCATTTCCTCGGCCAGGGCGATAGCCGGATAGAGATGGCCGCCCGTGCCTCCACCGGCCAGGATGACGTTAATCGTCTCACGAGAAACCATATCTGTTTGAGTATGTGCCTCCGACGAGCGACCGGCCCATCGGTTTCAGTCTGCGTTTTTGGCGAATTTGGGCAGAAATGTTCAACAGAATGCCCACCCCCAGCATGTTGACGATCAAAGCAGAACCGCCATAACTGATAAATGGCAAGGGAATGCCGGTTGTCGGTAGCAGATTCAAAACCACGCCCGCATTGGTGAACGCGTAAACCGCGATGCTGATGACGATGCCGGATGCGAGCAGAATTCCCTGGGTGTCCGGTGCGTTGTGCGCGATCTTAAAGCCGCGCCAAATGATGATCATGAACAAAACCAAAATGCCGATGCTACCAATTAACCCCAGTTCTTCACCCACGATGGCATAGATGAAATCGGTAAACGGGTCTGGCAAGAAGTGATATTTCTGCTTCCCTTCGCCTAACCCCAGGCCCAGGAGCCCGCCGTTGCCCAGAGCAATGAGCGACTGCTTGGTTTGCCAGGCCAGATGTTCCCCCTTGAGGGAAGCCAAGAATTCAGTGACCCGGTTTTTCTGGTAGCCAGCCTGGGTGATGTAGAGCAAAAACGCGGGGATAGCCGAAAACCCAAACAAAAGCAAGCGCCCAATTTTTTCTCCGCCCAAGAACAACAGCACCAGGGCTACGAAGATGGTTAGAGAGGCGGTTCCAACGTCCGGCTGCAGCACGATAGGGAATGCAACCAAACCAATAATACCCAGGTAGATGAGAAAACTGTGCTGCGACGATTTTATTTTTGAATCCTCTTTTCCTAACGACGAAGACAGGAACATGATGAGCGCAATCCGGGCAAAATCGGAAGGTTGCACCTGGAAACTGCCAATGAACAACCAGCGCCTGCTGTTGCGCACCATTTCATGCTGTCCCAACAAGAGGTAGAGCAGGATTAGAAACGTGCCAATTAGAAAGGGTACCGACGTGTTCAGCCATCTGTGATAGTCGCACACCATGGCGATGATCAATACGACGATGCTCACGGCTACTTTAAGAATGTGCTTCTCCAAATAGTAGCGGCTATGCTTAAACAACTCCTGTGCCTTGAAAGAGCTTGCGCTGTAAACCATTAACACCCCTAACACCAAAACTATGATGACGATTAGCAGTAGGAGGGAGTCGTATTTTTGATTGGTATTTTTCAACTTAACTTGCACTTTTGAGGTTTACCGAATTTTAAATGTGCTCAAGCTGAACAAAACCAACAAAATGGCCACAATCCAGAAGCGTACGACGACCTTGGGTTCTTCCCAGCCGAGGAGTTCGAAATGATGATGAACCGGTGCCATTTTTAGAATCCGCTTTTTCGTACGCTTGTAATAGAGCACCTGAACGATGACCGAGAGGCTCTCTGCCACAAAGACGCCGCCGATGATGATCAGCAGCAGTTCTTTCTTGAGCAGAATAGCCAGCGTGCCCAGGGCCCCACCGAGGGCCAGGGCCCCCGTGTCGCCCATGAAAACCTGCGCCGGGTAGGCATTGTACCACAGAAACCCCAGAGACCCTCCTACCAGAGCAGCACAGTAAATGGTCAGCTCGCTGCTGCCGGGTAGATAAATGATGTTCAGATAGTCGCTGAAATCCACACGACCCGAAATATAGGCAATGGCCGCCCAGGCTAACGCTGAGATACCAACCAGCCCAATGGCCAGACCGTCAAGGCCGTCACTGAGATTCACGGCATTGGAGGTCGCCGTGACCACAAGAACGACCATGGGAATGTAAAGAATGCCAAAATCGATTTCGTAGTTCTTGAAAAACGGCACCGTGCTCAAAGTACTGATCCCGGTAAACTGCGGTGCAAAATAAAGCACGCATCCCACAATGGCACCCAGGGTGATTTGTCCGATGAGCTTGTACTTTGCCACCAGTCCTCGCGGCACCTTCTTAACCGTTTTGAGATAATCGTCCACGAATCCGACCAATCCCATCCAAAGCGTGGAGAACAGGATGAGCAGAATGTAGATGTTGTCGATTCTTGCCCACAGCAGGGTAGGAATGACGACAGCCGCCAGGACGATTAGCCCGCCCATGGTCGGCGTGCCCGCCTTTTTCAAATGGGTTTGTGGGCCGTCGGAACGAATCTCTTCGCCAATCTGGTGCTGGCGCAGCTTCTTAATGATGTAAGGGCCGATAATAAAACTTATCAGCAACGCTGTGATCGCCGCCCAGGCGGAGCGAAAGGTGATGTAACGGAATAAGTTCAGTCCCGAAATATACTCACGCAGCGGATACAATAGATAGTAGATCATTTGGCAATATATTGTTGGTTATATTGTAATAAGATACTACATATAGTTGCAAAAGTCAAGAAAAAACGATTGGCCTCCTTTGCTTTAAATGCCGGAAACGCCAAAGCCAGCCCTGTCATGCAGGAGGCATCTTGTTCCAGTTCCGCACTGTGCAGCCAGCCAGCAAGATTCCTCCAGAATGACACTGGAGGCTGTAATAACGGCAAAAGCGTGCGTTTCCAGAGAACACTGTGCGAGTCATCCCGTGTGGTTCACCACTGTTCAGGTGACCGTATCGAGGGGTGACGGCTGTCCCCCTTCGATACGTCCCGACCAAAAAGCGGTCGGGACTACTCAGGACGACTACCTTTGTGCTCTAAGAAAAGCAACTGTCAGTCCGCTCAAAAGGAGCGTTTCCTGAGAGCAAATTGTGCGT
Source organism: bacterium (assembly GCA_046757525.1). Lineage (GTDB taxonomy): Bacteria > Zhuqueibacterota > Zhuqueibacteria > Oceanimicrobiales > Oceanimicrobiaceae > JBHHYI01. The sequence continues at coordinate 9,834 of JBHHYI010000078.1, read as the reverse complement.
CATCCCGAGTCGGTTACGGCTGTTGTTGCAGCAACGAGTTTCTGACCGTCAGCACGGATCCTGGCGCTCTAGCAGCCTTATGGCATTTTCGACTCAGCAAACAGTTTCTGCAAAACTTCCTCCATTTTCATGCCGCGGGAACCCTTGACCAATAGGACGTCTCCCGCTTTGATTTGCTCCTTCAAAGCCTTGACCAGAGCGGTCTTCTCGCTAAAGTGTTTGGCCACGATTTTTTTCGAGGCCTTTCTGGCCGCTGCCACGGCTGCTTCGGCATATTCTCCGAAGGCCAAGACCACATCGACCCGGTAATCCTTAAGCGCCTTGCCGATTTCAGCATGTTCCAGGGTTGCGCGCTCGCCCAGTTCTAACATATCTGCGAAGACAAAGATTTTTTTGCCCGTCGATTGGGTTTGCTTTAAAACGCTCAGCGAGGCTCTTGTTGAGTCCGGATTGGCGTTGTAGCTGTCGTTGATGATTCTGACTTTGTTGCGTTCAAACATTTCCATACGTTGGCCGGGCAAGGCCACATTTTCCAAAGCCTGCTTGATCTTGCTGAGACTGACGCCAAACTCCAGGCCCACTGCCACCGCAGCCAGGGCGTTGGAAAGGTTGTGCTTGCCCGGTACATTGAGCCTTATGGGCGTCTTTTCTACCCGAAAAGCAAAGCACCCGTGCTCGTCAGCACCCGACACCTCGCCGGAAACCCTGGCTTCCTCCTTGAAGCCGTAAGTAACTGATTTGAGGTTTGCAGGCACGTACTTGCTGATCAGCGGATCGTCTAAATTGATGAACGCAGTGCCCGGTGGGTGCAGATTTTCGAACAGCTCTGCTTTAGCTTTTGCCACACCCTCCAGGTCTGCGAAAAACTCCAAATGCCCATGACCAACATTGGTGATGAGGCCGAATTGCGGCTCAGCGATTTCGCACAGGCGGGCAATCTCGCCAAAATGATTGCAGCCCATCTCCAAAATCGCAACCTCCTGTTGTTGATCCAGGGCAAATAACGACAAAGGCAAGCCTATGTGATTGTTTAGATTGCCTCTGGTTTTGCAAACGGTGTGCTTTTGTCCAAGAACCGTGGCCACCATTTCTTTGGTTGTGGTTTTGCCATTGGTGCCGGTCAGGGCCAACACAGGCAAGGTGAATTTGCCCCGGTAGAAATGTGCCGCTTCCTGCAAAGCTGCGAGCGTGTCTTCTACCACGAAGAAATTGTTCGACTCCAGATGAGCGGGGCAGTTCGTCCACCAGGATTTGCACACCACGGCCGCCTGGGCGTTGTTTTCGAAGGCTGCGCCGATGAAGTCGTGCCCATCGTGGGTCTCCCCGCGAATGGCGAAGAATATCTCACCGGCTGAAACCTTTCTGGAGTCAATCGAAATCCCTGACACCGCTTCATCCAGAATGCCAGGATTGCCATGGAATCCGAAGCTGCAATGTTTAATCGAAAGAAACTCTCTAACTGTCAAATCCATGGATAGATTTCCACAATTAAAAGCTCGAAGGTTCAGTAACGTCGAACAATTTGTCCTGCCTCGAGCACTATTTTCCAAGCAAGCTGACGTTCAATTTGGGTTTGCATTCCAGCAAACATCTTGCTCCGACCTTCATCTTTGCGCCGGCTTGTGGTTTTTGCCTGACTACTTTGCCGCTGCCGACGATTCGGGCATCCAAATTTCGCATGGCCAGTTGTGAGATGGCCTTGCGGACCGTGAGTCCGACCAACTCAGGCATGGTTGTGGCTTCGTGGACTTGTTTTCCATCCCGGGTGTGCAGAATCAGTACCGCTTTGCCCCCTGACCTGGACGGCGTGCGCACGCTTTGACTGACAACAATGGGGCCGTCACCTTCCACTCGATACTTTATTTTTAACGACTTCAGCAGTTGCAAGGCGGTATCTATCCGCCTTCCCTTGAAATCAGGCATGCGCACTTTCTTGCTTTTGCGATCCTGTATGGTGTACTTCTCACCGTAATTTGCTGGCGGGTCGTTGTAGATTTTTATGATTCTGTCAAGAATTCTTCTGAACGTGGGTGCGGCCACTTTGCCCCCCGAGTGGGTAGGGTAGGGCTCGTCGATCACAACAGAAATCAGCACCCTGGGCTGTTGTACCGGATAAAAGCCCACAAACGAAGCGACAAATTTCCTGTTTGAGTATCCGCGCTTGTCTGGCCGGGGCTTTTTGGCCGTTCCGGTTTTGCCGGCAATTTCATAGCCGGGAATCCTTGCCAATCGGCCCGTGCCTTCTGCAACCACTCTCTTAAAAATACGGGCCATGGTGTTGGCTGTTTGTCGCGCCATCACCGTTCTGGTCACCCGTGGTTCAAACTTCCGAATGCTTTTTCCCTGGCTGCTCTTGATTTCTTTGATGATCCGGGGCTGCATCAGAAGCCCGCCGTTAGCAACCGCGCCATAGGCCATGGCCATTTGCAGCGGCGTCACCGCAACTTCGTAACCGTAGGAAATAGCCGCCAGAGAAAATTCAGACCAGTCGGTGGGCTTCTTGAGAATGCCCGAAACCTCGCCACTCAGGCCGACGCCCGTCTTATTGCCAAAGCCCAGAGCTCTGGCCGCCGTAAACAATTTCCTCTTTCCCACTTCCTGCGCGATTTTTGCGGCCCCGATGTTGCTGGATTTGATGAACACATTTTCAAACGACAGCCAGCCATGTTTTTCCGCGTCTGTTATCTCGTGCCCATAGAGCTTGTATTTGCCGTTCTCACAAAACAGAATGTCATCGGTCGTTTTGACCTCATAAGACAGAGCTGCCATCATGGTGACGATTTTGAAGGTCGAACCCGGCTCGAATATGTCCGTGATCGAACGAATTCTCCAGGTCTCTGGCCGATATTGGTGCGCGCGATTGGCATCGAAGGTGGGAAACGTGGCCATAGCCAGGATTTCTCCAGTTTGCGGACGGGTGATGACCACGCTGCCTCCTTTAGCACGAAACCTGGCCACAGCCGCTTGCAGCTCCTCCTCGGCGATGGTTTGCAAGACGTAGTCGATGGTTAACGTAACATCATCTCCACGGATCGGTTCTTTGGTGGCTGATTCAATGGCACTGATGTCTCTGCCGATGGCATCTTTCTGCAGGATCGTCCAGCCATTTTGGCCTTTGAGATACCGATCATAAGTCAGCTCCACGCCGCTCAATCCTTTGCCGTCCACGTCTACAAAGCCCAAAACCTGGGCCAGAGTTTCGTCGAACGGGTAAACCCGCCTACTCTTTTCGTCGATGGTTATCCCTTTTAAGCCGGTTTTTCTCAAAGCGTTCGCCACAGGGTCGTCCACGCCCTTCCTGAGCGGCACAAAAACGCCGCCCTGGCCTATTTTTTTTGCAATGAGCGCTTCTGGCATGTTCAGGATTTCGCTCAACTTTCTAATATTCGCCGGGGTTGCTGTGAAAAATTTCGGGTCTACGCCAATGTCAAAACCAGGCTTGTTCAAGGCCAGGTCCACGGCATTGCGGTCGTAGATGAGGCCGCGCCTCGCAGGCAACACCTTCTCGTCGTTGTACTGGATTTCGGCCAGCCGGGAATAATACGCGTGGTTTACAATCTGAATCTGCACCGACCTTGCGATCAACAAAAAGCCGAACAAGAACAAAATGAACTGGACGAAATTGAGCCGCAAGGCATGGCTTGCCTTCTTCTTGGCAGACCTTTGCCAACGCCGGCTGGCAAAATCTTTAGGACGCCTGTTTCTTGCTTTTCTTTGCATTTATTCCGATGGTATTTCAATGACATTGCCCTGGGAAGGGTGCTCGAGTCCCAGGGCTTTTGCCAGCTTTTCTATTCTACCGAATCCTGAAAGCCCAACCTGCTGGGCTTGCAACTCTTCCCTCTCATCTAACATCCGCTTTTCCGTTTTCTTGAGTTCCTGAATTTCGGTGGAAAGCATATCGGTTTCAACGATCAACAAAATGTACACAAACAAAACCGCCGCAATTAGAACCACCATTCCAATCTGCTTAAAGTTAGAGCTAATTTGATTCCTGGGCCCGACAGGCGCGCTGACACGCCTTTTCCTTCTTTTCATTTCGTTCGGTGTTCTTCCGTGTCCTTCAGTGTTTAATTTAGAAACGCCCGGCGTCCCCTTAGCCTCCTGCTTGCTACGCCTTTTGCCTTTCTTCCGTGGCCTTCGGTGTTGAATTGAGCCGTTCAGCCGCGCGCAGCCTGGCGCTGCGACTGCGCGGATTCACGCGCACCTCTTCGGCCGCGGGCCTGACCACCCGCCTGGTCAAGACCTGCAAACGACCGGGTTGGCCACAAACACAAACCGGAAGCTCCGGCGGACAAACGCAACGCACGGACTCCTTCTTGAAAAAGGTTTTGACCATCCGGTCCTCCAACGAATTGTAGGAAATCACAACCAGCCTGCAGCCCTGGTGCAGACACCCCACGCTCTCCCTCAGTGCTGCGGAGAGGTTGTTTAGTTCGTCGTTCACCGCCATGCGCAGCGCCTGAAAAATACGCGCCAACGACTTGACCAGAAATCGCTCTGGAACCGCTTGACTAACCAGGTCGCGCAGGTCCTGCGTGGAAATAATGCTTGACTTTTTTCTTTCCTTTATTATATTGTGAGCAATGGCACGGGCGCGCTTTTCTTCGCCATAGGTTCTGAAGATTTCGCACAACTGCTGTTCCGAATAAGCATTGACAATCTCGAACGCTGAGAACTTTTGCCGGCTATTGAGGCGCATGTCCAGCGGCCCCTCCTGACGGTAGCTGAAGCCGCGACCAGGCGTGTCGATCTGATGTGACGAAATGCCCAGATCGAGCAAAATCCCGTGCACGTGGCCGATATTGAGACGCTCTAAGATGCCAACCATGTCTTTGAAGTTGCCCTTATGCAGTGTGAGCTTTTCCCTGAACGCGCGCAGTCGCCGTCGTGCAAAGCGGAGGGCATCGTCGTCCAGGTCCAGACCGATGAGCCGCCCGCGGGAACCGAGCCGGTCCAAAATGGCCTGCGCGTGCCCGGCGCCTCCTACGGTGCCGTCGAGATAGATGCCGTTTTCGTCAGTCAAAAGCAACTCGATGACTTCGCGTTTTAAGACAGGCTCATGAAACACAATGGATCTTTTTTATATTCCAAATGTCTTGAGCTCTTCCCCGGCAGACTGCTCTTCCGGGGTTTCGGCGACTTCTTGGTAGACTTCTGGATTCCAGATTTCTACCTTGTCCATGGCACCAAAAATCGTGACCTTTTTCTCGATGCGGGCATGTTTGCAGAGATCGGCAGGGACTACGATGCGCCCCTGGTTATCCAGGGGCACTTCCATCGTGCTTTTGCCAAGCAGGCGCCGCAAACGCTTGGCAGCATCACTGCTTTGGGGGAGGGCGGCAATTCGGTCAGCAATTTGGGTTTTCCAGATGCTGTACGGATAAAGCGTCAAACAGGAATCGTCCATTCCTGTGAGAATGAAGGATTGCTCACCGCGCTTGGTCATGACTTTTCGGATTTTGGCTGGAATGCTGAGTCGATTCTTTTCATCGATGGTGCAGGCATAGGTGCCAAGGAAAAAATCCATTTTAGTCTTTAATTAACAAGGAAATAGTTTATTAGGGATAAAAAACCACTCTCTTCCACATTCCTCCACTTTGTGGGAAAGTAACCAATTTCATCCCAAATGTCAAGAAGAATTTGGGTTTTAGGCCAATTTTTTTCTTGACTTTTTGCTTTCGTTTTGTTAAATATTTGTGTCAATTGAGGAGGGAGGAGCTATTCTCTTCCGCTAACTGCTCTCCCCGTGATCTAATATCTCGTTATTTCCACAACGACCCAGTCCAGCAACTGGATCAAGGAACGGATTCGATTTAAGAGCTAACGATTCTCCTCCCCCTGGGGCTTTAAGTCTCTGCCGTTAGTAACAAGTCTCCCATTGGTTTTAATCTTCGACTGAGGTCGACAAATGAGTTTTCATTTTCCCTGGTCCTCCTATTCCAAATTCAACGCGCGTTGGAACGGCCGCAAGGACGACAAGGCTGGCATCCCTCTTGTTGAGCAGGAGCAGCACGCGCCGTACGAATTAGAGCTGCAGAAGCTCGCCGAGGAAAACATTCGCCGCGTCGCCCAACGATGGGAGGACATGGACAAAAAGCTGAAGAGCGAATACTGCAAAGCCGAGTACCAGCGCGAGACGGCGGAGGGGGCACATACGCCAAGAGATTTGATTCAGAAAATCTACGGCAAGGCGCCCCTGCCGCATGACCGCCATCCGCGACTTCTGGCTGGCCTACTTCGCCGCCTGCGGCGCGGATTTGAGCAAAGAGCGGTACGGTGGGGCGTTGTTGGGGTGGGGGGAATAAAGCTGACCTTCTTGGAGAAGGGCAGCTTTTGTGCATACTATGATATTGGTGAATTCGTGCAATTCGTGGTTAAATTCCATAAATCGGTTTTTCAATTATCCTGACTTTGTCAGAAGCAGCAAGAGAGGCTTTCTCCTCGATTCCTTTCTTGAAAATAATGACTTTTTTACAACTAAATTTTTTTGCAAACAAAAGCAGATTCTTTAAATCCCTGGGCTGAATTTTTTCTTTGTATTTGATCTCGACCGGTACGATAAGATCGTTATTTTCTATCTCGATAAAATCAACCTCATGATGATAGGGGTCGCGCCAAAAAAATTTGAAATCTTTTAAGGAAGCCGCCAGATTCTCGACTAAAGGAGCCGTATCGATAAAATCGACGAGCGCCCAGCTAAAGGAAGGCGAGGCCAAATAGTATCGCTTGAGCTTTTTTTCCGAGGTGATGCGATTTCGCGAGAAATTATACATTTTTTTTACCAGGTATGCTTCTTCAAGGTAATAAAGATAGCTGCTTACTGTTTTGTTGGAGATCCCGATGGCATTTGCCAGGTTCTGGTAATCGATCAACATTCCCGGCTTTTGTGCAATCATCCGGATGATTTGCCACAAGATTTCCGGATTGTTTACGGAAAATATGGAGGAGACGTCTTCAAAAACAATTTTCCGGATTATGCCGACATAATAATCTCTCTTGGCATTGACGTCAGGCATCGAGAGACTCTCAATAAATTGGCTAGTCAAAAATATCTCGAAGCTTTTGTCAATTTCAGTCTTGAAGAGCTGCGGATTTTCCAGAATATCTGAGTTGTTGGTAAAAGTCAAATATTCGCTAAAACTCAATGGAGTCAGGAACAAGCTCTGAATTCTACCGGCCAAACTCTCTTGTGTTTTTTTCTTAATAAACAGCGACGTCGAACCTGAAATGAAGAACTTTAAGTTGGGATACAAATCATAATAAACTTTCAGTTGATTCTGAAAATCCGGCAGCTTTTGAATTTCATCCAGGAAGAGAATGATGTTTTCTTTTTTGTAGTCGATTTGAGTTTGTTTTGAAAAGGAGTTGAGCAGCTCATCGAGCGGTAGTTTTTCTTCATCAAAGGTAAAGTACCAAAGAGAAAACGGATTCTTGTTTTGATCGATCAAATGATTGAGAACTTGAAACAACAACGTGGTTTTTCCTGTTCGCCTCAAACCGGAAATTTCTACAATTTGTCTTGTATTGAGCGCGTTAATTAAGTGGGTGAAAATCGTTCGATGCTTCTTATAAGGATATCTATATTCTTTTTCCCAATGTCTATTATATTTGAATAAGTTCATATCTCCATTCCTGTACATTTATATAATACTGGAAATCAATTTCCAATATTATATAATAATTCGCGATAAATGTAAAGGAGTTTTTTGAAAAATGGCAAATTACACCCGTGAAAACCTGACAGCATCGCGCATTAAGGCGATCATCTCGCAGAACCGCTCTCGCGGCGTGGTACCCGAGCTGGGGGGCGTGCGGGTGACCGTCGTCGGCGCCTCGTCTGGCGGCTACGAAAAGATGTCCTCCCGCCGCATGAGCGGCATCCGCGACTTCTGGCTGGCCTACTTCGCCGCCTGCGGCGCGGATTTGCGGCGCCAGCATTACGGTGGAGCGTTGTTGGGGGGGGTGAAAGCTGACCTTCTTGGAGAAGGTTAGCTTTTTCAGATTACCTAATAGAATTGGCAATGTTGTCGAGGGTGTATTGGCGTTGATGTCGATCATTTTCCTACCGTTGAAAATATCAACCAGCGAACGGTGCGGTAGAAGATTAGACTGATCAACAAAGCAATGATGAGCTTTTCACTTACATATTCTTGGAGACTAAGATGTCTAATGATGAAGAAAAATTTCTTGTTTCTTTCGATGCCGATCGCATTAAGGATTACATCTTTGCTTCGAACGCCCTCAAAGACATACGTGGAGCAAGCTCGATCCTGCTTGAGATTGACGAGCAGAAAAAACGTGAAGGGGCACAACAGCAACATGCAGACGGGCGGCGGTTGATCTATGCTGCCGGCGGAGGCGGTGCAATCGTATTGGATGATGAGTTGGAAGCGGGCTCCGAATGTGAGAAAATCGAAAGAGAATTCTCGCTTGCCACCTCATCAAGCACAATAACGACAATCAAAAAACCGGTGCCGGAAAGCGCGGTCGGCACGAGCTTTGGCGCTCACATGGCTGAGGCTGCGGCCATGCTCCAGGATGAGAAAGCGCGCAAGTCTCAGCTATTGCAAATCCCGCTGCAACCTTATATGCGCCCCTGTGATGCTTGTGGTGTGGCGCCGGCAGCCGGAAGAGCAAAAGGTGATTTATCAGGCGACCTTCTCTGTGTGGCCTGTCGAAAAAAACGTAGACGCGGGTTGAAGATTCGCGGCAAGGGAGAAGAACATCAGAAGGAAATTCAAGCAAAAGAAAAGAAGGAGTCCGAGACTGAGTTCAGCAGCTATCGGCAGAGATTTCTCGACCACTTGACAAAAGCAGGATTGACCACCGAATACAAAAGATGGCAGAACGCGCGTGTCCCTGACGATTTGAACGAGCTGGGAGCTCTGGATGGAAAAGGCTACGTCGGCTTTCTCACAATGGACGGCAACCGTATGGGCAAGCTGCTCGAGGTGTTGGGGTCAGATAAAAACTACACTGACTACTCTGAAAGGCTGAAATCGACTGTGGAAGGCCTGGTTTTCGAAGCGCTTGCTGATCTCAAACCCGAGCCGGCCGGGGATGAAACCGTCATGCCATTTGAAATCGTTATGATCGGTGGGGATGACGTGATGCTTTTTACTTCTGCACGTCACATCATCGATGTAACCTGCAAAATCGTTCAGCGATTTGAAAAGAAATCACCGGAGGTGCTGGATGCCGCTTTGCGCAGAGAAAACTTCTTCGAAGAACTCAAGAAACGCTTTATTGGCGATCCGCCCATTGACGAAAATGAGCCCTTCCTGCGGGATGGTAAGCTCACGATGTCTGCTGGCATCGCCATTTGTCATGCCAACTTCCCGCTGCCCGTTCTAGTCGGCTTGGGTGAGGCATTGCTTAGTAATGCAAAAAAGGCTTGTGCTTCCATAGTCGTAGAAAACCTGGATGCTACCGGCCCGGACGATAAGGTAATTACGAAACCCTATGTAACGGCTTGCATCGATTTCGAGGTCGTTACAGGCAGCCTGATCGATCTCGACATCACGCGAAAACACTCGCCAGCCTGCCGTCCGTATCAATTGGACAGGTTCAAGAGACTCCTTGATTATGCGCGCAAGGTGAAGCAAACAGGCATCCCGCAAACCCAGCTCCAGATCGTCTACGATGCCTGCCACAGCGGCAACCGGGTAGATGGCACGATGGCGACCTTGCGCATGATTTCCCACCTGGGCATGTACAAGCAGCGCAAACTGATACAGGACTTCCTGCAGGAATTTATCCCGCTTGACACTGACAATCCGACGATTTGGCCCTGGACCCATGCGAGTCGGAACCAGGAAGAAAACAACGCAA
>JBHHYI010000077.1:0-19418 GCA_046757525.1 bacterium | reverse complement strand
AACACTGAAGCACACCGAAAGCACCGAAAACGTCAAACAAAGCACTTACCGCTAAACCCAGGAAAATTCAGTGTTCTTCAGTGGCCTTCGGTGTTGAATTAAAAAGCTAAAAATAGAACACCGAAGCTCACCGAATTACACCGAAAACGTCAAACAACCCTTACTAAGAAAACTAAAAAAAATCGGTGTTCTTCAGTGTTTAATTAAAAAGTCTCCTTATTAAGGAGGGACTTCTTGGATTAACTTCCGGCATTGCCAGGATCACTTTCTCTGGATTCTCCTGAGCAAGCCCTGGACGGTCTGTTTGACTTGACGGTAATCGTCCTGCAAATCTTGTAAGATTCTCGCTACTTTCCGGTAGCTTTCTTCGTTCTGTTTCAGACGCTCATGGTATTCTAACACAAAAGCGGCAAAAATGCTGAAGCAAAAAGTCAAAAACGAGCTCACCAGAACCAGCAGCGTCCTTTTGGGGCTGGTGCGCTTTTCGGGCGGCACGGCCTTGTCCAAAACCTGCACCGTCGGGGTGTCCCTGGCTTCCTGGATTTTGGCGCTGTAGTATTGTTGGTTTAGAAGCTGCCACACGGTTTCCTGCACCTTGACCTCCCGCATGAGCTGTGCAAGTTTCAGGCCAACTTCTGGCACGTCGGCAAAAGGAATAAAATAATCCCGCTGTTTTTCAAACGGAACCGAGTTGCCAAATTGCAGATGGTCATACTGTTTGCGCAGCTCGTCCAGCTCTTTCTGCAACTTGAGCAGAATCGGATTGTCGGGCTTCATGGTCTGCAGCGCCACTTGCAGTTGGACTTCTTTGGCCATGATCGTGCCTTTAATCTCGCCGGCCCTCTCGATGGCGACTTTCGTCTGATCCTGCAAGGCCACCGCTTTGTTCTTCGATTGAAACTGAGCCAAAGCCTCCGAGGCCTTTTTCAGATGGGCTTCGGTGATTTTCAGTTGCTCTTCGATGTAAATGCGGGAATTTTTTGCCCGGGAAAAACTCTTTTCTTTGTTGACCTGGTCGAGCTGTTCCACAAAGGCTTGGGCCACCTGGGCGGCGAGGTCAGGATCTCTCATCTCCACCGCAATGTTGATGATGCCCTGTTCGTTGGCCCAGACCCGTACCTTCTTTCTGAGATGCCGGGTGGCTTGTTCTTTGCTGTCCTCGTCCCAATAGCTGTACAGATCTTGTTCCCGCTCTTTGATTTTGTAGGAGTGCTGTAACACACCCAGTGCAACGGTCCTGCTCTTTAAAATTTCCACAAAAATATCGGACGAGGTTGCCGGTAACCCTGGCAGGTTCAAAACGGAGACCGGCGAGTTGGCTAACATCCCCAGCAGCCCCTGGTTGTCGCTGTCGTCCGGCGGCAGCAGCGTGGTGGTGGCCGTGTAGGTGCTGGGCAAAATTAAGCTGACCACGGCGACGACCAGGGCCGCCACCAACACGTTGCGCAAAATCATCCGTCGATGTTTCAGGATGACGCCGAGATAATCCAGAAGGTCGATTTCCTCTGCCGAATTCTCAAATTCTTGCCGAGAGTTTTGCATATTTCTCTAATGCTTCAACGGCGAAGGGCCGTGTCGATGATCAGGAAGATGGAGGCCAGTTGGGCAGCGACAGTAATGGACTGCAAGGCGATGGGCCAGAATTTCTTGTCTGATTTGCGCGGCACCCAGATGATGTCGCCGGGCTGAAAGAGATGAACGTCCTCGTCATCCAGTACTTCGCCAGTTACTTTGATTACTTTAGTCCGCTTTAGACTGGCGTCCCAGGTGGCACCGCCTGCCTTGGCGATGTAATAGGAAAGGCCCGCATCTGCCTGAAAGGTGACGCCTCCTGGTTTGGCCACGCTGCCGGTGACGCTTACGACCTTGGGCGCTTTGGGCACCACAATAACATCGCCGTCTTCCAAGATGATATCTTCCGTAGCATCATGACCGTAGTAGAGCTTCTCGAAGTTTACCACGATGCGTTTCACATCGGAAGAGTTCTGCCGCATGACCAGGTACTGGTATTCCAGGTCGGTCATCTCATCGCGGCGCATTCTCTTAAGGCGCTCAAATTCTTTGTCGAACTTGAGCCGGCTACTGGAGCGCCAGACATAGGCTTCCTGTAAGAAAGCATCCTCGGTAAATCCGCCCGCTTTCGTTAAGATTTCGTTCAAGCCGGTGCTGTCCTTCACAATGGAATATTTGCCCGGAAACTTGACCTCACCCTGCACCTCCACGGTCAGGTCAACTTCCCATTCCGGGATTTGCCGGATAAAGACCTGGTCATCCTCATCCAGAAGAATATCGTCGTTGCTGTCGTGGCCATCGTGACCGTCGTTCATCTGTTCCAGATTCACTTTGATGAATTGGGTCGGCTTGCCCGGGTCGACTTTCGCGACTTCCGCCTCCAGGGTGTAGGCCTTGCGCGTGAGATTGCCGGCCTTTAGGATGAGATCGCTCAGATGCAAGTTGTCCTGCAACACATAGCTGCCGGGTCTGCGAATCTCGCCGTAAATGGCCACGCGTCCTTCGTGAATCTGTTCCAATTTCGAAAAGACCCGCACCTGATCTTCGTTTTTCATGGTGATGTTTTGTGAGCTGTCCCCTTGCACGATTTGGTTGTAGTCTACGTAGAGAAGCCGGCGATGCCCGTTTTCGAGCAGCCGGCTAATTTCGATCTTGTCCAGGTAAGCGTAATCGGTAAAGCCCTCGGCCAATTCGACCACATCTGTCAGTCTCTCGTTGGCGTCCGGTTTCAGTTCAAAAATCGAGGGACGTTCCACTTCCCCTTTGACCAGTACTTTTTTTTCTGCTAAAGGAACCCGGATACGGTCTCCTGCTTCCAGGTACACATCGAACTCTTTCCTGCCGCTCATGAGGAATTCGTACAAGTCCACCGAAGCGACTTTCTTGCCGTTTCGAAGCAATTGGATGTCTCTTAGGGAACCCCTTTTGGTGGGCCCGCCCGCAAAGATTACGGCATCGAGCACCGTATTCATGGCGCTCAAAATGTATTTACCCGGCCGGACCACGTCGCCTACCACGGAAACCTGGACGTTCTTGGGCGCCAGCAACATGAGATCCACGCTGAAATTGTCATAGTATTTGGAGAATTTCCCCGTAAGCTGCGATTTCAACTCATCCATGGTCAAACCCCAGACGTACAAAACCCCGGCGGGCGGAATGAACACCTTGCCCTCCACGTTGACCATGACTTCGCGGTTTTCCTGCACATTGCCCAAAAGAAATATGCTGATCTTGTCACCAGGCCCCAAGCGGTAATTGGGGGGCATCACAAAAGCGCCGACCTCTTGCTTCAACAGGTTGGTCGCTTCTTGGTTGAACAGATCAAAACCGTAAACCGACAGGGCATTCACATCCACCGGACTACGTGTGTTGACAGGGGCACCAAGTCTGGACCGGTTGAGAAAGGCGTTTTGCGACCTGCTCTGCTCATGAAACTGTTGTCTGGAGTCTGCCTCAAAGGGCTTGTTTAACCGGGAAGTATCTTGCTCGACGAGGTTAAAGCTGTGAGCAAAGGTTTGTTGGGCTAACAGGCGAATTAACACCAAACAAAATAATAGTCGAACCTTCCTGTCCATCCTAACACTTAGTTCTAACCTCTTATGCTTATTCCATTTATAGCTTCGCAATATACGGAATTAAACAAGAACAGTCAACATATATTTCAGAATTAAAATAATAAAGGCCGGGACGATGTAAAATCACCCCGGCCTCTCTACGAGGGAGGAAGAAAAACATTTTATCGAATGAGGGTCATCTTCTTGACCCGGCGATCGAGGGCCAAATTAACCAGCAGGTCCCCATTGTGAACTTCTCGTTTGATTTCCAGCGCATAAATGTAGACGCCGCTGGGCACGGGTTTGCCGTCATTGCTGGTCCCGTCCCAAAGGGTGGTATGAAAACCAGGCGTCATGGTTTCTTGCACCAGCGTCTTGACCAATTGGCCGATCAAGTTGTAAATCTTGATAGAGACCTCCCGATTTTCATCCAGGAAGAATCGGATTTCGGTGTCGGGATTAAAGGGATTCGGATAATTCTGAAAGAGCATGAAAGTCGATGGACTTTGACTGCCGGCATCTGGCGGGTCATCTGGCACATCGTCATTGGAGGTGAAGGTATAACTTATGGCGCTGTTCAAAGCTATCACGTTAGGCACTGGTGCTTGATCCCGCACATTTTCCACACGTAGGGCATATTCCACCCCATTCTGGTGGGCAGAGGTAATCAAGTGTACGACTGTTTCATTGGCGTCCAAAACGGCTCCCAGCACGTCTATACTGTTGTTGATTAAGTAGTTGTTTTCGTCTTCAGCAGAGGCCTTCTCAACCGGCTCGCTGAAGTTAACATCCAGTTGGGTAAAACCGTGAATCTCCACCGACACCAACTGGGGTGGCGTGGCATCAACCGCGCCCAGGGATGGCAGCATGTAGCTCAGGGTGCTGTTAGCTTTGATCACGTTGGGTGTTGTGGCCAAGTCGAGAATGTTGCTCACGGTTAGAGAGTAAGTCACATCTCGTTGATGCTCCGTGGTGGTCAAATGGACGATGGACAGATTCGCATCCAGTCTGGCTTGCAAAACCGCCACGCCGTTGCTGATCGAGTAGTTGGCCACATTTTGCGCCGAGGTGCTGTCCAGCGACTCGCTGAAAATGACATCCAGGTTCGCTTCATCGATGGCAGCCACGTACAGCAATTCCGGGGGGACGGTGTCCTGGTCAGGAATGGTCAAACTGTAACTCAGCGCGCTCCCAGCAGCGATGGAATTGCCAGCTAAGTCCTTGACATTGCTGACGGAGATGACATACGTGATGCCTCTTTGGTGCGTCGTGGTGATCAAGTGCACCACGGTCGGGTTCTGGTCCTGAATCGCGCCCACCACCTGCACACTGTTGCTGATCGAGTAGTTACTGCTCGTCTCTGTGGAGGTCTGTTCCATCGGCTCAGAAAAAATAACGTCGATTTGCGTTTCCCCCATGGCCACGACCGCCACCAATTCAGGCGGATTGGTGTCTACCTGACTGGTCGAATAAGAAACCTCTACTGAAAAGCCGCTCTCATTGTTGGAAAAATCATAGGCGGTTAACGCAAAATAATAGGTTTTGCCGCTTGCCAAATTGTTGATTTTGTACGAAGTCCCATTGCCGATGTCAATTACGGTATTGTAGTTGCGAGATTCAGTTCCGTAATAAACCTTGTAACCACTCAAATCGCTCTCCGTGTTTGGGTCCCAGGAAAGGGTAACCGATTCAGCCGCCGCGTTCGTCGAATAAGAGAAAGAAAATAAAAAACTTAGCATGACCAGTGTAAGTATCCGCTTCGATAATGTCAGCTCCATCCCGAAAAATCCCTCTGCGTTTGATTGGTTTTTGGCCATGTTAGCTCGCAAACGGTATGCCAAACTAATTGGTTGCGGTTTGACCTGACCTGGACAAGCCGAAAGCAAAAAGGCATAGCCCGCGCGCAAAGCCGCCGAAACACCGGCCTCCGCTGGAAGCTTTTTGGAAACGCTCTTTTGTACGTACCGCAATCGTCTCGATTGCAGAGGCAATTCTCCCTTTGAAGGGAGACAGATGTTCGCTCATCCAGAGCGAAAATCAGAGGGATGTCTGGTCAGCAGCATCTTTGGCTTGGGATTTCAGGACGCCTCCTAAAATCCCCCTGGTTTTCTCGCTGGACGCTTCAAAAACCGTCCCCCTTCAAAAAGGGGGATTTTGTATCGAAGCCCGTCACCCCTCGATACGGTCGCTTGAACAGCAGCGACCTACTCGGGATGACTCGCACAGTGCTCTTCGTAACGCAATCGTCTCGATTGCGAGTATATTCCTTTCATTTAGAAGCGTGCACAATGTGCACGGCGCTTTCTTAGGAAGCGCCGTGCTGTCGCCGTCTTTTATTACAGCCTCCCGTGTCATTCAGGAGGAATCCTGTCCGCTGGCTGCACCGTGCCTGACCTGTAACAAGATGCTTCCTGCATGACAGGGCTGGCTTGGACGTGTCCGACCTGCAAAGCACCGAATCCCCGTTGCGGGGACTCTCAGGTTACCAGGGTCTCGAACGGTGTGGCCTCATCTTCTCATTGGACTCAGAATTCAGTTGAAAGTTAAACTTAGATTTTTTATGTTGTCTGACAATCTTACAGGTCAATCAATACAAACAGAAGCAGACGTAGTGTCAAAAGTTTTGTGAAACGTGGGAGGGAAATGCTGACAACAGTGCAAGCAGTCGGCTCCAGCGAAACGTTCGGTATTGAGCCGGCTTTGGAGTGCGCAAGCCGCGCTTGTGCCTTGGAACCTTTCAACGGCTGAAGCAGGGCTTCAGCACTCCAGGGCGGCGGTTCGTCGGTCAAAGCGAAGATGGCGAGAGAATCTTCTCGTTGGCATCGCTGCTCGGAACGCATCTTCATGCCAGGCTCGGTGTACATCAGTGACTCCATATTTGAACAGAAACTTTTGACCAAGCAGAAGCAGAACGGAGGGTGGCAATTATGATTTATATCGTGGCTGTGGCGGCCTATCTGGCGCTCCTCGTTGGAATCAGTATCTACAAGAGTCGAGCCGTAAAGACCCAGGATGACTTCATGGTGGCCGGCCGGACCGTGCCGTGGTTCTTTTTGGCTGGAACATTGGTGTGTACCTGGATCGGCTCCGGCAGCTTGTTCGGCGGCGCCGGCCGGGCTTTCCGCGAGGGCTTTTCAGCCCTGTGGCTCAGCGCCGGGGCCTGGGTTGGGATTGCCATCGTCTATTTTCTTGCCGGACGGGTACGCAAGATTGCGCAGTACACAGTGCCCGATATTTTGGAGACGCGCTACCATCCGGCTGCCCGCATGCTGGGCACAGTGGCCATCATCATCGCCTATTTGACCATCGCCAGCTACCAGTTCATCGGTGGCGGACGCCTGCTCAGTATCCTGTTCCCCGGCCTGGAGCCCACGACGGGACAGGCCATCATCGCCTCTTTGGTCGTAATTTTTACCGTCCTGGCAGGCATGAAGTCCATCGTTTCCCTGGACCTGGTCAACGGAATCATGATTACCGGCAGCGTTCTGATCGCAGCGCCTTTCGCCCTTTCCGCTGCCGGCGGCTGGCACGCGCTGCGCGCGACGGTGCCGACCACCCATTTTAGCCTGTTTGGCCGTTTGGGTGTGGCACCCGCCATCGGATTGTTTCTACCCACTTTCTTTTTGCTGCTGGGCGAGAGCAGCATGTACCAGAAGTTCTTTTCTGCTAAAGATGCCCACACTGCCCGTAAGGCCGTCGTGGGCATGATCGTCGGCGTGATTGTCATCGAAACGGTGCTGGCAGCCACCTCTGTGTTTGGCAGCGGCGTTTACTGGCATGACCTGCAATTTGCGGGTGCAGACGGCACTTTTTCAGTCGTGCAAAAAGGCAATACCGAGACCATTCTTTTGCAGCTCGCGCGCCACAATTTGCCCGTGCTGGCCGGCTGCTTGCTGTTGGCCGGGGCCGTGGCCATTATCTTTTCCACGGCCAACACCTTCCTCATGGTGCCTTCAACCAACCTGGCTCGCGACATTTACCAGCGCTTCATCAACCCTGAAGTCAGCGAAGCCAAAATCATTCTTTTCCAACGACTCATGATCGTGGTGCTGGCGGGCGTCGCCTATGTTGTGGCATCATTTTTTACCAGCATCCTGGCCATGGCTTTGTACGCTTACACCATGGTCGGCGCGTCCATAACGCCCGCGCTGTTGGCAGCCTTCCTCTGGAAGCGTGTGACCCCAGCCGGCGGGGTAAGCTCCGTTGCTGCTGGCATGTTGGTGACCTTTGTCTTCGGCTTGCTCAATTCCATGGGGGTCACCAACTGGGAATATGACTACATCATTTACCCGGCTGGCGCCGCCTCAATCGTTTGTTTAATTGTGGTTAGTTTGCTCACCACACCTTCACCCGAGGAAAAATGGAAACCTTTTATGGAAAAGGCAGAATAGAGGCTCCCGGCCAGGTGCGGCTGGCTTCAGCGGCGACTGACCGTATGCATTTATCTGCAATAAGGGTTGAAAACGGCAGAATTTTTTCGCACATTCGTTAGGTGCAAAAAAAATGGAACGCGGATTGTACGGATTTGACTGATCCGAACGGATCAGCCCGAGTGGAACTGTCCGCGAATTCCATGTTCTATTCGCTTGTGGCTTTGCCGCGCTTGTTTCATTGGAGGGAAACCTAAATGGCCGATGTCATTGTGGATGTTCGGGAGGTAACCAAATCATACAGTCGCGACAGCCAGAAGATTCCGGTGCTGGAGAATATTTCCTTCACGGTTCCGGAGGGAGAATTCCTGGCTTTGATGGGCCCATCCGGCTCCGGCAAGACGACGCTGTTGAATCTGATCGCAGGCATCGACAAACCCGATTCCGGCACCATCAACGTGGCCAACACCAACGTGGTCGATCTGACAGAATCGCAGTTGGCCGAATGGCGGGCGCGGCATGTGGGCTTTGTTTTTCAGTTCTACAATTTGATGCCCGTGTTGACTGCGTTCGAGAACGTTGAACTGCCGCTGCTGCTCACCAAACTCTCCAGGAAGGAACGCCGCGAGCATGTAATGGCCGCTCTGGACGTGGTGGGTTTGAGCGACCGCGTGAAGCACTACCCGCGCCAGCTCTCCGGCGGCGAGGAACAGCGCGTGGCCATTGCCCGCGCCATCGTTACCGATCCCACCATCATCGTGGCCGACGAACCTACCGGCGACCTGGACAAACATTCGGCAGAAGACATACTGACTCTGTTGGAACGTTTAAATGCCGAATTCCAGAAAACGATCATCATGGTGACCCACGACCCGCGTGCCGCCGAAAAAGCGCACGTGAGCCGGCATCTGGAAAAGGGGGTTTTGGAGGATTGAACGCGTGGGTGTTCTCCGGCATAGGCCCATGGGTGTCAACTTAAGCCCAAAATTGTCATTTCGAGTCAGGCGGCTGCCGGGTCGAAATGACAGTACATTCCTTAATCTAAAAAGAATTTTGGTAGAAATTTGAACCTCAGAATAACATTCTTGATAGATAAAATCTCTTAGGTCGACGCCAAAAGATATGGGCCGGAGGTGGATGCGCGGCCAAAACGATTTCCGATCGCTATGAAAGGCGTAACAGGACATTGAGGATTTCGAGGGAATTCCATGAAAGTACTGAAGCTGATTGCTAAAAACGCCATGCGGCACAAGCTGCGTTCCGCTCTCACCGCGCTGGGCATTGCCGTGGCCGTCCTCGCCTTTGGGCTCCTGCGCACCATCATCGGGGCCTGGTACACCGGCGTCGAAGCGACCTCCAAGACCCGCTTGATTACCCGCAATGCGGTCTCTTTGACGTTCCCGTTGCCGGTGGCCTACAAAGACAAGATTGCTCAGGTACCGGGCGTCACCGGCGTGTCGTACGGTCAGTGGTTTGGTGGCGTTTACATTAAACGAGAGAATTTCTTCGCCCAGTTCGCCGTGGAACCGGAATCATTCTTGAAGATGTATCCCGAATACGTGTTGTCTGAAACGGAGAAAGAGAACTTTCTGAAAGAAAGAAATGCCTGCATCGTTGGGATCAAGCTGGCCAACAAATACGGTTGGAAATTAGGCGACACCTTCCGGCTCAAGGGCACGATTTTTCCGGGCGACTGGGATTTTGTCATCAGAGGCATCTACCATGGCGCCGAAAAAGCCACCGACGAAACCAGCATGTATTTTCACTGGAAACACCTGGACGAGCGCTTGCAGCAGTCAGCGCCGGGACGCGCCAGCTTTGTTAACAACTACTACGTCCAGGTAGCACGTCCGGAGGATGTGGTGGAGGTGTCAGAGAAAATCGACGCGCTGTTCGAGAATTCGCGGGCGGAGACCAGGACCGAAACCGAGCAGGAGTTTCAGATGAGCTTCATCGCCATGGCCGGCACCATTATAAACGCCGTGCGATTTATCTCGGTTGTGGTGATCGCCATCATTCTTCTGGTCTTAGCGAACACCATGGCCATGACCGCGCGCGAACGCATCTCCGAATATGCGGTTTTGAAAACGCTGGGGTTTCGGCCCAAGCACCTGATCGGCTTGATCATGGGAGAGTCCGCCGTTATTGCACTGTCGGGCGGCATCATCGGCATTTTTCTGACCATTTTCTTCACGCGAGCATTCGGCCAGTTTCTGACCGAGAATTTTGGCAGCTTTTTTCCCATATTTGAGTTGTCGAAAAGCACGGTGGTGCTTTCCCTGGTGGCTGCATTCCTGGTTGGGGTCACCGCGGCCATATTCCCCACCATCCGGGCAACGCAGATGAGAATCGTAGACGGGCTGCGGCAGGTCGCTTGACCAGGGCCAGGTGGGAGATCGATTTGGGGGCAGAGGACGCTTAATCGTGGACATGTTTGGAATAAACCTGACAGGGTTTTTGACAGCAAAACGATGGTTGTGATTGTCGACGAAACCCTGTCAGGGTTTGCATCGATAACTTGGAATTGCACTTAACCGATTCGAACGGATTAGCCCTACCGGAACTGTTTGTCGCAGTCAGTCTGAACGGTAGGGCTAATGAACTGTTTGATTTGCAACGGCACAACCAAAATAATTCCGGAGGCGTGAGATGAACAGATCGAAAAGAATAACCAGGCATGGGTCAACGCCGGCGCTGGTCAGGCGCGTTGCCTGGATTGGCGTTGTGGTGTTGACGCTTGGGCTGGTGTACAACGCCCGGGCACGCAGCGGCAACGACACGGCTGCCCTTTACAATCCAAACCTTTACAAAGCCTTGAAATGGCGCAATATCGGTCCCTTCCGCGGCGGACGCTCGGTGGCGGTAGCTGGCCACCCGGATCAGCCTTACACCTACTACTTTGGGGCCACAGGCGGCGGCGTGTGGAAAACCGAAGACGGCGGACTCACCTGGTTCAACATTTCCGACAGTCTGTTTCAAACCGGTTCCGTCGGCGCCATTGCGGTGGCGGAGTCCGACCCCAACGTGGTCTATGTCGGCATGGGTGAGGCCTGCATTCGCGGCAACATCTCGCCCGGGGATGGCGTCTACAAATCCGAAGATGGCGGCAAGACCTGGAGGCACGTTGGACTCGCCGAAACCCAGACCATCGGTAAAATCGTCGTTGATCCGCGCAGTCCGGACCTAATTTACGTGGCAGCCCTGGGACACGTGTTTGGGCCAAACCCGGAGCGCGGGGTCTTCCGTTCCAAAGACGGCGGCAAGACGTGGCAAAAAGTGCTCTATAAGAACGACAAAACCGGGGCCATCGATCTGGCCCTGGATCCGTCCAATCCCAGAATTCTGTTTGCAGCCTTGTGGCAAGCTTACCGAAATCCTTACAGCATGTCCAGCGGCGGCCCGGGCAGCGCACTGTACAAATCGACTGACGGCGGCACCACCTGGAAAGACCTGAGCCAAAACAAAGGCATGCCCAAAGGCATCAAAGGCAAAATCGGGGTCACCGTTTCGCCAGCCAATCCACAGCGCGTGTGGGCCATCATCGAGGCAGAAGAGGGCGGGGTGTTTCGCTCCGACGACGGCGGCACCACCTGGAAACGAGTCAACCAGGACCGCAAGCTGCGCCAGCGCGCCTGGTACTATTCGCACATCTACGCCGACCCCCGCGACCCGGAAACGGTTTACGTGCTGAACGTGCGCTTCCACAAATCCAACGACGGCGGCAAGACGTTTGACCAGACCATTTCCGTGCCCCACGGCGACAACCACGACTTGTGGATCGACCCCAACAATCCGTTGCGCATGGTGAGTGGCAACGACGGCAGCGCCATAGTGTCTTACAACGGCGGCAAGAGCTGGACCGAGGAAGACATCCCCACGGCCCAGTTCTACCACGTCACCGTCGACGACCAATTCCCCTACCGCGTCTACGGCGCTCAGCAGGACAACAGCACCGTCAGCATTGCCAGCCGCACCACCGGCTTCGGAATCGGACGGGCAGACTGGCATTCCGTGGGTGGCGGCGAAAGTGGCTACATTGCCTTTCGACCCGACCATCCCGAAATCGTATTTGCCGGCAGCTACGATGGCTACCTGACACGATACGATCACCGCACGCGACAACAGCAGAACATTCAGGTCTGGCCTGAAAATCCCATGGGAGCCGGAGCCGGAGACTTGAAATACCGCTTCCAGTGGACCTATCCTATTGTGATTTCGCCCCACGATGGCAACGTGCTGTACGTGGCCGGCAACCACGTGTTCAAAAGTACCGACGAGGGCATGAGCTGGCAAGTCATCAGTCCAGATCTTACGCGCAACGATTCCACGCGGCTGGGCCCCTCGGGCGGACCTATTACCAAAGACAACACCAGCGTGGAGTATTACTGTACCATTTTTTCCCTGGTCGAATCACCGCTGAAGCAGGGGCTGCTCTGGGCCGGTTCCGACGACGGTCTGGTTCACGTGAGCCGGGACGGCGGTCAAACCTGGGAAAACGTAACGCCGAAAAAGCTACCGGAGTGGGCCCTGATCAGTATCATTGAAGCGTCGCCGCACGATCCGGCCACGGCCTATCTGGCGGCCACCCGCTACAAGTCGGACGATTTCAAGCCGTACCTGTTCAAAACCCACGACTACGGCAAGTCGTGGCAACTCATCACTCGCGGCATTCCGGCCAACGAATACACCCGCGTGGTGCGTGCAGACCCTAACCGCAAGGGTTTGCTCTACGCTGGCACCGAACGGGGCGTGCACGTCTCCTTTGACGACGGCGCACACTGGCAGTCGTTGCAACTCAATCTTCCGGCCGTCCCCATTCACGACATGGCCATTCAAGCCCGCGAAAGGGATCTGGTCGTGGCCACCCACGGCCGGTCCTTCTGGATCTTAGACGATCTGACACCGCTTTATGAAATTGACGCCCAGGTAGCTCAGGCGGACCTGCATCTGTTCAAGGTACGTGCCACCTACCGAATTCGCAGTTTCAGCTTCAGACGGCCAGGTTTGAGCGTTGGAGAAAATCCGCCCAACGGCGCTGTCTTCCACTATTACTTCAAAGAGAAGCCCACCGAAGAGGTGAAGCTGGAAATCCTGGACGCCGACGGCCAGTCGATCAAGACCTTTAGCAGCAAGGGGGAGGAGAAAGAACAAAAGAAGAAAAAAGAGACCGAAGCCTTTTTCGGCGAACCGCCTCAAAAGGACAAAGTGCCTGCCGAGGCCGGCATGAATCGCTTTGTCTGGGACCTGCGTTATCCCGACGCTACCAAAGTCCCCGGTGCTCTGCTCTGGGCCGGTTCCGTTCGAGGTCCCAAAGCCAGGCCGGGGCAGTACCAGGTGCGTCTGACGGTGGGCGACCGCACGCTAAGCCAACCTTTTGAGATTAAAAAAGACCCGCGGGTCGAGACCTCAATGGCCGATTTCAAAGAGCAATTCGACCTGCTCATAAAAATCCGGGACCGGCTTTCCGCCGCGCACGAAGCGGTCAACAAAATCCGGGATATTCGCAAACAAGTCGACGGCGTGGTAAAGCGCGTAAAGGGTCAAGCGGGCGAAAAGGCCATTGCCGACGCAGCCAAGGCTTTGAAGGAAAAACTCAAGGGTATTGAAGAAGAGATCATTCAGGTCAAAATCAAAGCGTCCCAGGACGCTCTCAATTATCCGATCAAGCTGAACAACAAGCTGGCGTCTTTGGCTGGCACGGTGGCCAGCGCCGACACCCGGCCCACCAAACAGGCCTACGCCGTGTTCGACGAGCTTTCGGCAAGACTGGACGGCAACCTCACCAGGCTCAACGAGGTGATGGCCACCGACGTGCCTGACTTCAATCGTCTGGTCAAGGAACAGGAAGTGCCGGCCGTGTTTTTGAAGCCCGACGAGAAGATGACAAGCAAGTAGGTGGCGTGGGATTCTGAGGAGGTTAAAGATTCTGAGCTGAATAGTGGTAGGCGAGATTTCACGCAATGAGTTTGCCTGCCAGAGCGTGACTGTGCTGCGCCGGGCCGCCTGAGCAGCGAGCCCGGCTACTCCACGGTGCTAAAGTAATTCAGGTTCAAATTGACCACTTGAGAATACTTGATGACAAACAGGTCGCCGGGCACATCGTAATATCTCGGTGTGCCTTCCTGCTCGCTTTCTGATGGCTTGTCCACGGCCTCGTTGCTTAGCTTTCTGCGCGCAACTTGCGTCAAGTAAATCCTTTCCAGGCCGCCATCTTTAGACAAATAGAAATCCTGCAACAAACCCGAATAGATAATGCTTCCTTCTGAGGTCTGCACCAACGCATCGATCCAGACAAAGTCAATGTCCTTTGCGATTATCTCACCGCTCATGAAATAATACCACTCGTTGTTGAACCGAAGGAGGTCGTACTTAAGGTCCAGGCGCAGCGACCTCACCAGCATTCTAAACCCATGCCCCAGTGCTGCGGCGAATAACCAGAGAGACAGATTGTAACCGGTGATCTTCCAGATATCTCTTCCAACGACCTGGAAGGCAGAAGCGACATTTGCATCATCCTTAGCACCCGTCAAGAGAAAGCCAAGGCTGGAAAAGTCGATGCCGTAGCTGGTGAGTTGCTGTGTAAAATAAAGCATGATTAAGTGGAGGAGCGTGCCCGGTATGATAGCCCAGGATATCTCGTCAACGGCGGAGGAATAAATGAATTTTTTTGAAAATCTTCCTGATAAGTAGCTCCTTCTTAAAATAGCTCCAGGAGCGAACATTAAAAAGATAAGAACAGCACTGAAGGCTATGCTCATTCAAACTTAATTTGTGGGCGTTTGGTTGAGGGTAGGGGATTAGTGTTCGTTGGTATCCAGTTTTCTTATCCGCATCTTCTGCCCGCTGGGTAGTTCGACTTCGGCTTCCTTTTCATCTTGGAAATTGTTGCGAATGGCGTCGGCAAAGGCCTTAGCATCTTTTGGTGAGCTGAGTACCTTGCGTACCTTTTTGCTTAGCGGTGCTTTCATGCTTCGTACCTCTATTCGCTTTACTTAGTATGATTATCGGAAGTATTACAAATCCATTAATAATATACTAACTTTGTCTTGAAAGTCAAGAATTAATTTTAGCCTCAATTCTTAAACGAACCAGCCCATGGTTTTGTTCACACTTCAATTCGCAGCACCTCCAGAGGCGGACGATCAAAAATGCCGCGACTGTTTATCATGCCGATCATTATGGTAAGGCCGGTGACGGTGGCCAGCACGATCACGAAAGGCAAGATGGTTGGAACAAACACGGAGTCAAACGCAAAATAGGCCAAAGCCCAACTGCTGAGATAAGAGAGCAGTAAACCCGTCAGGGCTGCAAAACAACCCAGAAA
Organism: bacterium; assembly: GCA_046757525.1. Lineage (GTDB taxonomy): Bacteria > Zhuqueibacterota > Zhuqueibacteria > Oceanimicrobiales > Oceanimicrobiaceae > JBHHYI01. Next base: position 4,158 of record JBHHYI010000077.1, on the reverse strand, counting down.
CAAGTATTCGATGGCCATGATTTTTTTGACCTGCGTTTTTGCAGCACCCAGGGTTCGCAGCAAAACGCTCTCCTGAAGTCGTTGGTAGCGGCTGGTTATGACCGCCGCTGCCAGCACGATCAGACCGGTAAAAATGCTGAAGAACGCCATGAAGCGAATGACGAAGGCAATCTTGTCCAGGAACGTTTCAATGGTGTCGAGCACCAGGGTTAGGTCGATCATGGAAACATTGGGAAACGTTTGCACCACAGCTCTTTGTAGCCGTGCGGACCTCTCCGGAGAATCGGCTCGCGTCGCCAGGATGTAGATTTGTGGAGCACTTTCCAGGACGCCTTGCGGGAAAACCACCATGAAATTGGCCTGAAAGCGCTGCCAGTCCACTTTGCGCAAACTGCCAACGGTTGTGGTTAACGGCAGTCCCTGGACATCCCATACAATCGTGTCACCCACGGTTACACCCAGTCGTGCTGCTGCGCCTTGCTCGAAAGAAATGGGTACCACCTCTGAGCCGTCAGCGACCTGCCCTTGCCACTCTCCTGCCACAATCTGCTCTGAATCAAACAGCGAGTCGCGATAGGTGGTACGATATTCCCAGGTCAGCAGTCCTTTGGAAATCGATCGTGTTGAGTCGTTCAGAATAGCCTCAACGCGCCTTCCTTTCAGTGATTGCAGGCGCATGGTCACCATGGGCGCTGCTTGCAGAATGGGCAGTTCAGAAGAACGAAGTTGTTCCACCAGCGCTTCTTTTTGGTCAGGCTGCACGTCAAACAAAACCAAATTGGGCCGGCCCTCACCCGCGGCAAAAGATATTTTCTTTAATAAGGTCTCTTGCGTCAAGTAGAGCGTTGTAATCAAGAAAGTTCCCAGGCCTACGGCAAGCATGAGCGACAGAGTCTGGTTGTTGGGTCTGTAAAGATTGGCCAGCCCCTGGCGCCAGACATAAGGCCACGTTCGTGGAAAGCCCTTTTTAAACAAAACGGTAATCAATTTTGCCACACCCGCAAGCACGGCGAATGCCACGCCAACAAAAATACAAAAACTCAAACCCAAAATCCAATGGCCGGATTGGTAAATGCCGAACGCACCGATGGCAACCACGATGACACACAAGATCAGCCAGCGCAGAGAATCTTTGGGTGCCTTTTGGCTGTCATCGAATGACGAACGCAGGGCCAGCAAAGGGGAAACCTTGCGAATGGAAACCAACGGGAGCAAGGAAAATAACAGCGCCATCCCCAGGCCGATGAGCAGGCCTTGCAAAACGGCTCCCCAGGCCACGAAATGTTCAATGGTAACAGGTAAAAAGTCGCTGAAAACTTCAGGCAGATAAGTCTGGACGCCCAGGCCCAGCAGGGCCCCAACCATGGAGCCTACCAGCCCAATGGCTGAGGTCTGGATCAAATAAATGCACAGCGTCTGCTTAGCTTGCGCGCCCACACAACGCAAAATGGAAACGTTGTCCAGCTTCTGTTTAATGTAGACGTGCACAGCGCTGGCAACGCCAACACTGCCCAAAATCAGGGCGATAAAACCGACGAGATTGAGAAAGCGGTACAGGTTTTTCATGACCCGTCCAAACCTGTTTTTGCGCTTTTCAACCGTGTCCACGGACAGCCGATATTTGTTCAGGTAAGGCGTTAGCTTTTGCACCCGCTGCTCGACAGCGACTTCGTCGGCAAATTTGAAATAAACATGGTAGAGAATTAGGCTTCCTCGCTGAATGAGGTTGGTCTGACTCACGAAACGCAAAGGCAGGTAAACCTGGGGACTGAAGGTCGAACTGATGGGAGGTTCGCTGGGTATTTTCGTCAAACGGCCCGCAATCTGAAACGTCTTCGCGCCAATCTTAATGGAGTCGCCGGCCTGCAAGTCGAACTGCAGCATCAAAGCCTGGTCCACCAGGGCGTTGGCTCCGCTTTTGTAGGTGTTGGCAGCCGTGACGGGCTCTGTTGTCAGGTCGCCGTAAAAAGGAAAGTCCCCTGCCAGGGCCTTGACCCGCACTAAGCGCGTGCCCTGGTTTTTGGGGAAGTAAGCCATGGAATTGAAGACAATCTCGCGGGATTGCTCGCCCCCAACGGAATCGAACAGCGCTTCTGCCTCGGGACTGAACGGCTGCAGACTTGAAACAAGCAAGTCCGCCCCCAGCAATGTTTTTGCCTGATCCGCGATGGCTACTTCGAGGTTCTCACCGAAAGAAGCGATGGACACCAGAGACGCGATTCCGAATATGATGGAGGACATGTACAAAAGCAGGCGCTTGCGATGGGTGCGACTGTCGCGCCAGGCCATCTTCCAGACCCAGGGATTGAACAGAACCGGCCTATTTTTCGAATTCATCTGTTAACCAAACTCACGTTTTAACAATATTAGCCGCAACCGGGGGAGTCGCTGCATCGCTGGCGTTGCTGTCTGAGTAGATCATACCGCCTTTCAGCCGGATGATGCGCTGCGTGCGTTCGGCCAGCTCATGATCGTGAGTAACCAGAACCAGGGTTGTGCCGGCCTCCTGGTTCATCTCGAAAAGGAGGTTTACGACGTTCTTGCTGGTTTCGACGTCCAGGTTGCCGGTCGGTTCGTCGGCAAACAGAATGCCGGGCCGGTTGATGAAAGCCCTGGCCATGGCAACCCGCTGCTGTTCTCCGCCGGAGAGTTGAATGGGGTAATGGTGCAAACGATCTTCCAGTCCCACACGGCGCAACAATTCACTGGCCTGGTCCCTGACGTGGTTCTCGCCACGCAGCTCCAGGGGCACCATGACGTTCTCCAAAGCCGTCAACGTGGGCATCAATTGGAAATTTTGAAACACAAAGCCTATTTGTTCGTTGCGAATCCGTGCGCGCTCATCCTCACTGAGCGTGTCCAATTTTATGCCGTTGAACACTACCGAACCGGCAGTGGGCCGATCGAGACCTGCACACAGTCCTAAGAGCGTGGTTTTGCCGCTGCCCGAGGGGCCGACAATGGCGCAGCTCGTTCCCGCTTCGAGCGTGAACGAGACCTCCTTAAGAACGGTCAAGGTCCGGTTGCCGCTCTGAAACGATTTTGTGATTTTTTCTACACTTAAGATTGCCATATTGTTCATGGTGCAGGTTAAGGCAAAATGCTATTTAAAAAAAATCGATGAATTTTGCAACAAATATGTTTATATTAGTCAAAGTAAAAACAGAAACTCAACAGCATCGTGCTTACTATAATAAAAACAATTTATTTCATCGTTTTAATCGGGGTTTTCAATTTAGCAAATAATAACAACCCCTGGCCAGTTTTTATTCAGGCAAAATCACAAAAAGGGACTCGTGTTGTCGCGGATAGCTCAAAGGCAGCCGACACACCTAAGGTCATTCTGTTTTTGGGCAACAGCTTAACCGCCGGGTTTGGTTTGAATCCTGCACAAGCCTTTCCAAACTTGATCCAGCAAAAAATAGATTCTCTCGGCTGGAAGTTTGAAGTCGTCAACGCCGGGCTGAGCGGCGAAACTTCTGCGGGTGGACTGCGTCGCATCGATTGGCTGCTAAAGCGCAAAATCGATGTGCTCGTGCTCGAACTGGGCGGCAACGATGTCCTGCGCGGAATTCCCCTGGACGTCACCCGGCAGAATCTTCAGGCCATCATCGACAAGACGAGAGGGAAGTACCCCGAGGTGAAACTTGTCATCGCTGGCCTGCAGGCACCACCCAACTTAGGGCAAGCCTACACCTTGCAGTTTAAACGGTTGTTCCCGGCCCTGGCGAAAAAAAACCACGCCGCGCTCATTCCTTTCTTGCTGCAAGAGGTTGGCGGCGTGCCCGAACTCAACCAGCCGGACCGAATTCACCCGACGGCCGAAGGGCACAAGATCGTGGCCAAGAATGTCTGGCAGATTCTAAAAGCGGTGTTAACCCAATGGCCACAAAAGCATCCTCGAACAGCACCTCCGAAGTAATCTTGGGGACGTGTCAAAAGTTTCATGAACAGTGAACCGGAAATGCTGAAAACAGGGCAAGGGCTCAGCTTCAGAGAAACGTTCGGGTATGGGGACTGCGTTTTCTCAAGCATCCGTCGGTCGCCGGACTGGTCCGTCGAGAGCCGGACGGATGGGCCAACTCGATTGGTTGACACGCTCCTTAGTCCAGGGGATTCGGCTTTGGCGTGCGCAAGCCCTGCTTGCGCCTTCGAACC
>JBHHYI010000076.1:0-19594 GCA_046757525.1 bacterium | reverse complement strand
ATCTTTCTGTTGCATTTGCTGAAAACTTTTTTAATTTTTTGTAAAACCAATTTTCACTCTGAGATTGAATCCGAAGAAACCATTGCAGGAGAACAAAAACATGTCAACTTTCAAAGGCACCATCGGAATTCTCACAGGTGGGGGCGATGTCCCGGGACTCAATCCGGCCATCCGTGCCGTTACCTTTCGCGCCTTGCGCGAGGGTTACCGGGTCCTGGGAATACGAAGAGGCTGGGCCGGCCTGGTCGATCTCGTCCGTGACAAGGATGCCGACAACAGCGACCACGTGCAGCCGCTTACCGAGGAAATCGTCGACCGGGCAGGGCGCACCGGCGGAACCTTCCTGCACACTTCCCGAACCCGGCCGAGTCGCCTGCCTCGGAGCATTGTCCCAAAGCACCTCAGGGACAAATATACCGACGAGATCAGCGATGTTACCACGGAGGTTCTCAAGAATATCGAGTTCCTCGGCATCGATTATCTCATTCCCATTGGCGGCGACGATACGCTAAGTTACGCCCAGCGACTCCACAAAGAGGGCGTCAAGGTCGTTGCCATTCCCAAAACCATGGACAATGATGTTCCTGGCACCAGCTACTGCATTGGGTTCAGCACCTGTGTCACCCGCACCATCGAACTGACGCACAAGCTGCGCACCACCGCAGGTTCCCATGAACGCCTGCTGGTCATCGAGGTTTTTGGTCGCTATGCGGGTTTTACAGCCATGCTACCCACGGTGGCCGGTGCGGCCGATCGGTGCGTGATTCCTGAGTACAATTTTGACATTGAACATCTGGCCGAGCTCCTTGTCCACGACCGCAATCATCATCCAAGCAAGTACGCTGTGGTGCTCGTTTCTGAAGGCGCACAGATGACCCGGGATGCGGACATGTCGTTCGAAAGCGAAGAAAAAGACCAATACGGGCATCGCAAGCTGGGCGGCATTGGCGACAAAGTAGCCACGTTGCTTAAAGAGCTTTCGCCAAGATTCAACCTTGACAAACGCATCAACATTGTCAACCAACGCCTTGGCTATTTGGTGCGCTGTGGCGATCCCGACGCCCTCGATTCAATCGTACCCATAGCCTACGGCAATCTTGCCCTGGATTTGGTGCTGGCGAAGAAATCCGGACGTCTGGTCTGTCTGCGCAATGGCTGCTACGACAACGTCCCCATCGATGTGGTCAACGGACGCAAGAAGATCATCGACGTCAACAAGTACTACAACACCGAACGGCTCCGGCCAAAATACGAAACCTTCATGCGCCAACCGCTCTTCATCATGACCAGCGACGTTTAGACAGAGTTCAAAGTCTCTGACCTCTTGTTGTCAGGTCTGTGGAAAAAGCCTGAATCAGGATTGAATGTTCAAGAAGTGCTATTTTCTCTGGAGACCGGGTGCGACTGTTTGCGTTTTTGTAAATACAACCAGATTAAGATGGACGAACCCTTCACCTAACAGAAAGCCCGAACCCACAATATAGAAAATCAGGTAGAATGCCGAGTCAATTTTGCCGCCGTAAGTCAAAATATTCCTGGGAAACCAGTCAAACATGATCCGCATCTCCTAAACTTGTTCAATGGTTTGCAGCGCCTTCGGCACCGTCCTCACAAAACAACCATACTTCATGGGTTCTTCCATGCGACAGGACCAGACCAGCTTGCCGTCCAGCACCGTCATGTCCGGACAGGCATCACACATGTTCTGGGTCCCGTCCTCCAGAACATCGGGCGGCTGGATGATCATGACCGACTGGTAATGCAGTCGTCTGAACAACCGGATGGGATTCCTCACGGCAGACAGAAAATAATTGCGGGCGATGGCGCGAACTCGCGCGTCCAAAGGAGAAAGCAGCAGCATGGCTTTGCCGCGCCGCATGACTTTTGGCTCAGAGTAGGCCAGATAGTGACCGTGGCGCAGGTGATGGAACACCTGCGCTATTTCCATGAACCGGGGACCGACGTAGCCGTAGATTTTTTCGCGTGTGCCGATGCGGCCGCTGAGCAGCCATTTGAACGAATCGGGCTTGTTGGTGCCGTTCAAGTAGGCCGCGCTGTCAAATTCCGGAAACCGCTTCTTGATGAGTTCATAAATGTCGGTCGACAAAATATCGACTTTCCGGTCACTCGTGGTCGTATACGGCACTTCCTCCAGGTCGACCTTCTCGGCGCCGGCGTAGTAATCAAAACGGCCGTCCAGGGTGGCGGCACGGTAGGCGATGAACACGATGACGTGAACCTTGTCGATATGCTTTTGTGCCCATGCGACCAGGTCCGGAACATAGGGCAAGGTGTCTTCATATACAGTAGAGTTAAACGCACAGGAGAGTCCACCGATTTCGTGCAGCATTTCGGCGAAGTGTTGGCGCAGTTCGCACAACTCCAGCTCGCTTTTGCCTTTCCAGTGTGGTCGCCTTTGTTTGCTGTCCACATGGAAAGTAAAGCCCTTCGCCCCCGCCTTCTTTAGCTCCTTCAAAAGCTCCCTGGTCAGGGCGACGCCATTGGTGTTTAAGATCGGTTTTTGACCGTCCTCCGCGACCATGCGCACGATTTCCACGATGTCCGGATGAATGAGTGGATCTCCCCCGGCGATGGAAACACCATCGGTATTGCGGTATTTCTTGAAAACGGCCAGCTCCTCTTTGACGCGCTCCAGGGATTTGTGGCCGCGGGGGTCGTTGATTCGATAGCAGCCTTCACAATAGATGTTACATTTCCAGGTCGGTTCCAACCAGGAAATGGCGTTGTCGGTCAAGCTCCAGGGCAGGCGATAGTAATTCTTCGGGTCCAAATAGGTTGCCATGACTGCTCCCTCCACACTAAATAAACGTTTACAAAGTATTTACTTGAACAGGCTAAGTGCTTAAAAACAATCAGAAATAGTTTTTGCTGAATTGAATCTGCAAAAGAATTCGGACTGTATTGTCTTTTGTGGTTTCATAATATAACTTATTTTGCAAAAATGTCAAGTTTTTTTAGATATTTTTGTCCGACTTGTTGATTCTTAAGACAAGGTTCCTTATATTAAAATCAAAGAAAGCCAGCCAAGAGAGGATATTATCGGAGCATTTGTGCCATGTCTGTTATCTTCAGCCGTGCTTGTGAGTATGCCGTTAGAGGGTTGGTGGAAATGGCCCGCAATCCTGACAAAAAATCCTGGACCATCCCTGAAGTCGCTAAACAAGCTGCTTCTCCAGCGCCATTTTTGGCCAAGACGTTTCAGTCTCTGGTAAAGGGGGGGATTCTCAATTCAACCAAGGGACGCCAAGGTGGTTTTTCATTTGCCCGACCTGCGGACCAGATATTTCTCATCGAAATCGTCAACATCATCGACAGCACCACGCTCACGCATGATTGCGCACTCGGCATGCCCGAGTGTAACGACGAAAACCCGTGTCCTTTCCACCTCCATTGGCGCAAAGTTCGTGTGCCTCTAATCGAAGCCCTGAGCGAGGAGTCGGTAGCACATTTGGCCAGGCAGAGCCGTTCCGCAGTTTCTTAGTTTCTGTGTTTAATCCATTTATTTTTGCACTTTTTTTCCTTACTTTTGGTTTTAAGAGGGTATATTATAGTTGTTTCATTTGTTTCCGATAACAACAAAAAAACCCGAATCCAAAATCAAATATATGGAGAAAAAACCTATGGACAAGGATACCATTACGGTTGTTTCAGGCTTGCCCCGCTCTGGTACGTCGATGATGATGAAAATGCTTGAGGCCGGCGGCATGGAACTTCTCACGGACAATCAACGTACTGCCGACGAAGACAACCCAAAGGGATACTACGAATTCGAAAAGGTTAAAGAACTGGACAAAGAACACTCGTGGCTTGCCAGTTCACAAGGCAAGGTGGTCAAAATAATATCCGCCCTCCTGGAAAAACTGCCCCGAGATTATTCCTACAAAATTCTATTTATGCAGAGGAATATCCAAGAAATACTCGCCTCACAGAAACAAATGCTGGTTCGGCGAGGCGAGCCCACGGACACAATCAGCGACGAAAAAATGGCAGAGCATTTTTCGCGGCACCTCAAGAGAGTTGAAACCTGGCTGGAACAACAGCCCAACATCGATGTGACTTATGTGCACTACAATGAAGTGTTAAAAAATCCGGCTGATAGCATTAAGAAAATCAATGCTTTTTTGGACCACTCTCTCGATGAACAAAACATGGCAAAGGTGGTGGACCAGGCGCTGTATCGACAACGCAAGTAGATTAGGGAGTACCAACCAACTCTTTCTGTAACAGTTCACCCGATAGCGATCGTTAAGGATATTTATCCTGAACGTAAATTAATAGGGAACATCTGTTCCCGCAGCAGTCTCGATGGGGATCAATATCCCGACTTAATGTGCGTTCAGCATAGACATACTGAACGATCCATCTACGGCCTGAACTGTTACCTCTTTCTCTTGGTCCAACTGCAACGGTTTAAGTCAGTTTCTTGCTTAAACCGTTTTTTTTGCATGATCCCAAAAATCTATTGATTTGAAGCATTTTGTTGTTAACTTAATGACGGATTTCGCTCCCTGTGAGAGGCCTCATATCCAAGAAACCGGCAACCAGGCATGACACAAGAACTTTCCGAGAAACAGTTGGTCCACCATTTACAGGACGCTCAGAACATATTCTTCTTCACCGGTGCGGGCATCTCCACCCGCAGCGGCATTCCCGATTACCGCGGCCCTGGTGGTGTGTGGAGTCGACGTCAGCCGGTTTATTATCAGGAATTCATGACTTCTGAAGCGGCACGCGTGGAATATTGGGATTACAAGTTGGAAGGGTGGGAGGCCTTTCGCAAGGCCAGGCCCAATGCGGTACACCGGGCCATCGTCAAGCTGGAACAGGCCCAAAAGGTTCTCATGGTGGTCACCCAGAACATCGATGGTTTGCACGCGTTGGCCGGCACTGCCCCCAAACGCCTGGTGGAACTGCACGGCAGCAATGCGGCCGTGGAATGCCAAAGCTGTCACCTGCGGAGCAAGGCAGAAGCGCATTTCGAGTATTTTCGCCGAACCAGAGAACCGCCCCTGTGTCGCTGTGGTGGCTATCTTAAACCAGCCACCATTAGCTTTGGACAGAGTCTGCGCGAGGAAGACCTGGTGCGGGCAGCCTCCGCCGCAGAAAATGCAGACCTGGTGGTTGCCCTGGGCTCCACGCTGTCGGTGCATCCGGCCGCCTCCTTGCCCCTGCTGGCAGCAGAACGTGGCGTGCCCTACATCATCATCAACCAAGGCCCCACCGATCAGGACCCCCATCCAGCGGTCTCGCTGCGCCTGGAAGGCGATGTAACCGAAATCTTTCCCCCCGCTGTTCAGATGGCGCTCTCCGGTTAGCTTGCTACGGCTATCACCTTGCTGCGCGCAAGTAAGTAATCGCAATGGAAACCGCCTTTGCTCTCATAGCCCGGCTGCGTGAAACCGTGTGATTCTCTAAGTCGATAACGAGGCGAAAATCTTGCAGCACATGCGTTCCGACGATTGGCTCACATTCACTGGGGCCGATGACGACATTTCCGGCGATCCTTTCACCGCCGAAATCAAAAAGGCAGAAGCCATAAGGCAGATCCTTGATGCTGCCATCTGCCAATTCCAGAGAAACCGTGCCCTCTTCTTTAATATCTAATTCCTCCGCAATTTCCCTGGGCACCCAGGCACGGGTAGCGCCAGTGTCGACCAGAAAGGAAATTTCCTTTTGTTTCTCTAAGTTTTGTATATTGGCAATGGTGAATTCCAAATAAATATCGCCCATAGATTATTCTCCGGTTCAACCACTTCAAAATTAATAAATACCAAAGAAGAATCAAAACAGTTTTTTAGTCAACTGGAGCTTTGTCCTCTTTTCCAATCTTTCAGTACCTCGCGTGCGGCGTTAAATCCGGGCGCGCCGGTGACTCCGCCGCCCGGGTGGGTGCCTGCTCCGCACAAGTAAAGATTCTCAATGGGCGTGCGGTATTGTCCGAATCCAGCGACCGGGCGCATGAACAGGAGTTGGTCCAATCCCATCTGACCGTGGAAAATGCTGCCTTCGGTGAGGCCGTACTCCCGTTCCCAGTCCAACGGCGTGAGTACCTGTCGGTGCAAGATGAGGTCGGGCAGATTTGGCGCGAATTGACTAAGCGTGTTAACGACGCAGTCTCCCAACTTTTCGCGCGCTTCGTCCCACGTTCCGTCCTTTAGATGGTACGGTGCGTACTGCATACTGATGGACATGATGTGTTTCCCTGCCGGAGCCAGCGACGCATCCAGCAACGTGGGCAGGACGATGTCCAGGTAGGGCTGCTTTGAGAACTGTCCGTATTTGGCATCGTCGTAGGCCCGTTCCAAATATTCCAAATCCGGACAAATGAGAATGTGGCCGCTGAGCTGCGCTTCGGAGTTGGCAGTGCCAGCGAAGTGCGGCAAGCCGTTCAAGGCCAGATTCACCTTGGCGGTGCTGCCGCGGTAACGGATATTTCTGACTTTGCGCACGAATTGCGGTCCGAGCCCGGGCGCACCCACCAGCTTAAAGAAGGTGCGAGCGGGATCGGCGTTGGAGAGGACCGTGTGCGCAGCGATCTCCTCCCCATTTGCGAGAACGACGCCCGCAGCCTTGCCACCGTTAACGACGATCTGCGAAACTGCAACTCCCGTGCGAATTTCCGCGCCATGTTGTCGGGCGAATTCCGCCAGAGCTTTGGAGAGATTTCCCATGCCCCCTCGCACGAATCGGCTGGCGCGGAAGCCGCCATTGCCCGCGCCCAAGTACTGATACAGCATCATGAAGGCAGTGCCGGAAGCTTGCGGACCCTGCATGCTGCCCGTGACGCCGGCGGCGCCCAATACCCCTTTAAGCGTCTCGCTTTCAAACCATTCGTCGAGAAACTCTTTGGTCGTCATGGGCAATATCCTGAAGAATTCCATCATGTCATGTTTGCCCATACGCTTGAGTCTGAGCGCAACCTTGAGCCAGGGCAACACCTCGCTGAAAGATTTGTCGGCCAAATCTGGTGGGGTGAGAGTGCGCAGCGTGCGCAAAACCCTGGTCACGCACTGCAAAGTACGCAAGAAGTCAGGCCATTTGTCGGCGTCGCTTGTGGAGAAGCGACGAATTTCTTCGCGATTCCTCTTGGGGTCACGCCACAGCGTGAGCGCGGTGCCGTCGGCTTGTGGTGCCCAGACGGCAACGGGACTTTCAATAAATGCCAGACCGTGCTTTTGCAGTTCGAACTTTCCCAAGAGGCTGGTCAAGAACAGACCCGCATCGTGTGCGCCGGTATTGATTTTGAAACCGGGAAAAACTTCCTCGGTAGCCGCCGCGCCGCCGAGAGTCGGACGCTGTTCCACGACGAGCACACTTTTCCCCGCCTGTGCAAGGGTTGCGGCGGCGACCAAACCGTTGTGGCCGCCACCGATAATTAGAGCGTCAAAGGTCATGTCGATCTTTCTTCATCCAAAATGACAGGGATCATTCCCGGGTTTCAAGTTTCCTCTTTCTTTGCTGTGAACCCTAAGTTCAGTGTTCTTGAGCGTTTAATTTTAACTCTGTTTCATTTTTGATCTTTCAAGATCTCCAAAGCGGCCAGGCGGCCAGGCGCGCCCATGATGCCACCGCCCGGGTGGGTGCTCGAGCCACACTGGTAATAATTCTTGATCGGCGTGCGGTACTGGGCAAATCCTGCGGCCGGGCGCAGGAAAAAGAGCTGCGACAGACTCAGCTCCCCCTGAAAAATATTGCCCTGGGTCAGCCCGACGGTCTGTTCGATATCCCACGGCGTCATCACCTGTCGGTGTAAAATGATGTTCTTCAGATTTGGGATGTATTCGGCCAGGGTTTCCACCACCGTGTCACCGAACGCTTCACGGCGCTCTTCCCAGGTTCCATCTTGCAACTGGTAGGGCGCGTACTGCACAAAACAGGACATGACGTGCTTGCCCGGCGGCGCCATGTCGGGATCGATCATCGAAGGAATGATGATGTCGATGTACGGTCTGCGCGAGTAGTTGCCGTACTTGGCGTCGTCGTAGGCCCGTTCCAGATAGTCTACGCTGGGACTGATGGAAACAGCGCCGCGCAAATGGGGCCCCGGACCGGGCAGACAGGCGAAATCGGGCGCAGCGTCCAACGCCAGATTCACCTTGGCCGAAGAACCACGAATCTTGAACTTTTGAATATCCTGGACAAGCTCTTCCGGCAAGTGTTTAGGCTTTACAAATTTGAGAAACGTCCATTGCGGGTCGAGGCTGGAGACGACGACCTCGGCGTAGAATTCGTCGCCATTTTGCAATACCACGCCCCTGGCCCGGTCATTTTTCACCAGGACCTGGGCCACGCCGGCGTTGGTGCGAATTTCAACGCCAAGCTCACGGGCCGCGCTGGCGATGGCGTTGGCGATGGCCCCGGTCCCGCCCCTGGCAAACCCCCAGGCGCGGAAATTGCCGTCGATTTCGCCCATGTAGTGATGCAGCAAGACGTAGGCGGTTCCCGGCGAACGCGGCCCCAGGAAGGTGCCGATGATGCCGCTGGCCGAGAGCGTGGCCTTGAGCACATCGGTTTCGAACCACTCTTCCAAAAAATCGGCGGAACTCATGGTCATGAGCTTGATCAGCGTGTACAGGTGTTCCTCCTCGAGGTCCAGGAAGTGCTTGCCCACAGCAGCCAGCCCGAAGATGTCCTTTGGATTGATGCTCCCGGGGTCAGGCGGAATGATGCCGAGCAGGTATTTGACCGCCTTGGCCATGAAAAACATGGTGCGTCCGTAGTCGTCATAAGCCTCGGCGTCGCGCTGGGAAAAGCGCCCGATGTCGCGCATGGTGCGAAAATGGTCGGCATCGCGGTACAGGTAGTTGCCGTCGGGCAAAGGGGTCAACGTGCTTTCCAGGGGTAGCACGGTCAGACCGTGTTTGGGCAACTGGAGTTCGCGAATGATTTCCGGACGCATGAGGCTCACGACGTAGGAGAACACGCTGTACTTGAATCCCGGATAGATTTCTTCGGTTACCGTGGCACCGCCGATCAGATGGCGCCGTTCCAGCACCAGCACTTTTTTGCCGGCACGCGCCAAATAGGCCGCGTTGACCAGCCCGTTATGGCCGCCGCCGATGACGATGGCATCGTATTTTTCCGCCATGCCTCAGGCTCGCTTTCTCTCTGGGTTAAAAAATGGGGGGTGGACGATGGTGGCCCTGGCTTGCTGCCGGGTAAATTCAACTGTGATTTCGATGTCGACTTCAGCGCCAGGCTCTGCGTGTTGCGTTTCGATTGTGCCCAGGGCAATGTATTTTTTGAGGATGGGTGAAAAGGTCCTGCTGGTGGCCTGGCCGATCTGCTTGCCATTTTTGTAGATCGGAACCGGCAGACGGGAAGCGCGACCCGCCACCAGTGGGGGCAAATCGACGGCGCCGAAAAGCTGCTCCAGGTCCGGCCAGCTAATCTCCAGACCGACCAACGCCCATTTGGAGCCGCGTTCTTTTTCAGCCAGCAGCGCCTTGCGCCCGACGAAATCCTGCTTGTCCAGCTTAACGGTCCAGGCTAAACCGGCCTCGAAAGGCGACGATTTGCGCGCTTCGATGAGGGCTTTTTGACTGGAAATGTAGTCGACTTCGATGAGGAGAAGGCCGGCCTCGATGCGCGCGATGTCCAGGGCAACCATGCCAGCCGGGGCGATGCCGTACCCACGGCCTGCTTCCACGAGCACGTCCCACAGATGCTCGGCCTGGTGCGGCGCCACCCACAGCTCGTAGCCCAGGTCGCCGGTGTAACCGGTGCGGGTGACGGTTACGGGAATCTCATCGATTTTGGCCTGAGTGAGACGGAAAAATCTGAGGTTGTCCAGGTCCGCACCGGTAACAACCTGCTCGAGAATGTGGCGTGAATTGGGCCCTTGCACAGCCAGCGCCGCCAATTTTGCTGAGATGTCTTCCACCGTTACCGCCATGCCAAAGCCGCAGTCCTGAAACCAGCGCAGGCTGGGGTCGGCAGCGGTAATGCGAAAGTGGTCTTCAGCCAAGCGCTGCACGGTGCCGTCATCGATCATCTTGCCCGCTTCGTCGCACCACGAGGTGTACAGCACCTGACCCACCTTGCATTTGCTCACATCGCGGGTAATGATGCGGTCGACGAGGCGGGCGGCATCCGGGCCGGTGATCTCGTATTTAAACAGGGGGGTCACGTCGATCAGCGCAGCGGCATTGCGAATGGCGTAGTACTCATATTCATGCGTCGGTTCGTAAACGCTGACCGCCAGGTAGCCGGACCAATTGCGCCATTCGTGACTTTTACAGAGAGCTGATGTTCTGGAATGAAACGGGGTAGCTAAGGGCATAGGCAATAACTGTATTTCTTTTCTACGAAAAATTCTCTGGTTCCCATGGTGTCGGTCGACACCAACGCCTCGGATCGTCGGCAACTTGCAGTACTCCCGCAGCAATATAAAAAAATTAAGATGAAATTCAAGCCCAAAATAGGCGGCTTAACCTGCTTCAGCTTTTCGAAATCTTCACCCGCTTTAACCAACCACGAGCGTATTTTTCCTGCGTCGGACTCTTGCGCATATAATTGATGTAATGCATGCCTTGCAAGATATTCATGATCTTCAGGAGGAGGTCGGGTTTGTCTTTTTGCCGGTCAAAGGCCCGGCCCTTGCCGGACAAGTAGGCCGTCAAAGCGTCGAAAGTATTCTGACCAAAATCGCCGTCTTCCACAATGTCGCCATAAAGCTTGCCATTGCGATTGAGCAGGTTGAGGCCTTGTTGCAGGAATTTTATCGCACGACCGGTTCCCATGTTGACCCCGGTGTCGAACAGTTCCTCGGCAATGTCTTGATCGGGTATTTCGTCGCCCCAAAATGGATTCCAGTATTTTTGCTTGTAAAGTGCCTTGACCGCGTCCTGCAAGGGTTGACTGTCGTCCAGGTTCTTGGGAAAATTCGGCGCATCTTTCAATTGGTCGATGATGCCCCAGCCGTTCCAGTCCGGGTTGTAGCGCCTGGCTACCCCTTTGTAGGTTTCACCGCCAGCATCGTTGGGATCGTTGACGTAGCCGCCTTCATGTCCCATGGTTTTGTCGAATGCCTCTTTGAAATCTGCCATCGTACTCTCCTTAAAAAAAGGTGATCCTGTTGAGCCAAATTACAATCAAATCAGTCGGGCGCCTGACCGATTTCCAGATCAGATTGGTGAGGAAGATGCGCTGACTAAAGCCGGACCCAACTCTTGTGACCGATAGGGTTGTTGACCAACCAGGCACACCCGCTACCTCTCTGTGTTGGACGGTGCCGGGGAGGTTCACCCGAAGCGTAATATCCCAAATAATTTGCAAACATTCAAGGAATTTGTGCAACCGCTTCCCACGTGTCCCCGGTTGTCCTGAGTCATCGTGACCTGAAGCAGCAAAGCCCAAGCCCTATCACAGCGAAAGTGGCTCGGGGCGGCTTCGGGTGGATCAGGGCACGAGCAAGAAGGATCGCTGCACGCTTTTGTCAGAGACAGTGCTGATGGAGTTGCGCGTTTACTGGCGGGCCTATCGGCCAAGCCATTGGCTTTTGTTCGGCTGCGACAAGGACCGGACTATCAGCGTCAGCACGAATCAAGTGGCATTTCAACGGGCTAAAAAAAAGCCTGCATAGCCAAGCCAGCCAGCATTCAAACAACCGTCCATAATATAATGCTCGCCCAAATTGCTGTCAACTTTTTGTAGATGCGTTGGCCATTAGCGCTGTAAAGATAGACGATTTCACTGCTGTCGCCTTTTTCTACAAGAATGGGGAGGTTCCTGGAATCATATTGAAGGGATACGCCCCTTCTCGTACCAATATCCGATTTCAAACAATACCGCTGACAGAATAATGACGATATTTTCCCCTTTGTCGGTTTTTTCGAAAATAGAATGGACAGTCTCGTTGAAGACTTTATCTCCGCACAAATATCTGACCAGCGCCTGTGTATCCGTCAGATACTTATTCCTCATTCGGGAATTCTTCAAGCAAATGGATTTCGGACTCGCGAGATAGGGCTTTGAGATCGTTCTCCAAATGTGAATAATCGATGTGCGAGCTTTTATAAAGACCACACAGTTTCTTTATTTTCTTACTCCCCTGGAGGGAATAAAATGAAAATCTCAGTCATTTCTTCCGTCTCAGACGGCTCTATTAATTCCACAGAACCTTTACGATAGATGCCTTTCAGAAAACGCATTATGCTTCACCTCGCGAGATTCAGTATTTGTTAAATCTAATGGCATCTCTGGCGAATTGTAACAACTAATTTGAGCCAGAGTCTGATATTTGAACAGTGGTGAAATCAGCCTCTGCTTCACCCGTAATGAGTGCTCGGCTGAGACCGTCGTAAGTGGTAAACGTCACCTTGCCACTTACCTGCTGGTTGTCATCCTGCGAAAAGCGCAGGTTGCCGTTTTTCTTGAAAGCCACGAAACAATCTTTCCAATTGCAATCGAAATTCAAAATTATTATACTGAAGAAAAAGTTTTGCACCATGAGAGGCTTGTCATGTCGAGAGAAAAAATACTCGTCGTCGAGGATGAACAGGACATTCTCGACCTGGTCAGTTATCATTTGGAGCAAGCGGACTTCCACACCCTCAAAGTGGGCTCCGGCGACGAAGCTCTGGAGGTGGCACAAAAAACGTTGCCTGACTTGATCATTCTGGACCTGATGCTGCCTGGCATCTCAGGCACCGAGGTCTGCAAAATCCTGAAGCAGGGGCAAGAGACGTGCCACATTCCCATCGTCATGCTAACGGCTAAAGGCGAGGAAATCGATCGGGTCGTCGGTTTCGAGTTAGGCGCCGACGATTACGTCACCAAGCCCTTCAGTCCGCGGGAGTTGGTGCTGCGGGTCAAGGCTATTCTAAAGCGTTTACACGCTGTTGCAAGCGCCCAGGAGATTGTCAAAATCGGTGCTTTGACCATCGACAAGCCGCGGCACCAGGTGTTTCTGAATGGCCAGGCCGTGGCGTTGACAGCCACCGAATTCAAACTGCTCTTGACCCTGGTGGAACGCAAGGGCCGGGTGCAGACCCGCGAGATGCTGTTGGAGACGGTCTGGGGCTACGATTATGTCGGCTTCACGCGCACGGTGGACACCCACGTGCGGCGCTTGCGGGCCAAACTGGGCGCTTGCGGGGTGCAGGTGGAAACCGTGCGCGGCGTGGGCTACCGTTTTCGCGAGGTGGAGCCATGAGGCTGGGCATCCGCTGGAAATGGATGCTTTCCCATTTGCTCATCGGCAGCCTGGTGATGCTGTTCATGATCCTGTACCTGAGCGCGCGTTTAGAGTCCTATTTTGCCGCGCGTTTCGAGAATCGCTGGCGTCGTGAACTGGTGCTGGCAAAACAGTACGTTGAGTCCTACCGCCTGGAAAGCCTGTCTCTGAAAGAGGCCGACCATCTGGCTGACCAAATTGGTGAGATTCTGAGCATGCGCGTGACGCTGATCGATTCCGGCGGCCGAGTCTTAGGCGATTCGAAAGTGGCATTCGAGGCTCTGAAGGAAGTGGAAAACCATGGCGACCGCCCGGAAATCGTGGCGGCCCGGCGGCAGGGTTTTGGTCGGAGCACCCGCCATAGCGCAACCATCGATTTGGACCTCATTTACTTAGCGGAGCCGCTGGGTTCCAACCAGGAGGCGCGAGGATTTGTACGGGTGGCCGTGCCAGTTTCAGAGATTAAAGAATCGCTTGCACAAATTCACCACCTCATCTGGCTCGCCAGCGGCCTGGGTCTTGTGCTGGTCGTGGCCATTGGGTTTGTTGTGTCGCAGTCTGCCACTGGCCGCATTCACGCCATGGCGAAGGCCGCAAGGAGATTCGCCAGCGGCGATTTTAGCCAGCCGATTAAAGCCAGCTCAGACGACGAATTGACCGACCTGAGCATGGTGTTAAATCAGATGGCCGCAGACTTAGACAAATCTTTGAAAGAGATAACCCAGGACAGGGATCAGTTGCAGACCATTTTGAATAGCATGGTCGAAGGCGTGTTGGTCACCGATCCCGACGGCAAGGTCATATTGTTGAACCGTGCCTGCAAGTCCATGTTGCCTCTTGCGAAGGCTGAAGGAGTTTCGGTTGGTGAACTGGTGCGGAACGCCCGTTTGCTCGAGGCTTTGGAGCAGGTGTTGACCACCCAGGAAGATCGGGTGGAGACCATCGAATTGTCTGCGCCGCAGCGAAGGAGCCTGGAAGCCCACATTTCGGTGCTGGGCCCAAAAAGGCGGCCTGTGGGTGCGGTGGTCGTGCTGCACGACATCACCCGGCTCAAACGCCTGGAAAGGGTGCGCCGCGACTTTGTCGCCAACGTTTCCCACGAACTGCGGACACCCTTGACGGCCATCAAAGGGTACGCGGAAACCCTTTTTCAGAACGGTTCGGTGAACGAAAAACGCGCCAGGGAATTTCTGCAAACCATTCTGCGCCAAACGGAAAGAATGTCCAAGCTGGTGGAAGATTTATTGATTCTGGCACAAGTGGAGTCCGAGGAATCCGACCAGGCCCTGGAATCTCTCGATTTAAGGACCTTGATTCCTCAGGTGCTGGAACGCTTCGCTGCGTCCTTGAACAAGCAGCAAATGGAGACTCAATTAGAGCTACCGGAAGCGTTGCCCAGGGTGCAAGGCGTTGCCTCGGAAATCGAAACCGTTTTGGAGAATCTCCTGAACAATGCACTCAAGTACGGCGGCCAGGGCAAGTGGCTGGCCGTGACCGCTAACGCGTTGGATGCGGAAGTAGCGGTGTCCGTTTCCGACCGGGGTGTGGGCATTCCGGTTGAGGACCAGCCGCGCATATTTGAGCGCTTTTACCGGGTGGACAAGGGCCGGTCGCGCGCCTTAGGCGGCACCGGGCTGGGGCTTGCCATCGTGAAACACATCGTGCTGAAACACAGCGGCCGGGTGTGGGTAAAGAGCGAAGTGGGGCAAGGCTCGACCTTTAGCTTTACCTTACCCACCGTTAAAGATTCAGGAGGCATGACTCCCGGTCGCGTTTAATGGTGCCGCCAAAGACCAAACGCGCGAGGTCACGTTGTGGCCTCAATTTTGATTCTGCTAAAATTCGTTTACGGCTAAGGTATTCTCTTCTGAATATTCCTGAAGCGCTCCCAGGATCAGTACAATGATCATTGCGGTCAGTACGGCCAAAAGCATTCGATTTCACCACAAAACAGAAGCTTTTGCCGGAGCCAATCTCGTGGATTTGGTTGATGGGAACCAGCCCATATCCCTGGTCGCGCTTGTCAAGTCGTCAAGCAGTTCAGAAACACTTTGATAGCGCCTGGCTGATTGCTTCTCCAGACATCTGTTCACGATTTTCACCATGTTCAAAGGAATACCGCTGCGCAAATTGGTCAATGGCTGTGGCTTTTCATTCAGAATTGAATACATCACCGCCTGCTCGTATTCGCCTTTGAATGGGTGCCGGCCGCTGAGCACTTCATATAAAATGACCCCCAGCGTCCAGATGTCGGTACGGTGGTCGACTGCCGTTCCCTGAGTTTGCTCCGGCGACACGTACGCCACGGTGCCGAGAGTGGTCCCTTCTTTTGTGAGCATGGTTCGGCCAGCTAATTTGGCCAGCCCAAAATCGACGATTTTCACCACACCGTCTCCGGTGACAAGAATGTTAGCCGGCTTGACGTCGCGATGAATGATGCCTTTGGCGTGTGCCGTCTGCAGCCCCTCGGCGATTTGGATGGCGATATGCAAAACCTCACGGGTCTGCCCTTCGGCTTCATCGATTTCATAAATCGTGGCAATGTTGGGATGGTTCAAGGCCGAGGCCGCCTTGGCTTCGTGGATGAAGCGCTTCTTGTTCTCCTCATCCTGACTCAGGTGTGGCGGCAGAAACTTGAGGGCGACAAAGCGGTCCAGCTTGGTGTCCCGGGCTTTGTAGACTGTGCCCATGCCGCCAGAGCCGAGCTTTTCTAAAATTCGATAGTGTGATATTTGCTGCCAATCATGAGAATCTTCCGATATTAAAGTCGACCTGCCCCGACGAAGGTCGAGGATCTCTCGAGAATTTCGTAGTGGGATACGATTTTGCCGGTCATAGCTAAACTTCAGTAAAGTTTAGTAAAGCTTTTTTGTCATTTGTAGCAATCATAAATCCTGAGCCAACACAATTCCCCGGTCGGCTGAAAAGTCCTGAGAAATGACATACCATTCTTTCATATTCAGAGATTGGGATGTTCTTTTTAGTTTTCGATAGTCTTGTTCGCGTGCCCGCTTCTTGACCTCAAAAGCCATCATTTCGTCCGGTAGAATAAAGTTTACCTCAGCTCCGCTGCGTTTTTGATAATAATGCACTCTGCCGTAATGACGGAGATTCTGGAACAGGGCATTTTCGAGCAGACGGCCATCTGAGACTTTGCCAAATAGGTTTATGAGGCCGGTGTCACTTAAATAGACCTTTTTTGTTCCACTTACCTCTCTGTCCACATTTCTACTAACAGGCGGGACTAGGAAGATGAAGTAGGTCCCCTGCAAAAAAGAAAGATATAAATAAACGGTCTCGCGCGATATGCCAATCTCGGAAGCAAGCTTCGAAATCGTTGCTTTCCGGTGACCATCTCGTACATGACGAGGCCCAATGCCCAGATGTCGCTGCGGTGGTCCACATTTGTACCTGGTGCTTGCTCTGGCGACATGTTGGCCACGGTGCCCAGGGTCGTGCCTTCTTGGGTGAGTATGGTGGTTCATAGGATCTTTTCAAAACTGCATGAATCTATTCTTTGTGCCGTTGTAAAGTTACAATGTTATCCAGATTGGCCTGAGAGCCCATGACCATGATCGAGTCGCCGAATCTGAAACGATAATCTGGTTTAGGGGTAATTAAACGCTGTTTTTCCTTCTTGTCAGCATCGTAATTCTGCTTGATCAGAACTACTTCAGTACCAAAACGACTGCGCAGGTTTAGCTCCCGAAGTGTCTTGTTCACAAATGCGCCCGGTACCTCAATCTCACACAGAATCTGTCCGTCCATCAATTCGACCCGTTTGAACTTACCGAGAGAGCCGATATATCCGGAAACAGAGGTAACCATATCTCGTTTGAGTATTTCCCTGTTATATACCTCAATGACATCATCTTTTGAAACCGTTCCAATCAACTGTTTTTCGTTTTCACTTTTTATCACCGGTAGTTCGTCAATGTTCATTTCGCCAAAAGCCTTCATGACAATGTCGAGCGTATCATCAGGTGTAAAGTAGTGATGTATGGGCCTCAAAAGATCATAGGCGACCAGAATAGACTCCAGCACATCAGATTCATATAGTATTCTGCGAACATCATGAATGGATATCACGCCTATTAGCTGATTTTGATTATTAACGACGAAAAAATTTGGGTGCGGGCTACTGACGGTCAAATCCATTAATTTGCGAAGCGAAGTGTCAGCACGAACTTGTTCATAATCTGTTTTCATGACTTTTGCGACTTGCAGCGAATTCAAGACATTGATTTCTTGTCCCTGAAAAATGTTGATGCCACGTCGCGACAATTTTAGCGTATAAATAGAATCGCGTTTCAATCGGGTGGTAATTAGGACACTGATGATGCAACTGATCATGAGCGGAAGAATGATTCTATAATCATTCGTCAATTCAAAAATAATGAGAATCGACGTAATGGGGGCGTGCATGGCACCTGCGGCGACCGCCCCCATTCCTACCAGGGCGTAAGCTCCGGAGGTGGCGGTGTGCATTGGCATCAGGGTGTGAACAATCGTCCCCACAAAACCACCGAGGTTTGCGCCCAAAAACAGAGAAGGCGCAAAAATCCCTCCTGAGCCACCGGAACCAATGGTAATCGAGGTCGCGACTACTTTCAAGGTAACCAAGAACAATAAAAAATACCAGACCAACTGACCGTTTAGGGCCAGACTTATGGTGTCATACCCGACGCCAAATATGTAGGGGAAATTGATCGCGATCACTCCAATACTCAAGCCTCCAAGTACAGGTTTTAAGAATTCCGGCAGGCGAAGGCTTTCAAACAAGTCTTCGAATTTATAGAGTAGATGGATAAAAGCCAAAGCGACAAACGCAGCTAAGACCCCTAAGAGCACATAGGGAATCATTTCTAAAACGCTGACCAGTTCATAGTGAGGGATCGCAAAGGCAGAAAAATCACCCAGGAAATGACGTGAAACCACCGTGGCGGCCACCGATGAAACCACGATTGGACTGAATTGAGAGATGCCAAAATCGCTGAGGATGATTTCCATGGCAAAAAGAGCACCAGCTATCGGTGCGTTGAAGGTAGCCGCAATTCCGGCTGCGGTTCCACATGCCACAAAAGTGCGCAAGCGGGAGCCGGTCACTTTGAGAACTTGTCCTAAAGCAGAACCGATAGCGGAACCGATCTGCACAATCGGTCCTTCGCGTCCAACCGAGCCGCCTGAGCCAATGCATACGGCAGAAGCAGTGATCTTGGCAATCATGACGCGAGGACGAATGGCGCCTCCGCGCAGCACAATTGACTCCATCACTTCAGGAACCCCATGCCCTTTTGCTTCCCGTGCGAAATAAAATACAATCGGGCCGACAATCAATCCACCCATGGTCGGGGCAAACAGCTTGACATACCATGGCAAATGTAACGCATAATCTAGCGTATAATGCCAGGAGTGGAAAAAGACGCCTTGAAAGAATCGAATGGCAAAACGAAAAAAGATTGCACCAAATCCTCCCAATAAACCAATCACGACAGCCACCACCACCATAAAGGTGTGCTCGGTCATGCGCAGTCGTCGTAGTTGGTCTACGATGAATCGTTGCCCGAAGCTGGTGATCGCACCGAAGTGAGAGAATCGAGACATTTCACACCTGCATATAGTTAATGTAAAACATTCTGTTCCAACAGATGCTTGCGTTTCTGCCTGGCATCTTCAACCATGGGACGCAACTCTGCATCACAGTCCTTCCACAGCTCCACAAAGCGGCCAGAGAATTCGATGTCCCTGTCCGTGTTCCCGGGTTTTTCATAAATCTCAGCGCCTTGAGTTTGCTCCGGTGACATGTAGGCCACGGTACCGAGTGTTGTGCCCTCTTTCGTGAGCATGGTCCTGCCCGCCAGCTTGGCCAGCCCGAAATCGACGATTTTCACCACCCCGTCCTCGGTCACCAGTATGTTCGCGGGCTTGATGTCGCGGTGGATGATCTCTTTTTTGTGCGATGCTTGTAAGCCCTCAGCGATTTGGATGGCGTAATCAAGAGCATCCTCAATTGTCAATGGTCGATCGTCGATTATCGATTTCAAATCACCGCCCTCGATGTATTCCATGGCGATGAACATCTGTCCTTCAGCTTCATCGACTTCATAAATAGTGGCAATGTTGGGATGGTTTAGCGCCGATGCCGCTTTGGCTTCGTGGATGAAGCGCTTCTTGTTTTCCTCATCCTGGCTCAAATGGTGCGGCAGGAACTTGAGGGCGACGAAGCGGTCGAGTTTTGTGTCGTGGGCTTTGTAGACTACTCCCATCCCGCCTGAGCCCAACTTCTCCAAAATGCGGTAGTGTGAAATCTGTTTACCTGTCATCGTTGCGTCTCCCGCTTCGCAGGACCAATCTATTGTACTTTTTCACTAAGGAAGGCATGCCGCCGGCGCCGAG
>JBHHYI010000075.1:0-19645 GCA_046757525.1 bacterium | reverse complement strand
TCTGATTTAGGCACAAACCAGATTTCTCCCCGGCGGCTGCCGGGTCGAAATGACAATTTGGGGGCTTAAGTTGACGCCTATGGGCACCCGACGGATCCGTCCGGCCACTGACGGATGCCTGAGAAGACGCAGTCCTCATACCCGAACGTTTCGTGGTGGCGTTTTTTCGAGTGCCAATCCTACGAATTTTGCCAACTGCCACACCAACAGCGATGCAGAGTCAAATGGGAAGGAGATTCAACCACGCCATTCAATCGGAAAAAGCTTTGAAACTCTTGGAAGGGGGAGAGAGGAGTCTAATTCAGGTTCTGAGTTTTGGCGTACAGGGACAAATAAGTCGCTTCCAGCGTCGAAATCGTTTTGTCCAGAGTAAAGTTGTTTTTCACACGTTGCAAAGCAGCCTGCCCCATTTGCCTTCGCAGTTGCGGGTTTCGGTAGTATTTGATCATAGCCTGCGCCAGGGCCTCGGGGTCTCCCGGTGGAACGATAAATCCGCTTTCGCCGTCCACAATGGCTTCTGCGTTCGCGCCCACGTCGGTGGCAACGATGGGCTTGGCCAGGGTCATCTCCTCCAGCAGAGCGTTGGAAAAGCCTTCGTTTCTAACAGGCGTCAGACAGGCCACATCCAGCAGCGAAATATAATCGAGAGGATTGCGCACGTAATTTGTAAAAATCACCTTGCCTTCGACCTCTTTTTCGCGGGCAAGTCTGCGCACCATTTCCCGTTCTTCAGGCAGGCCATCCCCCACAGCAAATACTTGCAGCTCCGGGATTTGGTCTTTTACTCTTCTAACAGCTTCGAAAAAAACATCGTAACCTTTCTCAGGTCTCACGTGCGAAATATTGCCAATGACAAAATTTTTACCGTTAATGTGGTAGCGTTGTCTTAATCTCTCGGTCTCCTTCCTGTCGATTTTTTGGGTTGATTCTACATCGATGCCATTGTAAATGACCTTTATCTTCCCCTTGTCGATGTGATGGTGTTTCTCGATGTGCTCGGAAACTTCTGTGCAAACCGCCAGGTACCTTTCAACAAAACGATCGAGCCATTGAATGAGGCGTGCATACTTATTGTGCTGGTGGTCGCCGGTGTCTCGACGATTCGAGATGATGCACGGCACTCCGGCCAATTTCGAGATGAGCACGCCGTAGGTGTCAGCGATGAAATGGTAGGTACTGACGATGTCAATTTTGTGTTGTCGGATTTTCTTGATGATTGCACCGGCCTGATGGATGCCGGAAAGTCCGTACATCCGTTTTACCGGCGCAGGCCAGACTTCACCTCCCAATTCGGTCACTCGTTCGATCATCTCCGTGGTGTAACGAAAAGGACACACGTAACAAGCAAACCGTTTCTTGTCGATGCGTTTAATGAGCTCGAGCAACTGTTTTTCCGTGCCACCCACACCATAGAGAATGTCGATAATGAATAATATCCTTATTTTCGAGTCGTTGTCTGTCCGATTAATGCCAAACTCCTCAAGGTGCGAAATGGATTTCATCTTGTCCAGAGTCACTTTGTGAGGCCGTCTTCTTGCCGTGTTGACAACATGGTACGGCGCAGACGCTTCAAGCGCTCCATCATGGCAAAAAAGGTTTCGAACTTCAAGGATTGCTCGCCATCGCTTTTTGCGACTTTCGGGTTCGGGTGAATTTCGACCATGATGCCGTGCGCCCTGGTTGCAAGGGCTGCTTCTGATAGCGGGGTGACCCAGCGCCAATCGCCAGCGGCATGGGAAGGGTCGACAAAGACCGGCAAGTGGCTGCGCGACTGAAGCACTGGCACCGCAGAGATGTCCAGGGTATTTCTGGTGGCGGTTTCAAAAGTCCGGATGCCGCGTTCGCACAAGATCACCTGCTGGTTGCCCTGGGACAAAATGTATTCCGCAGCAGCCAGCAGCTCGTCCAAAGAAGCCATCATGCCCCGTTTCAGGAACACGGGTTTGTTGACCTGGCCTACCTCACGCAGAAGCGCAAAGTTCTGCATGTTGCGGGCCCCGATCTGCAAAATATGGGCCTCAGAGGCGACCGATTCCAATTGCTCGGGGTGCACCACTTCCGTAATGATGGGCAGTCCGAACTCTTCGCCGGCTTCAGCCAGGATTCTCAAGCCCTCAAAACCCAATCCCTGAAAACTGTAAGGCGAGGTCCGGGGCTTAAACACGCCGCCGCGCAGGATGTCGGCGCCCGCTTCTTTGGCCGCCTTGGCACACTGCCGAACCTGCTCCCTGGACTCCACCGAACAGGGGCCGGCGATGACCACAAAATCCTCGCCTCCAACCACGACATCCTTCACCCGGATCAGGGTGTCGCTCTCTTTGTGACAACGGCTGGCCAGACGGTAGGGCTTTTTCTCAGGCAGCTCGCCGCTCCTTTTTGGCTGCACCTTTTGCGCTCTCGCCATCTCCGGGATCTTAGCTGCTTTGCGCGAAATAGATTGTGCGTTCACCGGCTGAGCGCCCTGGATGGTCTTGGCCGGATAGCTGCCCAACAGTTTCAAATAGCTCACTTCACCCGCCAACTCGTCCAGCGCCTTTTTTACCTCGGGGTTTTCGATATTCCCTTCAAAATCTACATAAAAAAGCGACTCCCACGGCACATTTGGCCGTGGGCGCGATTCCAACTTCGTCATGTTCAAATGGTGTTTGGCCAAAACGTTCAGGCAGTGCACCAGCGCCCCTTCCACATGCTTGGTCGCCAATATGAGCGACGTCTTGCACGGAATGCGCAGGTCATATTTGACCGGATTCCGGGCCACAATGAAAAACCGGGTGTAGTTCGCTTTGGTATTTGCGATGCCTTTCTTCAAGATGGTCAATCCGTACATCTGGGCGGCGAATTCGCTGGCAATGGCGGCTGAGGACAGATCGTTCTCATCCTTGATTTTCTTTACCGCCATAGCCGTGTCCACAAAGCTTTCGACGGTACAGTGCTCTAAAGTCGCCAGAAAGTCGCTGCACTGTTCCAACGCTTTGGGATGGGAATAAATGCGGCGAATACGCGCCAGCGGTACCTGCTCATTGGCCATGAGGCAGTGATTGACGGATAGAATCTCCTCGCCGACAATGGAGAGTTTGGTGTGGCTCAATAAATCGTAACACTCGTTTATGCTTCCGGCTGTGGTGTTTTCAATGGGTAAAATGGCAAAATCAGCCCCACCCTTTTCAACACTTTCGACCACCCCTTTGAAGGTCGGCAGCCCTCTAAAGGCGATTTGCTCCAGTTTAGAAGCAAAGTATTTCTGGCCGGCAAGATGACTATAAGCCCCCTCAATGCCCTGAAACGCAATCACAATTTGGTCGTTGGCGTGCTCGGGCTGATTGTCTGATTGCACCAGGAATTCCTGCTGCACCCGCAACGAATAATCGATGATTTCGTTGAACACTTTGGTGATGAAATAGGAATCCAGACCCAACGACCTGCCCCGTTGGATGAGATTTGCAATGTGCTCGGCTTCACGATCCTTGTCGCGCAACGTGAGATTATTTTCGACCTTCGCGCCAATGATTTCCGCAACCATTTGTTTGCGTCTTCCTAACAGCTCGACCAGACGGCCGTCAAGGTCGTCCAGGTTCTTCCGCAACTCATTCAATACACCCACAGTCACACCCTTCAACTTTTTTTCTAACAATTCCACCCAGATTCCGATTTAGCTATCTCTGGATTTACATTTGCCCTAAATATCGTAAATTCTGCGGGCTTCTGCAATAGGAAATTTGCAGTTGCAACCAACATATTAAAAAAATGGGTGATCCTTGACGCGTGGTTGCACAGGACCACCCAATGTTCAATTGTCTTATCGGTACTCTAATGGTAAGGAGGCAACGCGTTGGGGTTTAGCGCCAACGTACGGTGCCACACAGAACCTTTTCGCTTCCGTTCCAGATGACCACGACTTCGTTGCCATTGACCAGGGCATCCACTTGCATATCGCTCAAATGGAACCAGGTGTCCTGACCACCCGTACCGTCTGCTTTGACCCCGAGGCCTTTAAGACCGTAGGCAACATCGCCAACAGCATTACATTTGCCCCAGTAAACATTATTCTCATACGCTCCAGGATCCATGTCTCTCACTCTGATGATGACGCTCATCGTGTTGTCATCAAGAATGGCGAGCTTCGCTGCGCCGGCAGCATCAGCATCCGATCCAACGGGTTTCAGGCGAGCTGTACCCCAGTGGGCCACTGGTGTCATGCCCATTCTTGCCAAACCAACCGCGCCGTCGTCCAGAGCAGTCACTTCATTGGTGGGCTCTGTGGTCTGACGTCCGCTACAGGCAGGGAATACAACCACCCAAAGGAGAAGCAAGCCGGCGAGCAACACGCCGCTTGCCTTCAATCTGCGGTGTACGTTCATGATGTACCTCCATCGTATGTGGTTAATGTAGCATTGAATTGAATACGAACTGGCACAACGCTCCATAGAAAACGGCGATCCCGCACGCCTGCCAGAACGCAGGGTGCCAGAACCGCCCTTACGTTGTAAACTTCAGTTTCATAACATACCCCCTATTGTTGTTTTTATGAAAGAATTTCGTACTGCACAATGCGTTTGCGACCCAAGGCGCTGCTAAGGTAAACTTTACCTTTTTGGCGACACGATATCAAACGCATGGTCCAGTTTGCCGGAAGATAGTTGGCCCGCGTCAAGCAGTATAGTTTGGTGTAACCTCGCCGGGCTGCCTCCTCCAAAAGAGCCTTCATCAAAGAGATGGATAACGCCTGCCCACGATTTTCTGGCGCCAAATAAAGATCATACATGTAGGCTTCGTGTTCCTTGACAGAAACGTGCAACAGCATGGCTTCGAATTCTTCAGCAATCAACTCTTTGTCCTCGGTGAGCCAAATGAATCCGCGGGTTTTCTCCCCCTCCGAGACCAGGAAGCAAGTTGTGTTTCTGCCCAACCTTTGCTGCAGAAGCTCTAACTTGTCACTGGTGAGGCCGTCGATGTCTGCAAATACGTCGACGTCCTCTGGTGTGGCCTGGCGGACCTTTACCTGGGCTTTTTCTGCTGCTGCAATCTCCCGGGCACCGTTTCCGATGGCTCGCTCCCAAATGACAAAAGCGTCCTTTTCAACCACAGTCTTGACCAGCCTACCGATGATCTTGCTGGTGACCGTCTTAAGACCGCCATTTCTATAAAGGGACTTTAGTTGTTGTAAGCGGGTTTCCATCTCTTTTATGTTATTTACCAACGGATCAGACGATTTGCAAAAAACTGCGAGCTATTTTTTTGCAGAATATGGCTTCTCTATTTTCTTTTTCGCAAGAAATCCCAAACGCCCAGGACTTCTGCGGCAAAGTCGGCCGAAGAGAAACGCCCGGCCGGATGGTCATCTCGGTTTGTCGTGATCAGCCGCCGCTTGAGAGTATACCGATTGGGTTTCTTGCCACAGTAATTCTTGCCGTCCACCAGGGTTAAGGCAGCTTTAAAGCCACAGTTGCGCAGAATTTCCATGACCTGGGCATTGTAATCCGCCATGCGACCATTGGGATAGGCGTAGAATTCGGGTGCCTTCCCCAGCCGTTCTTGCATCATCCGTTGGGATTCCTGCACCTCCCAGCGCATCGCTTCTGGATCTAAATTGGTCAATATGGTGTGGGTCATCCCATGGGCGCCAAAGGTCACCAGCCCGTTGTTCATCGATTGAATCTCCTCCCAGGTCATCAGGCGGTCTTGATCATCGGCGTTTGCCTGGCACTTCAAATAGGCTGCCATGCGAGCAATGATTTGCTCCCGTTCTCGGGCCTGCTTTCTTTTGACCGCGGCGATGAGCTCTTCGCAGGCGTTCGATTTTGCAACCTCATCTTTCAGCGAGAACCGTTTGAGCCCGAACTCGCGCAGGTCCAGTTCGGACACTTTGGCGTTGAAAACCAGGCACACGATCCGGTCCCACCACAGGAGTTCCCCGGACTCGATGTTGCCGGTGCTCAAGAAGATGGTGGCCGGAACCTCACGCTTCTTCAACATAGGATACAACAGCTTGAAGTTATCGACATACCCGTCGTCAAAGGTAAGCACCACCGGATGCTTGATTTTCTTCTTCGCTGCACGCAAGAGCTCATAGGCGTCGTCGAGCGCGACGATCTCGAAGTGTTTCTGCAAGAACGCCAGGTGCTGCTCGAACAACGCTGGCGGCATTTTCATGTTCAGGAACCGGTCGCTCTTTTGGCCGATGCGATGATAGGCCAGAATAATCACTTGCCGCCGGCCCAATACCACCTCGTTGACCCACCGCCATAGCCAGAGCACTCCAGAATAATATAGGCAGTGATTGACCAGAGACTTAATTCTTCGGCCTGACATATTTCCTCACCAGGCTTTTGGCCGCTGCGCGCGACTTCGAAAACCAGTAGCGCAGCATCATGAGAAACGTTCCGTTGTAAACTTCGAGTGTGGCAGTTTGGCGTTGCCGACTGGTCCAATGCGTCTTCCAGGTTTCCCGGCCGCGCAAAAAATCGAATTCATCGATGCCTGCTGCGATGGCATCCTCGATGCAATGGGCAAGCAAACTCACGCCGGGGCTCAACCTGGCGAATTCATCGTTGATGGCGGTAATATAGCCGTAACGTTTCCTGCCATCGGAATACAGATATTTGCCAGCCAGGGTCTTGCCATTCTGGCGAATGAAATAAAACTTGGCAGAGTCGCGTTCAGCCAGCAAGGGGATGACTGAACGATGAAATTCGCAAAACTTCTCCTCGCCAAATGGGCTGACGATCTTCTTGCTCTGCGCCCGGCCCTGGTGCAAATCCACGATCTCATCGATGGCGTGTGCCACTTCGTCGCGCTGCTCCACCACTTCGAAGCGATAACCATTCTTTTCAAATCTGCGTTTGGCCTGCCGAATGTTTTTGCGCGTGCGGGCACCGATGGACTGCAAAAAGTCCTCCCACGTCGAAGGCAGCTCCACATAAGGACACGTTTGCGACACCCGCGAGCTAAAATGAAACTTGTTCTGCCAATACTCCCGCAGGGTGTGAAGCGTGCAAGACGACTCCAGGATGTCCGTCAATTTCAGAATATCCCACTGCTTGCGATTCTGCTCCAGGTAGTCCAAAATGGCTCTGGTTACGGTTGCGGTGTTATGCGGGCTGATTATGAAATCGAGGTAATCGGAACCTACGTGATGACTCCCCAGAAAGCCCAACTGACGGTAGGAAAAAGAGTAGGCGAATTTCGCTGTTTCCAAATACAGGGGGGCGATTCCGACCAGTTCGCTATCCTCGCGTACCGTGAGGAGGAACAGTTTATTCGGGGTACCAAAAATCTTCCACCAGGTGAATAACCATTCCCAGGAGAGAAAAATGGTGTAGGCCTGGCTGGTCTCTAACAAGGCATTCCACTCATCCCTCAAAGATTCAAATTTGCTAAGCAAATCGACCTGTTCTACCTGCATGGCTAAACGTACTTGATGTTGTAGTTAGTGGCTACCGCCTCTTCCTTGTCCTTGAGGTCGTGGTTGTTTTCTTCTTTGTCCACCACAGTTTCGCAGAAATCCGACGGCTGGTATTCTGCGATGATGGATTGAATCTTCTTTTTCAACAAGAGGACGTCTTCCCGCAACGAAATTCTTACGAGTTTCTTGATCTCTGAATCGATCCAATTTAGTTCGTAGGTGTAGTTGGACTTCAATGTTTTGATGCTATCGTGATAGGTCGGCACCCAATCCTCTCCTTTACCAATGAGTTCTTCAAACAACTTCTCTCCGGGCCGTAACCCGGTAAATTCTATATTGATATCTATGTTCGGGCGCAGACCGGCATATTTTATGAGCTCTTTGGCAAGATCAAATATCTTGATTGAACGTCCCATGTCCAGGATAAAAATCTCGCCGCTCTTGCCCATGGTCAACGCTTGCAGAATGAGCTGCACGGCTTCGAAGATGCTCATGAAATAGCGCTCGATATCGGGATGGGTGACGGTCACAGGGCCACCGTTGGCAATTTGCTTCATGAACATGGGCACCACGCTGCCGTTGCTGTTCAACACGTTGCCAAAGCGCACGGTGAAATACTTCGTAGCGCTCTGCTTGGACATCGCTTGCACGTAGAGTTCAGCCAGACGTTTGGAAGCCCCCATCAAACTGGTGGGATTTACCGCCTTGTCCGTCGAGACCATGATGAAATGACCAGCCTTGAAATAATCTGCCAAATCCACCACGATCTTGGTACCGAGTACGTTGTGCCGAATCACCTCCTGCGGGTTTCGTTCGCCCAGTGGCACGTGTTTCTGCGCGGCTGCGTGGAAGATGACCTCAGGCAGATGTTTTTTGAACGACACGAACGAATTTCTTTTATCGGTGATATCCATCAAACGGGTAACGATGTTCACGGTAGAGGGTTTGGCCCGAAGCTCGCACTCGATTTCATGAAGGTAATTCTCATTCTTGTCGATCAAAAGCATGGTGTTGGGAGAATATTCAAAAATCTGCCGGCACAGTTCCGAACCGATGGACCCGCCCGCCCCGGTGACCAGAATTCTCTTGCCCAACAGATATTCCCGAATGCCCGAAATGTCCAGCTCCACAGGCTGACGACCGAAAAGATCCGAGATTTCCACCTTGCGCATTTTGGAAAGATGAAATTTTCCACTCAGCAGATCGTTCACGGCGGGCACGATCTGATATTTTATGCTGGCATACTCGCACATTCGGGTTATCTTCTTCATCTTTTCTGCAGAGATTTTCGAAATCGCGATCACCACCTCGTCAATCTTGTACAACCGCACCAGCTCCACCAGCTCGCTGGTTTCACCCAGAACGCGCACGCCGTGAATCTCCAATCCCAATTTTTTGGGATTGTCGTCGATCAAGCCGATCACGTGGTACCGGTCGCGGCTGGTCTTGTTCAGTTGCCTGAGCAGCATTTCGCCCACATCGCCGGCACCAATGATCAGGACTTTGGTTTTTTGCACAGAAGTCTCTCTCAGGTTTTCGCTAAAGAATCGTAACACCATTCTCAGGCTGCCCACAAAAGAAATGCACAAGAGCCAGTCGATCAGCAACACCGAGCGCGAGTGCTCCTCAAAACCCAGGAGAAAAATGATCACCGCAAACAGTACCGAACTAACCGTACAGGCTTTGACAATGGTCAAGAGATCCCCCACACCCAAATAACGCCAGAGCTTCTTGTAAAATCGGTAGTAATGAAACACGAGAATCCGCAACGGCACCAGAACCAGCACGGAAATCTGGAAAGTGTGCAGCTCCGACTTGGGAATGCTCCACTCAAAGCGCAACACATAAGCCAGAAGGTAGGACATGGTTACCAGGATGATGTCATGCGGCAGAATGAAAGACACGGTCTTGATGTCCTTGATGAGCACATCCTGCAGTTTGCGGCAAACCACGCTAACCAGGCCATCTTTAATCAACTTGAAATCGCGCCGCAGAGCAACCTGGTCGACATAATGCCGTTCATAGGCTAATTTTCGATGGAGAACATTTTCGATGTAGTATTTTTGATGTTCCTCCAGATTCTCCGGATATTGATCCCAACCATTGATGTCAAAAAAGTTTGTAGGACAAAAGATTCCTGGTCGAACCGACAGCACTTTGCTTTCTTCCGGGCTATACAGTTTGACGATGCTGGGCACCTCCGGCGTAGGCCCCATGAGGCTCATCTCCCCTTTTAGCACATTGATCAGCTCAGGCAAATGATCTACGCGCAGCCGCTCCAATATCTTGCCGACTCGCGTCAATCGTGGGTCGCCATATCTGATGTAGCGCGGCGCTCCGTTGATGGTGTCGGTAAACACGGTTCTGAATTGGAATACCTTGAAACGCTTGCCGTCTTTGCCCACACTCTCCTGTTTTAGAAAGACTGGTCCCCGGGAATCAAATTTGATGAGCAGAACGATGATCAGGACAACCGGCAGAAAAAAAATCAAGATGACACAAGCAAACACTATGTCAAAAATTCGTTTAATCACATTTCCCCCTGAAATTGAGGTGTACCGATATGATGCTAACCAAGGCTGTCAAACCTCTGTTGTAGAGATACGATTAGTAACCGTTTCCTATGAAAGCTCGGAAAGAAAAATGAGGTATGAATTGAACAAGTCTAAAAAGAAATTGCCTGTAACAAATGTGTCGATTCTAATCCTCCTCCCTGATTATGAGGTAACTTCACAGTCGCTGCAATTACAAAGTTGTTCAATCTTACCCCAAGAAATTGCACTTTAGTTTTTAATACTGGACGGTAAACTCAACTCCCCTCGGAGAACCGTTCGCCAGGTTGCAAACCGTAAGTTTCCACAAAGCGCTGCCAGGACAATTCGGGTTCCTCTGCAAAATTCATTTGATGAATACTCAAAAGCTCCGAATCACCCACGGAGACTACAACCCCGTCAGCCACAGAAACAATCTGACCCGCCCCGGCATTGAGCCACTTGCCGTATTCTGAGCCATTGCTGGGATGGTGCATGATGCGAGCATCCCAGATAAAAAGTCTTTTGTTGCGCCAGTAAGTGAACGCCCCCGGATAAGGATGTGTTAAAGCCCGAATCCAATTGAACAGTTCCAGGCTTGGCTTATTCCAATCGATGAGACCGTCTTCCGGCGTTCGTTTTGGCATGGTGGGGGCCTCTTTATCTGCCTGAACGGTCCTTGAGAACACTCCCTCTTGCAGTTTTGGAATAAACTCGCGCAGCATCTCTCTGCCGGCCTGGCCAACTTTCTGGTAAAGGGTGTGGCACGTATCCGACAGCCTGATCTCCAGTTTTTTCTGCGCAACAATGTCGCCGGTGTCAATGCCTTCATCCAGAACCATCATGGTATTGCCCGTTACCTTCTCGTTCTTGATCAGAGCCCAATTGACCGGAGCTCGACCGCGCAGCCTGGGCAAAAGAGAGGCATGCATGCCAAAACAACCGTATTTTGGGATTTTCAAGACCTCGGCGCTTATCAATCGAGTCCAACCGATGACAAATATTGCATCGGGGCTAATCTCTTTTATCAACGCCACCGCTTCCGGAGAGTTGGTCGTCCGGACCTTGTACAGGGGAATCTCGTGCGCCTCCGCAACCTCGTCGAAGCGCACGGCCCCGGAGGTTTTTTCAAAAATGTCGTCGGTGAAGGTCAGGATCCCTACTACCTGCCCCCCTGCCTCCAGAATTTCTTGCAGGCATTCCTTACCCTCTTGCACGCAGCCCACGAACAATATCCTGCAGGCACTATTGGGGGTTTCTGCAAAAGCACTCATGGCGTTGCTGCAAAGGCTACCTTTCTGGTTGCGAGATTAATTCAACAAACGGATGAGTTGAAAGGGTTCCACAGCCGGCACGCCGACGCGTGCCCCCCAATCCTTTGCCCGTATTTCAATAGCTTCAATCGAACGTGGATGCGGAAATTCGCGAATCTCTGACACATAGGAGCCAAAAGCTTGCAATTTCACCGGCAGAGTTTTGCTTATATCGTAGAACACGTTCGGTCTAAAGGACGAGTGATAGTTGGACACCCCCCACTCCGTGGAAGAGATCGTCTCATAAGTCATGATCGACTTGATTTTTCCCAGGGGCAAAGGTCTCGTTGCCACCATGGTCGCTTCGAAGAGCACCTGATGATCTTCGTTGATGTCCCCGCCGTGGTGCGTAAAAATCATCTCCGGTTGGTACTCTTTGATGACCCTTTCCACCATCTGTGCCATTTCCAGGGCGGAATAGGTGTCCAATTTCTGATCGGGCATTCTCAAAAACACCGGATTTTTTACCCCCAAAACTTTGGCACACTCCCTGGCCATATTCTCGATTTTGCCGTTCATGGTATTGTTGTAACGCACGCTGGCGTTTTCGCAAAAGATCACCGTGGTAATTTCATGACCTTCGGCACCGAGTCGTGCGATCGTGCCGCCACATCCCAAAACCTCATCGTCGGGATGGGCCGCTAATACCAAAACCTTCATTATCCTCACCTCATTAATTCTTAATATCTCGCACCCTCGCCAGACCAAACGGCCGGGAACGTCAGCCATAGAATCTTCAAATCCAGCCAAAGTGAATTGTTGTGAACATACTCTCTCTCGATCTCGAGCTTTGCATCCAGCGGCAAATTGTCGCGACCATTGATTTGCGTTAACCCCGTGATGCCCGGGCGCACGTTGAGAGCTTCCCTCTGCTGCGCCGTATACAGGTTCACGATTTCGAAAATCTCGGGACGCGGACCAATGAGACTCATGTCGCCCACGACAACATTGATGATTTGCGGCAGCTCATCAAAACTAAATCGCCGTAGGAATTTGCCCACCTTTGTAATCCTGGGGTCGCTATATTGGGTTAGCCCGCTTCCCATTTTGTCCGCGCCCTGAACCATGGTGCGAAACTTCCACATGCGAAAATTCCTGCCGAATTTGCCAACCCTGAGGTGCCGGTAGAATACCGGGCCCTTGCTTTCAAGCTTGATCGCAATTGCGATTAACAAGAAAAGCGGCACGCTCAGGACCAGCAGGATCACCGAAAAAAAGAGGTCTAACAATCTCTTCCCGACATACTCAGATTCTTGCACGATCCCCATATCACTTTCTGTGTTTGCACAATATTTTTTGCAACCTTTCGGTGATGAATAAAATGTCCTGCTCCGTCAACCTGGGATATATTGGTAGCGAAACAACTCTTTCGAAAATGGATTCCGCAACCGGATAGCGGCCACGCCGGAATCCATATTTGCGCGCATAATAAGGTTGCAAATGCAGCGGAATGAAGTGAACACTGGTGCCAATGCCTTGCTCTTTTAATTCCTCAATCAGACGGTCCCGATTGATGGTGACACGATCCTCATTCAACAGGATCACAAACAAATGCCACGAATTCAGTGTGCCTGAATGGATGAGCCGCAAGAAATAGTCGTCATACCAGGCCGGCATTGAAACCTCCTCGCATTCCCTGAGAATTTCAAAATACATCTTCGCCCGTTTTTGCCGAATGCTATTGAAGGTCTCCAGCTTCTTCAGTTGGCAAATCCCCAATGCCGCCTGCATATCCGGCATGTTGTACTTGTAGCCCAATTCGTTGATTTCATAGCGCCAGGTGCCGTGTTTTGAATATCTTCGCCAGGCATCCTTCGACATCCCGTGCAACCCTAAGAGCTTGATCTTTTCAGCAGTCTCGGAGTCGTTGAGCGTCACCATGCCGCCCTCGCCGGTGGTGATGTTCTTGGTGGCGTAAAAACTGAAACACGCAGGTTTCCCAAAACTTCCTATGATCTCATTGTGGTAGCGACTGCCCAGCGCATGAGCAGCATCTTCAATCACCAGCAGATTATGCCGGTCAGCGATCCGGTAAATAGCCTCTAATTCGCAAGGGATTCCCCCATAATGAACCGGCAGAATGCATCGGGTCCTGGCCGAAATGCTGGCTTCGATCAAATTGGCGTCAATGTTAAAGCTGCCGGGATCAACGTCGACAAACACCGGGTGTGCCCCACAATATTCGATGGCCTCCGCCGTGGCACAAAAGGTGAGAGGCGTAGTGATCACCTCGTCTCCAGGACTTACCCCATGCGCCAACAGAGCCAGGTGCAAGGCCGCAGTGCAAGAATTGAGAGCAACCGCATGTTGCACGCCGATATAATTGGCAAAGTCGCGCTCGAATTCCCTGGTCTTGGGGCCTGTGGTCAACCAGTCTGAGTGCAGGGCATCCAAAACCGCGGTTGCTTCGTCTTCTGCAACACTATGTCGGCAAAAAGGAATGAACATACGCTCCACTGTTTTCAACCGAACCTGTGACGAACAGGCTAATATTTGGTCGTGTAATAATCATATTGATAAAAATTGTGATTGTAGTAATAGGGCAGTATGTCCATGAGGTTATTCAGAATAAACCCGCTGACTTTCACGTTGACCTTTTCCATCATTTCAAGAGCTCGACCCACCATCTTCTTGGACGTTTGGCCTGCCTTAATCACTATGATAACCTCATCAACTAATCTGCCGAGGATTAAAGGATCGCTGACCGGTATGATGGGTGCCGTGTCCAGGATAATGTAGTCAAAATGACTCTTCAGTTGTTCCAAAAAACGCTTGAGGTTCTCGATGGTGAGCAGCTCCAACGGATTGCTTTTCAAACTCCCGCTGGTTAATAATTTGAGGTTAGGGACTTGCGTTTTCTTGATGCACCACTCTAAGGACACACGGCCTTCCAGACAGTCTACGACCCCTAAATTGGGCTTCATGCCGAAGACTTTGTGTTGACTCGGCCGGCGCAAGTCCATATCCACCAACAACGTAGCGACCATGCGATTGCGGGCAATCGCCATGGCCAAACGGGAAGATATGGTACTTTTACCCTCACCCATCAAAGCACTGGTAATGAGGACAGCCTGTTTGTCCTGACCGTTGCGCAGAGAGTCGAGCTTAGCAACTAATCTCTGAAACTCAGTGTTAGAAGGTGAATCATTGTATTCTTTGGATATGGGTAAACATTCATTCTGTACTTGTTTACCAAAAAGCACGTCTACTTTACTCCTATTTTAGAATTCTTCCTCTCCCTTTGTGCCCCGACCATTTTTTGCTTTGGCTTAAAAATCTCCCTACCCAATGACCCGCACATTGTGCTTATGGTTGGGATTGTGTTTTTCTTGCAGGTTTGGCACCACACCGATGACCGGGATATTGAATTCCTTCTCAGCCTCCTCAACCGTTCTAACACTGTTGTCCAGAAACTCTACCAAAAAAATGCTGCCGAACCCAAAGGCCAGCGCCATCATCCCGGTAAGCGCCAACATCATATTTGAGCCAGCACTTAAGGGCACCACGGGTTTCCGGGCAGGTTCCAGGATTTGGTAACGATTGCCCAAATCCGCCTGTTGCATGGCTTCTTTTAACTGCGTGCCTTGCGACTGCTCGATCAGAGAATTGTAAATGGTCTTCATTTGATCAACTTCGTCTTGTAGCTTGGTCAGGTCTTGTTGTTGCACCGGACCTTGCGCCACATATTTCTTGTGCTCATCCATGACCGTCTGCAACGCTTCTTTCCTGTGATTCCAGACATCCAGGTCGAAAAGCACCATGGTTTTTGCAATAAACTTGTCCAAATACTTCAGGTCCGAACCGGAGAGAATCACCCGATAGCTCTTGCTTATTTCAGCTTCCCATAGTTCTCGCAAACCGTCGATATCTCGATTGAGTTGAATGATTTGCGGATCCTTCCAGGAGAACTGGTTCATTAGGAGCGCCGTACGATTGATCTTGTTGTAGATCTTCTGCTGGAGATTGGTCATGGTGGGCCTCTCCGGTGGCGTCCCGGGATTCCTGCCACCCGGGATTTCACTCTCGACTTCTTGCAGTTGCTTATTCAACTCATCGATGCGGATGTCCACAGTAGCCAGAGCTTCCTCAATTCGGTCGATGGCAGCTTGATCCAGCCCCTCGTTGTCCACCTTCTGGACGGATATGGTCTTGTTAAGCTCCTCCAATCTCTTCTGCGCGGTTTCGAGTTTTTGTTTGTAATAGGCGATTTGGTCGTCGCTGAACTTCAACGCATGCTTTAGGGCCTTCATTTGACCTTTCATGGCTTCTTCGATGAAGATGTCCACCAGAGTCTTGGCGGCCAAATAACATCTGTCTGGATCCTGGGAAGTCACGCCAATTTCGATCAAGCTGGTCCCCATGCTTTTCGCATAGATTTTTCTTTTGATTTTGTCAACCTGGAGCTCCCGCATGATCTCGTCAATGTTCTTTTCCGGAAACTGGGCGTGAATCTCCTGCGCTTGCTTAAACAGCTTTTCATCCGGCTTTAACTTCAAGCGCTCGATCAATTTCACGATGTACCTGCTGCTGGTGAGCTCCTTTGCAATTTGTTTGATGTCGGTGCCTTTGCCGCGGCCGGAGGGCATCAGCTTCTTCAAACTAATAGAAAATTCCTGATTTTCCGCAATGCGCAGCAAGGTCGTGCTCTTGTAGGTTGGCTTCTTCAACGTGCTCAAGAACAACCCCACCGCAATCGTGACCACCAGGGGAACGACGCCCCACCATTTCCGCTTGTACAGGATTCGCAGGTAATCCCGAAAGACCAGGTTGTTTCTCCTGTCAAATAAATTCATCTGGCAATCGTTGTTATTATTAAGGTTGAAATGACTGCGCCGGCCGTGACTCTCACCAGCGTGCTGGTGAGGCTGTTGCCTCGGTTCTGGTTCGCAGGGACATAAATGGAGTCGCCGGCGTTGACTTTAATGGCATTGGGCACGGATTTCTCCAAATACTTTTTCACATTCACTTTGGTGGTGGTTGGATTCTTGCCGACCTTGGACACGTAGGTCACTTCATCCAACTTGGCCTCGTTAGTCGGCCCCCCTGCTTTGACCAGGGCTTCCAGGATGTCCATGTCTTTCTCGATAAAATGCGGCCCGGGATTCCCAACCGCGCCAAACACATAAACCACCTGGCGTTTTCGCAACGGAGAGGAGGAACCGCCGCCCGATTCGTCGGAGCCGGGAACATTGATGGTGTCCCCGGGACGCACTTTTGGCAATTTGTTCAACTCCCCCGATTCCAACGCCGATGCCACTTGCGCTTCGATGATCTCCCCCCCGCCCTCGCGCCTGACGATGACCACCTGATCCAGCATGGCCGCCGAGGTCGGACCACCTGCTTCTTGCAATATCTCCCAAACATTGGGAATGACTTCGAAAGAATACTTGCCTGGATTCTTGACTTCGCCGGTCACAAACACCCGTTTGCTGCCAAACTCCGTGATGGCCACATTCACATTAGACACCAATTTTCCAAAACGGGACATTTTTTCGGCAATGTTGGACCCTAATTCCGCAGGCGTCAAACCGGCGGCTCTGATGGCTCCAATCACCGGCAGGACGATCTCTCCGTTCAATTTGACCTTGGTCTCGGTGTTCAAGTCCTTGTCTTCCCAAAAGGAAATCTGCAATTTGTCTAACGGCTCAATTTTGTACTCCTGCGCCAAACCAGCCCCATTGAACAAGGTCAATAAAAGAGCCACCGCTGTAACGAATTTGCTTGTATTTGGAAACATCGTACCTCTAAAGTCTCTTTGTTGTTTTAACGTGCGTTTGATTTTCATTTTACTGTTGCACTCTCCTCATTACTGCCCGTTGATAAACCGTCGGTATCGAAGACATATACTCGGTAGTAATAGGTAGTGCCAGACACTAAGTCTGTGTCCTGAAAATTTGTCGTGGTTTGCGAGAATATGGATGTCACCAGACTCGAGGTCAAATCGACGCCAGGTGACGTGCTCCTGTAAACGCGATACTGCGAGAAATCGCTGTCGGAATTCTGCGTCCAGGACACATCCAGGGCGTTGGCGACGTTGGCCACCGGCGCTGGCTGGAACAAAGTGACTGCCGTGGGCGGATCGTTGCTCTTGGTCGTCACCGAAACTTCGTTGCTTTCCGCTGAAAGACCAAAATTGTCGAAAACATATACTTTGTAGAAGTAGGTCGTATTCTCGTCAAGCCCGGTGTCCTCGAAATTCGTCGTGGACTGCTGCGCCAGAGAAGCCACGAAGGTCGACTGCAGGTTGACCCCGGCACTTTTGGAGCGGTAAATCCGGTATTCGCTGAAGTCCGAATCCGTATTCTCTGACCAGCTCAGTTGCACGCTGGAAAACGTAGCGTCGGAGGGATTGGGCGTAAACAGATTCACCGGCGACGGCGGCGTCTGAATCGTAACCAGACCGGATGCATTGACCGCGTCAGCTTCATTCTGAGCAATGTCTACGAAGCGTCCGGTGACCACGGCTTTGGTCACCTGAACGCCAAAAGGCACAACATAATCACGCTCGTAGACACCGTCCTCAGCCACAGGGTCCCCGGCCCTGCCGTCGTCGAAGAGGGCGATGGTCGGGCCGTCCTGCAAAGTCACCGCAGCCGTACCGTTCAATTCCTGCGACTCCAGCGTGAAATGAATCGTTTCGCCGCTGGTAACCACGCGTCCACCGGTATTTTCGGTGACCCGCAGAATCAGAGCCTCCGTGTCCAGTATGATGGAATCCGTCACCGGCGGGGAAGTCTCGTTGCCAAACTCGTCTCGAAAAACCGCGTAAACCGTCTTGACGCCATCGCCCGAACTCAACTGCCAGGTCTTGGAACTGACGAACGACTCAAATTGCCCACCTGCCAAAGTGGAGTCATTGCTAACCTT
The DNA here is from genome assembly GCA_046757525.1 of bacterium. Lineage (GTDB taxonomy): Bacteria > Zhuqueibacterota > Zhuqueibacteria > Oceanimicrobiales > Oceanimicrobiaceae > JBHHYI01. The sequence continues at coordinate 1,532 of JBHHYI010000075.1, read as the reverse complement.
GACAAAGCTGGTGCGATCGGGGGCGGTAAACGTCAATGAAACCGATGGCGTATTGGTGTACTCGGCATTCGATTCAATGATGACCGAAAACAGATTGGGCACCGCCTTGATGGCCTCACTCAGCTCCCCTTCAAATCGGTTCTGGTCGACGGCGGACACCTTGTAAACATATTCGACGCCGTTTCCCAGACCCGTATCTGTAAAATTCTGCGCCTCGGTGGCTGCAATCAACTTCAACACCGAATCGGCTTCGCTCTTTCGGTACACATTGTAGTTGAGAATGTTGGACGGATCGGAAATCTCCCAGGACAAATTTACAGTTTCATCGGCGACCTGTGCTTTGAGATTGAATGGCTTCTGCGGAAACAAGTCCGTAGGCACCTCACTGGGTGCTGTGGGTTTTTTAGCACACGCCACTGCAAACAAAACTGTGAATAATAGGATGGTTGAATATCTCATTTTCATATTAATACCCAATAAAACCTCTTAGAATTGTACTTTTACCCCTAACTCTACAGCGTCTTTTGAAACATTTTGCGAAATTTGGAATCTCTTATTCGAAGAGACATTTAGCTGGCCCTCGTGCGAGGGGAAAAAGATGAGCGCGTCCAAAAAGTTGTAAAACCAAACCGCACCTAATATTACGAAGGCCTTTTTTCTCTCAGAATCCGCATCTTCGATTTTGTCAAACTGTTTGTTTAGATCTTGCAGGGACACCGTGGACTGGCTAACCTGGTCCTTTAATCGATTAAACTTGTCGATTTCGTCTTTATAATCGATCTGTCTGAAAATAGAATAGGCCCCCGCAGCAACGCCCATGGAAGCAAACAGGAACGCGTGGAACTTTCGGTCAGAGTAAAATTGTCCCCAGCCGGGAACAAAAAACGAACGTAGAGCAGATTTTGCCCGCGAGAGTCTTTTCAACGAGATTGACAGATTGCTTTCGCTGTTGCCGGTCAAAAAGACCTTGGTGGACCAACTTTCGTAGCCTTGCTTGGCCGCTCGAATGTGGTACTTTCCGACCAGCGGGAAGGTAACTGTAAATGGGGTTCTGCCCGTCACTTTATACTCCCCCTCTAAAGTGACCACTGCCCCGGCCGGATTCGAATTTACCACCAAATGATCGTTTTGTTTGTCTGAACTCGCCTGGCAATACCCGGCGGATGCCCCCCAGCCTGCGGTGACTACCAGGGCCAGGAACGCAGCGGCAAGCCTTTTCAAAAATGAATGTTTCGTTTTCATAATTTCAAATTTCGCTGGTTATTAATCTACATTAATTTCTGGTTATAAAATAACTGCGAAAGCTAAAAATGCGTAAATCGTAATTGAATTATTTTCTTAATGAATAATTCGCAGAATTTTAAAGACTTAGGGACATAGTCCACCAAGGCCTGTTTGAAACAAAAAACTATTGTTTCTTTAAAATAATGAATGTAAATTATAGGTTTAAAAGCCTGTCTAACTCACATTCAGGGCTGATGTTAAAGATTGTGGATGAAGGTCGCGTGTTGGCATAGCAGTCTAAAATGTTA
>JBHHYI010000074.1:0-19659 GCA_046757525.1 bacterium | reverse complement strand
TCAAAAACTGTTCATTATGCTGCTTGGCCTTGTGTCCCAATGGCTCAATGATGTCCGTATAAAGCTCTTCCACTCCGCTAATGAAATACCAAAAGTTTTGCCCCACCACTTTCATATACCCCCTCAAAAAGGAAGTTCTGGTTTTGCCATAGCAGATTCCTAAGACCGATTGAACATTGGGCGTATGATGGGATTGCTTTAAAACCCTTTCAGCGACCTTAAAATCATTTTCCTGCCTCCTGTGCTGAGAGCTATTACCCCAATTAGGGCCTGACTTAATAGAAACCAGGTAATGAACGCCCTTTTTCTCAAACTCCAAGTCGATGCCCGTCGCCGCTGATTTAGTGCCTGAACACGTTTTGCCGGAGATAAAAATAGCTAAATCCTCTAAAAAATTACCAAATATCTTTTCTTCGGACGAGTACAGATAGGCTTGCAACAGATCTTTAATCAAATCTGAAGCCAATCTTATATTCTTTGCTTTAAACAAATAGGGATTTTTCTTTTTCAAAATTTTCTTTAGATCTATTTCTTCCAGGGACTTGATTTTGCTTCTGTGGAAAACTTCGATATTTTTGTTTACATACTCTACGATATCAGTCATTGTAATTCTATTCATAAAAGGCTCTCTTGAACAACGATCTTGTTTAATTCATTTTTTGCCAATTCACAGTATTCTTGTTTTACATCTATGCCTATATAACGTCGGTCTAATTGTTTGGCGGCAATTGCTGTGGTGCCAGAGCCTAAAAACGGGTCCAGGACAACATCTCCTTTGGAGGTAAATAGCTTGATGAACCATTCTGGTAAAGCGAAAGGAAATGTTGCGCTGTGATTTCGATTAGCACATTCTGTTGCAAAATTTAGCACATTTGTTGGATAGGCCATTTCTCTTCCAAGCCAATTCGAGATGTTTTTGCCGAACCCGCTGTTTACTTTTGAATCATCTCTCTTTTTATCGGTTTCACTCAGTTTTCTTAGTCTTGTTTTTGCCCAGTCTCCCATGGGTACCATGACGGCTTCCTGGTACATTTTAAATTTTTTCTGCTTATTGAATTGCAAGCATCGCTCCCAGGAATCTCTGAATCGATTTGGCCATTTGCCTGGGTAGGAGTTTTTCTTATGCCAAATGAATTCTTCAGTCCATAGCCAACCTTGCTTTCTCATCTCTAAGATGAGTTCGATAACGTACGTGTGTCTTTCACCATTGACAGCTTTTTCTTTAATATTCAAGACAAACGTACCTGTGGGTTTCAAAATTCGCAGAAACTGATATGATTTGGGTAGGAACCACTCGACAAATCTGTCTGGATGAATGCCGCCATAGGTGTGCTTTCTGCTGTCAGCATACGGCGGAGAGGTAACGATTAGGTCGATTGAATCGGCGGGAAAGGTTCTGAGGATTTCCTCACAATCACCACAAATTATTGAATTCACGGGTAAATTATTAGCCATCATGCCCTCAAACTATGGTTAATGGCATATCTTATCTTAGTCAAAAATAATCCAACCCCTATTGAAAGTCAAGCAAAAATGTTACGAAGCCGTCATGTGTATTCTAAATAGAGGTTCTCCGTAAACCTCAGACCGGAAGTGGTCTTTTGCAGGAATTCCTCTTCGTCCAGAGCAAACAATGGGCTTACTTCAACATTCCCTACCACGTTGTTCTCCGCGTCTCGCGGCACTGCCACGCCGGCTTTTTCCAACCAGGTTCCAAACAAATTGCTCATATCCTGCCGGGCCGTCTCCGGCGAGTCCACGCCGCGGGCATTTTTGACCGGGCTGAACTCTTCCTCCCGTTTGACTTCCAGGATTACAGCGGATTCAGCATCGCCCAGGGCATCAAAAACAAAGGCTTCAAATTTGTAGCCATTAGGCTCTTCGGGTTCGATGCGATGGCCGTGTTCATCCAAATAGGGTACTTTCTTATGCGCAACGTGCCAGGGCAGTCTGAGCCCCCCCTGATTTTCTTGCTCGACGAAAGCAACATCTAAGACGTGAATGGCAATATTGCCCGCGGCGAATTTGAGGCTGCCATCCGGATTGCGGGCCTGTTTCTCTGCATCGGAAAGGTCGCTGTATTCGATGACTCCCAGGCGGCCATCGATGCGTCCAACCACGCCGACTTTCTCTTGTGGGTCAGTCTTGGACACGACCTTGGCCGACATCTGCGCCCCCTGGCGGATGTGATAGCCTAAGAAGACGGGATCACACATTTTCACCAGCACATTATCCACCTGAAAGTAAAAAATCAAATCAATGCCGCGGCGGCGCATGTCTTGCAGGGCGCCGCTCTTCTTGAGAGACAACAACGAACCACCATGACCATTGGGATTGGTAAAAATGTGGTCTTTGGCGTCCAGAATGAGCTTGCCGCGGGGATCCAACGCAGGCACCATGTCCTGCGAAAAGAAGATTATGTCCTCGGCATTCAGGCCAAAAAACTCATGGGTTGCAAAAAAGTTGGCGGTTTCCTCATGGTTGGTTTCGCTGGTCATGATGTACCAGGGAATGGTGGTGCCATATCTCCTGGAAGCTGCTTTGATCTTTTCGGCGTGAAGCTGAAAGAGACTCTTTTGTTTTACCGGACTAACCGGGAAGAGGCCCTTGGGTCCCGAAAAGCCCAAACGCGTTCCTTGCCCCCCGGCGACCAGAAATGCCGCTACTCGACCCTGCCGCAGTCCAGCTTCACCGGTTAATTTGGCCGCATGCGCGGCTTGCATCTGTTCCTTTGAATTCGGAATTGGGATGACTTCCGCCGGTTCGAGCTCACCCGAAATCGAGTGCGAACCCGGCGAATGGATGAAATCGCGGTATAGTTGGGACAGCATTTGCCAATCAATGGATTCCAGTTGATCGAACAATTGCCGGCGAGAAGCGGACGAAAGCTCGTTCAAGAAACGAAAAACGTGCTCCTGCCCCGCCTCATGGACACGTTGAATGATTTCCCGTTCTGACTGACTTTGAGCGTGAATGGTCATAGGAATAGGTCTCCGTGCACGTTGGGTTAGAAGGTCAATTCCGGTTGTTTACCAACAATTACCAGCAAATGCATCGAGTTAACGAATCCCGGACGCTACTCTCAGACGCTTGTTATTTATCGTCCTTGAACCATAAAATCTTCAAGTTCCACACCGAGCGCGTCAACCACTCTATTGATGTGATTAAAATAGCCGGTGATATGTACGATGTCCAGGATGGCGTCATCCTCAAAGCCAGCTTCTTTTAAAGCCAGAACATCCTCTTCTCGCAGGTCGTAGGCGGCCCTGGTTGTGCGTTCCACAAACTCCAGCATCAGGCTGGTCGCAGGGTCGATGTTGGCCTCTCTATAATCGCTCTTGATGGCTTCAACGAGAGCATCATCGTGGGTCACCGAACGCAGATCCTCTGCGTGCGCTTCAATTCAGTAGTGGCAGTGATTGGTCTTGGAGACGACAACGGCAATCATTTCGCGCTGGGCGCGACTGAGACTGGAAGGCCCGTGCATAAGTTGCAAGTAAAGTTGAATGAATGTCCGCATGATGTCCGGTTTGAGGCTGGAGATTTTGACCACATTGTAGACTCTCCCAGCCCGCTTCAGCGCCGCACTGTACTGACGTTTGACGCTGCCTTCGGCTTCTTCTTCTGAAATCGTTTTGATCCAGGCCATGAGTGTTGACTCCTAAAATTCCAATCTTAAATGGTGCAGATGATCAGGAAACCACAGCGGCAAACTAAGCGCACATCCCCGGGTCACTGCACGATGATTTTGCCGGTTTCGCCATGAATACCACAATAGTATTCAAAGATGCCTGAGTTGCTAAAAGTAAAACTTTGAAAATCTTTTTCTCCGCCATCCTCATCTAATGTCAGGTTAAACAAGCCGGTCGGACTCATTTCGGTGCCACTGTCCACTGTATGCACTTCATTGTCTTTGTTGGTCCAGGTCACCCGCGTTCCTTTTGACACGGTGAGCTGCGACGGCACGAATTTGCGGAATTGAACCCAGACCTCGTTGTCGGCGCGGGTTTCCGGCGCCATGGGATTGTCCGAACATTGCCAGAAAAGCAAAAGCAGCATTGCCAAAATCATTAGCCCTTTTATTCGCAATTTGAACCTCCTCTGATTGTTTTCAGTTGGAATGGGATTATTTTCTCAAAACGAGGCAACTAAGCCTTCGGCAGTTTTTTCAATGATACAAATTCTTCAGGAAATTTCAAAATAAAAAGACCTGAAAGATCGCCGATCTTTCAGGTCTCTGAATTTTCTGTCTGATTCTTGGGAATCTTGCAGAATCATGCCCGCAGCCGCCTCGTTTTGCTTCGAACCGACCCATGCCTGTTGCATATTGCAGAACGGTCTACTGCGGCCTCACTTCATGAAGAGCATTTTTTTCGCTTCAGAGAGGTTGCCCGATTTCAACAGGTACACGTAGACGCCGCTGGCTAATAGGTGCCCGGCATCGTTGGTTCCATCCCACTGAATGCTGTGTGTTCCTGCCGATTGCCTGGCATTGATCAAGGTTCTGACCTTTTGTCCCAACAAATTGTAGATTTCCAAACGCGTGGTACCCAGATTGGCCGATTGCGGCAGGGTGTAAGTAATAACAGTGCTTGGATTAAAGGGATTCGGATAATTCTGAGCCAGAACAAAGTCCTGGGGCACGTCGCCTGCGACGTCGCCGATGGCCGTGGCGACCGAGTTTTCCTGGCCAATGGATGGCGTCGCTTGATCAAACCAGTCGGTGGAAGCATGGCCGAAGCCATCGTATTCGATGGAATGGCCCGCGGCAACGGCTGGCACGAAGTCGCCGGCGGTCCAGATGCCCTTGCTCACCGCCACCGATTCTCTACCCTGTCCCGAACCACCCCATTGCACGAAATCTTCCATTGCTGAAGTGCTGGCAAAGTTGCCACCGGTATTGTACAGTCCCAAATCGGCGGAAGTATCGTTGAGAGTCTTACCGCTTACGGCCAATATGCTGTCCGGCGGGATATTCAAACTGCCGCTGACGATGGTCATGGTGCTAATTTGCGTGTAACTAAACAGGGAACAAAACCAGTAGGCTGAAACATCCACGGCAGTCTGGCCAAAGTTTTTCAGCTCGATCTGATCATCGGCATCGGCAAACTTCACTTCGTTGATTCGGACTTGTGCCGGCAACTCGAACGTTAACAAAAAAAAGATGATTAATAACAATGTAATTCTTTTCATCTTGACCCTCCTTGTAATTATGGTTTCACGCCGATGGTATTTAAAAATGAAACGGTGACCTTCCCAAAGAAGGTTACCGTTTGATCGGCCTAAAAAGATGCAAACCTCTTGGAAAAAGCTCAGAGCCTAACTGACCTGCATTCTCAATCCAGTCAGTTTGCCGAATTTCTTGTGGGCCCAAAAGGCGATGAGCGCTGGTATTGACATCAGCAGCAGGCCCGGGTTAGACAGGCCAGCAAAACTCAAGCCTGCCAACAGAGAAGCATAGGTAACCACCTTTCCCCATCGAATGATTGAGCCATGGTCCCACAAGTCTATTTTATTGTGGCAAAACAACAGCGTCATTCCCAACAAAAGCAGGGGTAGGAGCTGAAGTCGGAACTCCAAAGTGCTTGCCAGGAGTACCAGGCAAGAAATTAGCAAGCAAACATTCACATAATTCCGGCTTTTTCTAAGCCCTAAGAACACAACCGTGGTGTTTTTTTTCGGCCTGGCTCTTTGGTCATTTTCAAAATCGAGGTAGTGGAAAAAAATCATAATCCCCACATAGATCAGACCAATGCCAAAGGCACTCAATAGAATCAGCGGGTCGACGGTGTAAGTTTGTGCGTAATAACTTCCTGTTACTAACAAAAACATGCCGGCAAAACCCCCTAACCATTCGCCCAAGAAAGGCCGGTAGGCAAACCGAAACGGAGGTAAGGAGTAAAGAATGCCGCTTAAATAGCCGGGAACGATGAAAAGCAGAACGATTTGCCTGTTGATCACAAACGCACACGTGGCAACCAACGCCACCAAAATTAGGTTGGCGATGACGAAAATCATCCACAAGTCTCTCAGGGTTAACAATTTCGCCTGCAACACCTTGCTGCCGCCGCTTTTCTTGGGGCCGAGTTCCTTGCGGTCCGCCCCGCTTAGCCAATCAAAAATTTCGTTGAGTATATGGGTTGGATAGCCTTGCACCAATGCCGAAACCGATAATACCAACAAATAAGGCAGCCATTTTATTTCATGGAGAATTAGAGCCGCTAACGACGTTCCCACCAGAGATCCGGTGAATGACCACACCAAAACCGGAAGAATTCGAAATAGCATGAAATATCCCTTTAACTTTCTACGCATCGGGGTGGTCGCTCATCATTAAATGAATCCTTGAAAATGAATAATTAATTCATGATCTTATGGAGGATTGGACTGCGCGGCTGTCTCACAACACCTAACAAATACCAATATATCGAATTGTTCATAACAAAATCAAGTACAATTTTTGTTGCCTGGTTTTACAGAAGGGAAACAATCCTGCTTTCCAAGTCAAAAACGAACGGCCTTCAATGCTGACAAAAACAAAGAACTGGCTCTTAATCACTGGTGGGGTGCTAATCCTAACCTCGCCTCTCACAGCCCAAAACGCTGTGGACCACCTGGCCAAAGGCGACGCCTATGCGAACGCTTTCGACAACGACAAGGCTTTAGCAGAGTACATGGCAGCCTACCACGCCGACTCCAGCAACTGTACCGCCTTGTGGAAAATCGCCGAAGCTCATATCGATCTTGGCGAAGAAGCCCAGAAGTCAATTCAGAGACAGCACTATTATCTCGCGGAACAGTGGGCCCGCAAAGCCCTGGCACAATGTCCGGACACGGCCAACGCACATTTTTTTGTTGCCGTTTCTTCGGGACTGATCGCGCTTTATGAAGGGGGCAAAACCAAGGTGCAGTTGTCGAGAATCGTAAAAGACGAGGCTGAAAAGACGCTGGCACTGGATCCAAACCATCACGGCGCTTACCACGTGTTGGGACGCTGGAACCGGGAAATTGCCAACCTGAGCTGGATTCTTAAACTGGCGGCGAAAATAATTTACGGTGGGGTGCCGCCCGGAGCCAGCAATGAAGCCGCCGTTGCCAGTTTCAAGAAAGCCATTGCCATCAAGCCCGATTGGATCAATCATCACAAAGAGTTGGGCATCACTTACATGAAAATGAAAAAATGGGAGCTGGCCAAACAGGAATTCGAACGGGTGCTAAAACTGCCCATTGCCGACCATCAGGATGACTTTCATAAGCAGGTGTGCAGAAAACTCCTGGAAGAGATCGCCAAGAAGCACTGAAGTACATTGAATGTGAGAAAGTGTTTTCTTCTGCACTTTTAACATACGAGGTTTTATGACTCAAAGCCAGGAAAAAAGTCTCGTTGCCGAGTCCCGCGCTCTGTTCCAGCAGGCGTTTCAACAGCCGGCCCGCGTTTGTGTTACCGCACCGGGACGGGTGAACCTGATGGGAGGTCATGTCGATTACAATGAAGGCTTTGTGCTGCCGGCGGCCATCGACAAGTCTATCGCCGTTTGTGCATCCCCTCGAGACGACCGCCAGCTTGCCATGGTTTCCGCGGACTATCGCGATCAGATTCAGGTGCCGCTGAGTGCGTTGGCGTTTTCCAAAGAGCACTTCTGGTCGAATTACGTTCAGGGCGTCGCTTTCTTTTTGCAGCAACAGGGGCACCCGTTGCGCGGCGCCAATCTTCTCATCAAAGGCAACATCCCACCGGGGGCCGGTTTGAGCTCTTCGGCCGCTCTGGAAGTGGCCGCAGGTTACGCCTTTAAAGCCCTGAACCATTTGTCAATTTCAGAATTAGAGATGGTCAAACTTTGCCGGAAAGTGGAAAATGACTTCGTAGGCGTACAGTGCGGCATCATGGACCAACTCATCAGCGCGGTCGGAAAGAAGAATCATGCCCTGCTGTTGGACTGCCGCAGTTTGGACTACGAGTACATCCCGGTTCCCCGGCATGCGAGCTTGCTGATTTGCGACACCGGCCTCAAACGGGAACTCGCCGGTTCGGAATACAACCGCCGCCGTCAAGCCTGTCAGGCTACGGTGGACAGACTGTCGAAGGTGTTACCAGGGATTCGAACTTTGCGCGATGTGACACCAGGGCAACTCGAGGCACACGCGCATTTGCTGGATGAGACCCTGCGCAAACGCAGCCGTCACGTGGTGACGGAGGTTCAACGTACCAAGGAGTCCGCTGCGCTGTTGCGCAAGGGCGACCTGGCCGCTTTCGGCAGTCTCATGTTCCAGTCCCACCTGAGTTTAAAAAACGACTACGAAGTGAGCTGCCCCGAGTTGGACACCATCGTCGACCTGTGCGCCCAGTGCGACGGCGTCTACGGGGCGCGCTTGACCGGCGCAGGTTTCGGCGGCTCCGTTGTTTGCCTGGCGCAGGATGATTGTTGCCCTCGAGTCCTTGACCGTTTAAGCAACCAATATGGGCGCTTGACTCATCGGAGCGTGACCCTTTGCATCTGTAATATCGCAAGTGGGGTTGCAATGTTTGATTAGAATCCATTGCGCCAAAATCTAACCGGACCGCAAGATTTCCCTTGCATCTTTCTCTTGAAAGACCTATCATTACAGGAATTTAACCCATCCATTTAATTCATCCCACAATCTTTAAGGAGGAAGTGCATGTACACCTATTTTCAACGACTGTTTTTCATTGCCTTGTTTTCTTTCATTTCCGTTATTTCGGTTTTAGCCCAGGACAGGATTATCACCGTGCCCAAGCCTGTGCCTGGCGCCCCGTTTGAGGTCAACGATTCTGAAGATTTGTTTGGCAAGGCTTACCGCTGGTTTCACGAAGGGGAGGTGGAATTGGCTGCGGACAGTTTGAAAAAACTCATCGGTTTGACTGGTTTCAAATTGAACGAAGCCAACTACTACGTGGTGGTGGCTAATTTCACCGACAAAATGAGCCCCATCGGTTTGATCCACGCAGGCTCCTCATTTGAGGACACCCGGCTGTATGGGTTAACGGCGGACACTTTGTTTTACGTGTTTATTTCCAAGCGCAAAAACGCGGAGTCGTTTCTTTCCACCACGCTGACGGCGAAGTCTTCGCCTTCGCAACAAAATCTGGTCAGCTTTCTGTCGCTGTTTTTGCCCATTCCAACCATCCCAGGCGTTTTAGGCGGCCCCCAGACGGTGTGGATCGATGTGCGCAGATTTGAGATTCCGCCAAAATTCCAAAAGAATGCCGACATCTCCATGATCGTGAAAAAGGAGCTGGGCGCCGAGGATTTTCTGGCCACCGCAGTTTTTGACAACACGGCCCTGGAGCACTGGAGTTTTGGCGTAGCCACAGCCGTCACCTCTGTCGATGACGTGGATTTCCTCATCGGCTCCGACGGCACGATCATCGTGCGACCCAAACCCAAAGGCGACTTTGCGGCTTTTGGCGTGGTGAATTACCACTTCAAAGCCGTCGACACCAAAGCCCCGACCATTGCCAGCTCTTTTCACATTCTCGCCGGACTGCGTCTGGACAACGACATCGAACCGATTGTCGGCCTGGGGTTTGGCTTTCCGATCCCGGTGGTGGAGCTGCACTTTTTTGCTGGCGTGAGCATCGAATTCACCAACGAGCTCAAGTCTGATTTTTTCATCGGCCAACGCATTGATTCGGACGTGGACCCTTTCAATCTCAATGTAAGGGTGCGCCCACGTTATGGGATCGAGATCAAGTTTCCGTAGGAGCCCCCGCAATCCGGCAGCCGCCGGATTGCTTTAAATATCGGAAACGCCCAAGAGTCGGAACAAGCGATGTCTTTCCTGCGAAAGCAGGAATCCAGGGGTTGGAGTTGGGTGGCCCCCTACCCGGCCACCCAGTGGATGCCTGCTTTCGCAGGCATGACAGCAAACAGGGAGCGTTTCCTAAAAGTCGGTGCTGCAAAGGGCGGAAATGTGGTCAGCGCTCGACAGGGTCACTTTTAGCAATGTGCACGCTTTGCCTGCTTTTACATGGAAGAGATGCCTTCGCAAACGAGCGGTTTGCGTTACGTCGCGAGACATGCGCCAAGTGATCTGGACGGAGTTCGGTTCGGCGGCTGCCGAACTATCTTCGTTGCGCAAGCTGTTGGTTGTAGAAGCCGCTTTGGTAGTTTCGCAGCCGTTGGAATCGGGTGAAAAAGTTTGGTAATTGTATATTTGGCAACCCCGAAAGGAGCTATGAAACTGATCCTTGTTTTGGGTTTTGTTTAGATATGGGTTGCTTTCTAATGTCCAAGGTGAGAAGAAAGTAGGTGGTGTGAGACAAATTCAAAATGTCTTAAAACATGAATCAGAATTGTCAGCGTTGTTTTTTGTCTTGTTTGGGTGCTGGTACTTCATAGCTTTCTTGAAAGCTTCTGAAAGTTTCATAGGGTGTCAAGGAGGATGGTTTTTCGTTAGGAGATTTCTCTGGTTTTTTATTCTTCGAACTCGTAGCCAAACTTATTCATTCCATCCATGTTTGTCGGCAAGTTCTTTTGCCCTTTCTACATCGTCTTGTGTGATTTCATCGTCAAGAAGTATAGACTCATAAGGCATAAGATCGTAATCGTTATAAATACGCCAACTTAAGCCATGTGTCAATTTGCTGGTTTGTTTAGCGGTTTTATTCCAAAGTTCTCGAATTACTTGATAAACAATATCAATTTCTTGCGCAGAAAACATATTCAGATTGGGTTTCCGCAATGCAATCAATCGTTTCTGGATGCCCCCAATCGTTATGACTTCTTTTAGAACAACATCGCCGTCCCGTTCCATTTGTTGTCGGATTGGTAACAATCTTACTGGTGCTGGGCCTTCTGGAAGTCTCTGATATTGAACGCCAGTTATGGGTTTTCCATAACGACGAAACGATTCAAAATCAGCAAAATACAATATTTTGTTTAATTTTGTTGCACCAAAATAACGATCTTCGAAGCATTGATCCGCGATGTACAAAATAAGCTCACGCAATTTTTTCTCCCCACCACACTGGGGATCCTCAAACGTTAGGGTATTATATTCCCTCAGTGTTTTGGGCTTGTTATTTTTTGACATGGCGTTTTCGTCTCCTATTGTACACGATTAAAAAATAGTAAAATTTTGTGCTCAATGCAATAAGAATTTCCATTTATGCTTTTCTTTATAAAACAATCTTTTACCTTTCAGCTTTTTTGTTCAAGGTAATCTCTTGCTTGATCTTCTGTGAGTTTGGAGCATTGTTCAAGAGTTAATTCAGCAGCCGTTGTTTGGTTCCTTTAAAAGGGGATTGTGCGCGACTACCGAAATATGCGAAAAGCAATGGGTTTGTCAAGTATTTAATTGATTGGAACTTAAACAACCGTATGATTGGTTCAACAAAACATAAAAGAAATTCATCTTGCATGAACGACCCTGCCAGCGGAAGTGGCACCCGGGCAACATAGGCTTTTCCGCTGCAGTCAAAGCGCTCGACGTCCTTGAACGTCTGCCAGGGTCTTCTCCATTTTACAATCTGAACATCCAGCCAAAGGCGGCACCAATGCCTCGGCCAGAAAAGAGGCCGCCTCGACTGCTGACCGCAAAGTCCCAGGAAAAGACGGAAAAATCCAGGCCAAAACCGGCAGAAGAGGAAAAGCCGTGTTTGCCGCCAATGGACAGGCCTGCGCGTACGGGGAAGAAATGAAGCAGCCGAAGCTCCGTGCCGATGGCTGCACGAGGATTTGTGGAGACGCCCGCCACTCTTCTGATTCCCTGGGTCAGGTCGACGGCAAATGCAAATCGGTTGCTGGAATGAGCGATGCCTAAGCGTAGCTCAGGCGAAAGCGAAGTGGTGAACGGATCGATTTCAACGGTTTGCTTGGAATCGACGAATACGGAATCGATGTCGCTTTGCTGAACCTTCTCAGCGGTGAGAGAATCCAGTGTAAAGGTGTAAATAAAGCTTTTGGGTTCGGAATTCCAGTTGATGTAGTTCAAGATGTTCTTAATGCCCAGGCTCAAGAACCAGCCCTTGTTTAGCACGGCCGCGGCCCCGATATCCAATGCCAGGCCGCTGCCACCCTGAGCGTAATCGACAACGATGCGGCCGCTGCCGTTTAACCCGTCAATTTCAGTCGTGAACCGGTTTTCGGATTCTTTCACTTTAGCGTAGCCAAAGCTTTTTAAGTACTTGAATGTGCCCCCAACTGAGAATTCTTTGAACAGAGGCAAGGCTACCGGAAATCCGGCAGAGAACCCAAAACTCGTCAGACCCCAGCCTTCGCCGGCGGTAGCTCGAATGTCGTACGCACGGTCAAGGTCGTTACCATTCAACAACAAATCGATGGCATCCCTGGAAAAAGCGAAATCTGAACTGGCCTCGCCTGCCAGGGTAAAGGCAAAGTTGCCAAAGGAAAACCCCAGGGCCTGTATTTCTGTATCAAAATCTATTTTGAAACCATCGTCCGGAATGCTGGACAAGATGGCCATTTTGTCTTCCGTTGTCAGATAACTGCCATTGTAGAGGTCGTATTGATGCTTGCTGAAGCTATTGTTGTAAAGCCCAAGCCCGACGGAAATCAAATTGAAATTAAAGGCATCCTTACCCGACAACCCAAGGTTGGCGGGATTCCATCTGGGGGCTTCAACACCTCTCGCCAGCGCGGTGTAGGCGCCCGCCATGGCCATACTGCGCGCATTGGAAAGTCCCGATTGTGCGGTGAGTGAACTGGCTAGCAAAATCGTGATCAATAGGCAAATCCTTGTCAAGACCGACTTCATTTCTGGAATCTGATTCCTCATCATCGAATGTCCTTGTGATTAATTCTGATTGACTTTTAACCGTATTTTAGCATAAGATTTAACCTCGAGAAAGTCCGAACCGCGCACCCGCACCAGCTCACCATTGGAACCGTCTATGGCAACACGCAGGCCCACAAACAGAGGCGACTTCAGAAAGGTCTGCATTTGTGCCTCTGTCAGATCGAGCACGGTTTTCGAGTCCTGGGATTGGTTGACAAAACCTGCAGCGTCGACTTTGCCAGCACCCACGGCAACCGGCCCAATTTTTAGAATTGGCGCCTGAAATAGAGTCGTTTGGTCCTGCCCGAAGAGAAACTCGGCCGAAGCCCCCAACGGCAGGTGGTTTCGCAATTGAGCGACGAATCTGCCGGAGGACAGATTGTTCTCGATATCCTCTCTGGTGCCTTGATCGATGTCCAATTCGTTGGCGTCTGTCTCAATGGTCTGTGGAGGAAGCCTCAAGGCCAGGGGTGCATGAATCTTTACGGTGCCGCTGACAAAGTCATTGCTCGAAACCGTTCCAACCCAGGAGTCGCTGCCTATCCTGACCTGACCGAAAACTCGAATCAACGAGGGTAGAATGCTGATGAAGTTTTTGATGTTGCTGTTTTGCTGATTCAGTTCGATGACCGATGTTTCAGGCACGCCAGGCTGCACAGCCGGTCGAATCGCACCCTTAACCTGTAATTCAGAGATCGCCCCGGCATCGTTTTGTCCTTCGACGACGATATCGGTCGCGGCGGGAAAGTTGATTGCGTTCTGCACGAAGAGCTCCATGCTGGCGCTTTCAAAAAATACGCTGTCCAAATCCACTGGTACATCTATGGTAAAGTCATTTTGGGAGATGTCGATCTTCTTGCCGCCCAGTTTTCCGGAGATCCGAGAAAAATCCAGTTGGGAAAGTTGGACTGCAGCGTTAACCAGGTCGCTACTCTTCACCCGTATCAATTCGTTGCCAGAATCGACGGTTTTCACGGTCCAGAGGAAGCGAACTTTTTGTTGACCAAAGTCGGCCCACTCCGGTTTCAGCGAATGGTTGCTCAGGTCAATGGTGAAGCTCTGTGAGCTATTTCGGGTCACAAAGACAGAATCCACCAGCGCAAGGCCGGAGGCATCGTAAAAATCTGGCAATTTATAAACGATCCAGGCGTCCAGAGGAAATTGCCCACCAATGGTAAAGCTAATGGCTCCGTTGGAAACCAGGGCTTCGGTCACCACGATCGAATCGTCGATGGCGATGGCTTCTTCGTTGGAGAATACCTGCGCGGGAATTTTGGCCAAAGCTTCGGTCACCAGCAGGTCGCTCACTTCTGAATCGATGGAAAAATTGCTGGAGGCCTCTACCAACACCGGGTTGCCACTGCTGCCGGGGGAATCACCGGACATGCGAACCGAAATTGCATTGGGCATCCTAAGACCCTTTAAATCCACTGTAAAGTAGATGGTCTGACCGGGCAAAACCTGCACCGCCCGGCTGACAGAGGTGACTAAAGTGTCCAGTTGCGTATCCCAGATTTCCAGGCTCAAGGGACTGCCCAGAGGCACGGCCAGATTGTTGACCACTTTCAGCGTCACGTTGCCCGTGTCGATGCGCACAAAGGAGTAGTCATCATACGGAGTCAGCGCTTTTTTTGGGGCAGAAAAACTGAAGGGCGGAACCACGACTATTTGGCCATCGAAAATGTCGGCCTGGGGTAGGATTTCTCTCAGTTGGGCAGTCACCGAAGCCGTCCCGGGTGAGGAGACAGACACTTTGCCGATTTCACGGCTGAAGTCTTCTTGCATGGCATCAATCTTTAGTTGGTCGCCCACATAGTACGTGTCCAGATCCGATTCGAATTCGAAACTGAGCAATCCGGTGCTGTCCACACTCAAAGCCGATTGATCCTCAGCGATCTCCGTCATGGTGTAGACTTTGCTGATGAGCGGCAGGGTCACGTCCACATCGAAAGATGGAGCGCTTGGTTTTTCAAAAGAGCATCGGAGAAAGAGGAACAGGGACGAAGCGCAAAGGGCGGCCATCGACCCGGCAAGAGCTTTGTTTTTGAAGACGCCTTGCACCAGGCGACGAGTGGATTCACAGAGTGTTTCTGACATGATTTACCTTGAGGATAGAGTTAATAGGTTACCTTGAAATCTGTAAATCCATCGGCACATCGGGGGGTTTCTTTAGTGTAATTTTTTTAGTTCCTGGACCGGAAAGAGCAGCTTGAATTTGTCGAAAAGGAGTTCTGAAACGGTGGGTGGAGTCAGGGACCCAAAAGGTCAAAAAGGAAGACGCCGCAGCGCCACTGAAAGCTCCGGGGGGGACCTTGTCGCAGTTTCAGTTTGCAGGAAAATGCCTTCGAAGGCAAACCGTTTCAGAGTTCTTGCTGAGGGTAGATGGCTGCTTAGCGAACGGCAGAGTAGCCTTTCGAGGAGAGCCATTTGTCACCACCACCAACGGGCAGGGCTTGAGGGAGCTTTATGTGTCAACAGCCGATCACGGTTTCTTCGGCCAATTGGTCCACCACAGCTTTGAGGTCGCCGGTCTCTTTGTAGATGCGCAGTTGCCGGTCCGCGCTGGTGCCTTCTTCCAGAATGGTGCGCACCAGCTCGATTTCTTCGCGAGTGCCCAATTGGTCCACCACATCGTCGATCAATTCCAGCAGTTCGTTGACCAGGAAACGAAGCGGCACCTCTTCCTCTTTGCCAAAATCGATCAGTTTGCTGTCGATGCCGTCTTTGATGGCCCGCCACTTGTTTTCGTTTATCAAGCATCTGCGGTAGTTGCGCCAGGTCTGGTTATTCTTCCTGAGCTGAATGAGTTTAGCCACGGTGGCCTGCAAAAGCGCGGCGATGGCAATGATCTCATCGATTTTGGTGGTGCAGTCGCACACTCTGATCTCTAAGGTAGGGAAATTAGGGTGGGGTCGAATGTCCCACCAGATCTTAGTGGGCTCTTCGATGCAGTTGGTTCTGGTGAGGACTTCTATGTAGTGATCGTACTCAGCGGCTGAGTCGAAATGTTCCGGTAGACCGGTTCGCGGTAAGTCTTCAAAGATGACACTTCGGTACGACTTGAGTCCGGTATTCTCACCGAACCAGAAAGGAGACGAGGTGGAGAGACACAAAATGTGGGGCAGAAAATAAGTCAATTGATTCATGGTATCGATGCGCAGGTCGGGGTCCGGAATACCTACATGTAAGTGCATGCCGAAGATCAGCAGGCGCCGCGCGATGTAGCGCAGGTCCTTGATCAGGCCTTTGTAGCGCTCTTTGTCGGTGATGATCTGGCTTTGCCAGCGCGAAAATGGGTGCGTGCCGGCAGCCGCAATCTTGCGATTGTTCTTGTCGGCGATTTCCGCCACCATGCTGCGCAAACGTTTGATCTCCTGGCGTGCTTCCTTGATGTTGCGGCAAACGTGGCTGCCTACCTCGATTTGGGACTGCATGAATTCTGGCTTCACCTGATCCCGGAAAATCATGGCCCCTTGTTCCATGAACTCCGAGATGTACGAAGTCAGTTCCCGGCTTTCCGGGTCGATGATTTGGTATTCCTCTTCGATGCCAATCGTTAGGTCTGAAAACATTTGCGCCCCTCCGATTCTTCACTAAGCCATTGCAAGATTTTAATAAAATGTTAAAAATGTCTGCTTAAAAAGCAAGGAATTTGTTGCAAGAGGCAGGAAAAAGCGTATTCAGAGAAGATTGCACAAGCGTGCAAGAAGAGTTAGAACGGGCACGGATGTAAGCGATCCAAACGGATTAGCCCGACGCGTTTGCAGCCTTGCAGTGCTAAAATTCATCGAAGGCTTCGGAGATGGCCGCAACCGTACCAGCAATGATTTCCTTGCTATGGCCGAGTGAAACAAACAAGGCTTCAAACTGCGACGGAGCAAAATAAAATCCACGCTGCAACATTTTGTGAAAAAACTGGCCATATTTTTCAGCGTCTGATGTTTTGGCCGAACGAAAATCAACCACCTTTTCATCGGTGAAGAACAAACCTAACATGGAGCCCACGCGCGTTTGGAACACCGGCACACCGGCTGATCTGGCGGCTTCTTTTATGCCGGCCGCAAGCTCATTGGCCAGAGGATCCAGGCGGTCATAGACACCCTCCGTTTTCAAGATTCTCAAAGTTTCCAGGCCTGCTGTCATGGCCACCGGGTTGCCGGACAACGTACCGGCTTGATAGACCGGACCAATAGGCGCTACGAGTTGCATGATCTCCTTGCTTCCACCGTAAGCGCCGACCGGAAATCCGCCTCCGATTATTTTTCCCAGACAGGTCAAATCGGGAAGTACGTCAAAGAGTGACTGCGCGCCACCGTAGGCGACCCGAAACCCGGTTATGACTTCATCAAAAATCAACAACGAACCGTGGGCTCGAGTCATTTCTCTTAGCCCTTGGAGAAAGCCTGGTTGCGGTGGCACCACCCCCATGTTGCCCGCAACCGGTTCCACGATCACGGCGGCGATCTCTTCTGGAAATCCTGCGTACCATCGTTCGACTGATTTTAGGTCGTTAAATTGCGCCACGAGGGTGTCCGCCACCAGGGCGCGCGGTACCCCGGGACTATCAGGAAGTCCCAGCGTGGTAACGCCAGAGCCCGCCTGCACCAGAAGCATATCGGCGTGACCGTGGTAGCACCCTTCAAATTTTATGATCTTGTCGCGTTTGGTGTACGCCCGGGCCAGACGGAGCGCACTCATGGTCGCTTCGGTTCCTGAGTTGACAAATCGCACCATTTCGATGGAAGGCACCGCTGCCACTACCATGCTCGCCAGCTCCATTTCAAGTTCCGTTGGGGCGCCATAGCTGGTGCCGTTCTCGATGGCTTTTTGAACGGCTTCCGTAACCCGAGGAGGAGCATGTCCTAATATCATGGGTCCCCACGAACCAACGTAGTCGACATAGCGATTGCCATCCACATCGAACAAGTAAGGGCCTGCTGCCCGCGCAATAAACAGAGGCGTTCCGCCCACGGCCTTGAAAGCCCGCACCGGACTGTTTACGCCGCCGGGCAGTACCTTCTGTGCTTTTTCGAACAGCTTTTCGGATTCGTTGGTCTTCAAATGGCCTCTACCTGTTTCACGATTTGCTGTTTAAGCCAACCATTGTGCCACATCCTTGGCATGATAAGTCAGAATCAAATCTGCTCCTGCCCGTTTGATGGAGGTCAGGATTTCCAGAGTCACTGCTTTCTCATCGATCCAGCCGTTTTGTGCAGCAGCTTTAACCATGGCGTATTCGCCGCTTACATTGTAAGCGGCCAAAGGCTGTTCGAACCTCTCTCTGATTCTCCGGATGACGTCTAAGAATGCCAATGCCGGTTTTACCATCAGGATATCGGCGCCCTCCTGGACATCCAGCTCAGCTTCTCTCACCGCCTCTCGGATGTTCGCCGGGTCCATCTGGTGCGTGCGCCGGTCGCCAAATTGTGGAGCGGACTCCACCGCGTCTCTAAAAGGCCCGTAAAAACTCGAGGCGTATTTTACAGCATAACTCAAGATCGGAATTTTCCTGAATCCTGCCGCGTCCAGGCCCTCTCTGATGGCCCCCACCATGCCGTCGATCATTCCCGATGGTGCCACCATGTCGGCTCCGGCTTTGGCGTGAGAGACGGCCTGTCTGGCCAGCAATTCCAGCGTGGCATCGTTATCCACGTCATTGTTCTTGATCACCCCGCAGTGTCCGTGGTCAGTATATTCACAGAAACAAACGTCCGTAATAATCATTAAGCCAGAAACGGTTTCTTTAACGGCCTTGAGGGCCTGCTGGATGATGCCATTTTCACTATATGAATCGGAACCAACGGCGTCTTTCCGCTCCGGAATGCCGAACAGGATGATCGCCGGAATGCCAAGCGTTTTGACTATCTGCGCTTCCTCGACCAAATGATCAATGGAAAGCTGATACTGACCGGCCATGGACGGAATGGCTTTTCTTGTATTCTTTTCGTGGGTCACAAACAGAGGGTAAATCAGATCGTCCAGCGATAGCCGAGTTTCCCGCACCATACGCCGAATGTCCTGAGTACCTCGCAGTCGCCTGGGTCGAAAAAGTGGTTGAAACATGCTTTGATCCTACTTTTAAACGGTTAAATTTTCCGAGACTTTTGCCGGGAGTTGAGAACGCTGACAAAATTGCTGGACTTTGTCTGCCACGGATTCCGATTGCAGGATGCAGTCTCCAACCGATATCCCATTCCGAAAACTACCAGAAATGAAAACCCCCGGGTGCTCAGATTCAAACTTTGCAATCGCATCCATGCGTTTTTGATGTCCTACCTCGTACTGGGGAATCGCCCGTTGCCAGCGTTTGAGTTTGACGACATCGGGTTTTCCCGCAAGTCCCATGAGGTCCTTCAGTTCGTTTAGAACTAAATTAGAAAGCTCTACATCGCTCATTTCAGCCAATTCAGGTTGGCGCATGCCGCCGACAAAAGTGGTTAGCGCCATTCCGCTTGCCGGTGCACGGTTTGGGAAGATTGTCGAGCTCCAAATGGCCCCTAAGATCTTGCGGTCTTCAATTTCGGGCACCAGAAAGCCAAAACCGTCCAACGGTCTGCACGGGACTCTGTTCTTAAAACCCAGGAATACCACGGCGACCGGTGCGTAAGCAATGTCATCTAATCTTCTGGCGACCCATTCATCAAATGGTCGCAGATATTCTGCCGTAACATAAGCTGGCGTTGTAAAAATCAGGCTCTTAGCGCGAACCTTCACTTTCTTAACAGCACGGCTATAATGTAGTACACAGGAATCTTCCGCTGCCGTCAAGTTCTCAATGATCGATTCTCTTTGGATTCTTTCGGCAAGGATTGCCGCCAGAGACTCGCTGAGTTGTCCCATGCCCTTTTCAAAAGAAAAGAGTTGCGCTTTCGTCTTATCACTTTCCCTGCGCTTCTTCCG
>JBHHYI010000073.1:0-19661 GCA_046757525.1 bacterium | reverse complement strand
CTGAGGCCGAAGTTCAAAAACAGCCCTTCTACCCGATTGTAGTGAGGTTTCGAATAGAAACTAAGCGGCTTTTCAAAGTCATAACCATCTTCATCTTCTACTTTTTCAAAATAAAATTGTGCGTAGGTAACGGTGGAATAAAGCGACAAAAGAATGATTACTACCAAAAACGATTCGAAAATGCGCATCCTGACTCCCTGCCGAAAGAAAAATAAGTGGTTTCTTTTCACATTTCGTTCAGTGATTCTGAAAATATAAAAATATAAACTTAGAATCAAGAAGTTTTGTTTCGATAAACATTTGTGTTGGTTAACAAAGATATGGGTCAAGATTGCTGGTGGGCTGCCGGGGAGTTCAACTGAGTCTTAAGAAGCTGGCCGCCAGAATACCCAGGAAGCCCACCAGGAAGAACAGGGGCACGCGGTAGTCCTGGCTGTTTTCGTGCGCCATGGGTAGGAGATCGCTGGTGGCGATGTAGAGAAAGGTGCCGCCAGAAAGACCCACGGCTAAGCTGAGCAGAAAATGTTCCCGCAGGGGCATGACAATGCCGGTGCAGGCCCCGAGGATCGCCAAGCCGGCGATCACGCTCAACGTGACCCAGGCACGTACTCTTTTGTAATTATGTGCCAGCAGAATGGAAGCAATGGAGACCCCGGTGGGCAGGCGGTGCAGAAGCACGGCAACGATGACTAAAAGCCCAAGCGTTTTTTGAAATTCAAAACTCACGGCAATAGCAAACCCGTCCAAAAAGCTGTGGAATCCCAGACCCACCAAGGCGCTTTTGCCGAAGTGGTGCACGTCACAATGCTCTTCTCGACAGGCATGCACCATGGCCATCTTCTCGTAGCCATAAAGCACGATAAAACCCAAACTGACCGACAGCATGGCCCAACGTCCCCCCTCGGAAAAGCTCTCCGCCACCATGTGGTTCAAGCCTGTGGAGAGCAGCACACCTGCTGAAAATGCCACCAGCAGCGTCAAGCTGTTTTCGTCTAATCGTTTGTGTAGAAGCGGGATGCCCCCGCCTAAAACCGTGGCGCCGGCCGCTAAGCATGAGAAAAGTATGATGGACATAGTCATGAATTCAGTTTGTTCACAGGTTACTTGGTGCTTAACCAGATATTTCCCAGGCCGCTGCTTTTAGCGTCAACTGAAGGGGCCTCTAACCACCCTGTTGTCACCCCGAGCGGAGTCCGGCAGTTGCCGGACGTAGTCGAGGGGTCTGATTTGGGCATAAACCAGATTTCTCGTCAGTCAGCCGCCTGACGAGAAATGACAGTTTCGGGGCTTAAGTTGACGCCCATGGGCCGCTGCCGGGTTGCAATGACAAGGCTTAACTGAAGAAAGATGAAGTTTTCGGTCAAGCGCTCCTGAGTCGAAGACTAAGGTAAAAGCCAAATGTTTCCCAACGACTGCCAAAGCCGCAGTCTTGCAGCTCTAATATACTCATTTATGAATTAGAAAAAAAGATTATTTTGACATGACACAACAAAGAAGCTGAATCCTGAGGTTCACACCGACTTGTTTCGCGCCAGTCGCAGGGCATTTGTGGTAACTGCCAGCGAGGCGCCCATGTCGCCAATCAAAACTGCCACCACCAACGAAACGACCCCCGGGAAGACCCCGATGGCCAGCGAAAACTTCAACAGAATAGACGTCCAGATGTTCTGTTTGATGACGGTGCGAGCCCGCTGGCTGATGGCAACCAGGTAGGGCAGTTGGGTCAGGTCGTCGGACATGAGGGCAATGTCGGCGGTTTCCAGCGCGGTGTCGGTGCCGGCGACCCCCATGGCAATGCCAACACTGGCGGCGGCCAGGGCCGGGGCGTCGTTGATGCCGTCCCCTACCATGGCCACTTTGCCATATTTCTTTTGCAGGTGTTTGATTTCTTCTACCTTTTCCTGCGGTAACAAAGCCGCGTGGAAGTGGTCAATGCCCAATCGTTGTGCAATGGCCCTGGCGGTTTCCGGGTTGTCCCCGGTTATCATGACCACCTCTTTGCCAGAGGCTTTGAGTTTGGCTACGGTGCTGATCCCTCCTTCTCGAATTTCGTCCCTCAGGGCGATGATTCCCATGATCTGTGTTCGCTTTCCCAGCAGCATGGTCGTCTTTCCCTCTGCCTGCAAAGCGTGTAATTGCTGCGTTGGAAGTTCAATGGAGAACGCTTCAAAAACATCCGGTCGCCCCACGTAGTAGGGCGTGCCCTCAATTTCCGCCTGCACACCTTTGCCCGGAGTGGCCGTGAAGTTACGCGTTTCGAGCAACCGCTGGCCGTCAGAGGCTTCGAGAATGGCCTTCGCAATGGGATGCTCGCTTTTGGATTCTAAGGAAGCCGCAATAAGCAGCACCTCATTTCGCTGTTGCCCATTTACCGGAAGGACATCTGTGACCTTGAGCCGCCCTTTGGTCAAGGTGCCGGTCTTGTCTAAAGCTATGGCTTTGATTTTGGCCATATTTTCCAAATGCACGCCGCCTTTAATCAAAATGCCGTTGCGGCTGGCATTGGTCAGCGCCGAAACAACCGAGACCGGAGTGGAAATGACCAGCGCACAGGGACAGGCGATGACCAGGAGGGTCAAGGCCTTGCCAAACCACAGGTGGAACACAGCGCCCAAGAACAGCGGCGGCACCACGGCCACCCCGACTGCCAGGGCCACAATGCTCGGCGTGTAATACTTGGCAAACTTTTCCACGAAACGTTCGCTTGGCGCCTTTTGGGCCTCGGCCTCTTCCACCATGTTGATTATTCTTGCCAGCATGGTATTTTCGGGGGTTTTGTTGGCCTGAACTTCCAGGAAACCCTCCACATTGATGGAACCAGCGTAGACCTGTTCTCCTTTTTCCTTGAGCACCGGAATCGATTCGCCGGTAATCAGGGACTGGTCCAGACTGGAAGCGCCACCCACGACGACGCCGTCCACCGCAAGCTTTCCCCCTGGCCGCACCACGACCCGGTCGCCCAGCTTGATCTCGGCTACGGGAATGGTGACTTCCTGCCCGTTCCTCTTCACGGTTGCCACCTCCGGAGCCAGGTTCATGAGGGCGCGCAAGGAATTCCGTGCCCGTTCCACGGCGTAGCCCTCGAGCAGTTCAGCCAACGAAAACAAAAAGGCAAGGCTGGCGGCTTCCACGTATTCCCCAATGATGCATGCCCCCACGATGGCCAGCGACATCAGAAAGTCCATGTTGAATTTTAGATTCCTGATGGCGGCCCAGCCCTCACGACTGAAAAAGAAGGCGCCAAAAACGATGGCCGCGAAATAGAAAATGGTGGCCGCAGCAAAGTTTCCCCAGCTAAACTCGAGCAGAACCGGATTGCCCGCAACAAACTTCAGGCCCAAGCCAATGCCTAAAAGGAGGCCTGAGAGGAGCGTAAACACAAACTCTCGCTCTTTCCAAAAAATTCGCTTCTCAGGTACCTTTGCACCATCGTGTTTTACGCGGTAGCCGATTTTTTCCACGCTGTTGACCAAATCTTCCAGTCGGGTTTTAATCGGGTCGTAGCGAACGCGCAGTTTGCTGGTGGTAAAATTTGCTTGCGCCGAATCCACGCCACCGAGTTTTTGAACGGTCTCGACGATGGTCTCAGCGCAATCCTTGCAATGAAATCCTTCCAACAAGAATTCTTCGGTCTTAAGACTCTGGTCACGCATTATTCTTTCCTCGTCTGGTGTTGATTGCTTAGTTCTTCTGGATTGTTTGTAAATTTTAGCCGCCGGGTGCCGGGAATAGCAAAGTGCTTCATTTCAAAAATGTTTGTAGGTTTCGCAATCCCGCAGAGCAACGAACAAACTCTCATCGCTTTGAGGGGAGTCCAGGGGTGACGTGTGTGGTTCCACCGCCTTGCCGGTCAAAATGGGAAAAAACGACGAGTTTTGGTTGCCGTCTCTGAAGTCTGAGTTGAAATCTCATTCACGCATGTGCTCCAGAGCTGCGTCGATGATTTCGCTGATGTGTATGTCATCCAGCGTATAATAGGAAATCTTACCCTCGCGCCGAAACTTGACCAGTCGCAGGTTTTTCAGCAGACGAAGCTGGTGTGAAATAGCCGAACGACTGACTCCCAACAGGGTGGCGATATCACAGCCACACAGCTCTGCTTCTCTCAGGGCCAAAATGATTTTCAGCCGCGTCGGGTCGCTCAGGACCTTAAAGGTCTCGGCTAAATCATAAAGATGATCGTTCGCCGCCAGTTTTTTTTCGACAGCTTTAACCTTCTGTTCATCGACAAAAAAAACGTCACAGGTTTCAAGATCGTTCATTTTTCTCTCCGGTTAGAGAAAACGATTGAGCAATCGTTCAATCGTAATTTAACAAATAAACCTCAAAAGTCAAGAAAAAAATCTTCTTGACAAATAAATTCTATATACCTATAATAAGAAATTCAAATTTATTAAGGAATCATGCCCCTTATGTGTTCAGGGGTTTTTTCTTATTTGCCTGCTAGAAACAGCTCAAGTCCATTATGGCAAAAGGAATTACGAAGCGAGAAGACGACTACGCGCGCTGGTATTTAGATGTCATAGCCGCGGCAAAGTTAGCGGATTATGCGCCAGTAAAGGGGTGCATGGTGATCCGGCCCAATGGCTACGCCATCTGGGAAAAGATGCAGGCGGCGTTGGACGGCATGTTCAAGGAAACCGGTCATGTGAACGCCTACTTCCCCATGCTCATTCCGGAAAGCTTCATTCAAAAAGAAGCCGACCACATCGAAGGATTTGCTCCGGAATGCGCCGTGGTGACACGCGGCGGCGGCAAGAAATTAGAGGAGCCGCTGTTTATCAGACCTACTTCCGAGACCATCATCTGGTCCAAGTACCGGGATTGGATCCAGTCCTATCGCGACCTGCCGATTTTGATCAACCAGTGGGCCAATGTGGTACGCTGGGAGATGCGCACGCGGCTCTTCTTGCGGACGCTGGAGTTTCTCTGGCAAGAAGGACACACGGCCCACGCCACGGGGGAAGAAGCCGAAGCCGAGACCTTGCAAATGCTGCACGTGTACCAAAAATTTGCCGAAGAATACGTTGCTCTGCCGGTCATCACCGGCGTCAAAACGGAAAAAGAGAAATTCGCGGGTGCCCAGCATACCTATTGCATCGAAGGCATGATGCAGGATCGCCGCGCCTTGCAATCCGGCACCTCCCACAATCTGGGCCAAAACTTCGCCAAAGCGTTTGACGTCAAATTCCAGGACGAAAAAGGGGAGCTGAACTACGTTTGGGCCACCAGTTGGGGGGTCTCCACCCGGCTCATCGGCGCACTGATCATGGCCCACAGCGACGACCACGGTTTGGTGCTGCCGCCGAAGTTGGCGCCTGTCCAAGCGGTGGTCATTCCCATCTGGCGCAGCGACGACGAAAGAACCACCGTGTTGTCCAAAATCAAATCAGTTACCCAGACCTGGCAGAACGCTTTTATCTTCAAAGTGGACGACCGCGACAACTACCGACCGGGCTGGAAATTCAACGAGTGGGAAAAGCAGGGCGTGCCGGTTCGGGTCGAGATCGGACCCAAGGATTTGGAGCAGGAACAGGCGGTGGTCGTGCGTCGCGACCGCGGCGAAAAAAGCGTGGTTGCTCTCCAGGAACTCAAAGGCCACATCGAGACTTTGTTGCCGGAAATCCAACGCGATTTGTTCCAAAAAGCCCTGGCTTTTCGAGAGAAGTACACCTTTTTTTGCGATGACCTGGACCAATTCAAGAAGGAAATCGAGGAACCTGGCGGCTTCTTTTACATCCACTGGTGCGGCAGGGCCCAATGTGAGGAGCGACTGCAGGCTGAGACCAAAGCAACCATCCGTTGCATTCCTTTTGACAAGAAGCTCGAGAAGGGAAAATGCTTGCTGTGTGGCGCTGAGTCAAAAGAGCGCGTGCTGGCGGCGAAAGCCTATTGAGCGGGGCTTGGGTGACGCGTTCTGGTGAGATGAGTTGACCAACAATTCTAAGGAAAATTTAGATGAATGAACTTATTACTGAAACCGTTGGAGGAGAGCCTTACCAATATTATCGACTTGGTGACCATATTGTGCGGGCAGTCGGTGTGTGCGGAGGACGTCCAACTTTCAAATATACGCGGATTGAAATAACGGGTACACTCGAACGCTTTGCAGCCGGTGAAAGTATCGATGAAATTGTGAAAGGGTACCGTGGTAAAGTCTCCCGCGAAGCGATTGTCGAAGCAGTGAGATTGATCAGGAGGGAGATTGGAACAGAAACTGGTTGACTTTTTTGGTTGGCTGGGCAACTTAGTCTGGGGCCCGCCCATGCTCATCCTGCTGGTCGGTACCGGCATTTATCTAACCTTCATTCTCAAAGGGCTGCAATTTCGCGGTCTGGCGCATTCCTTGTATTTGGCGCTGATCAAGAGAAAGGAAACCGAGAGTTCCGAGGGGGACATTACGCATTTTCAGGCGCTCATGACCGCTTTGGCGGCCACCGTGGGCACAGGCAACATCGCTGGCGTGGCTACGGCCATCACCCTGGGAGGACCGGGGGCGCTGTTCTGGATGTGGATCACCGGGCTGTTCGGGATGGCTACCAAATACTCCGAAGCGGTGTTGGCGGTGAAGTATCGCGAGGTGGACCAATTCGGCACCATGAGCGGTGGCCCCATGTATTACATCACCAAAGGTCTGGGCTGGAAATGGCTGGGCTCGCTGTTTGCTGTTTTTGCTGCGATCTCTGCTTTTGGCATCGGCAACATGGTGCAGTCCAATTCGGTAGCCGACGCGGTCAACTCTAATTTCGGCGTACCCTTCTGGGCGACGGGTCTGGTGTTAGCGGGTGCCACCGCGCTTGTGATCTTAGGTGGCATCAAAAGCATCGCCCGGGTCACCGAGATTCTGGTGCCGTTCATGATCGTGTTTTACATGTTAGGGGCTTTGGTGGTGGTGATCGTGAACATCGGGGCGGTGCCGGAAACGATTGCCTTGGTGTTCAAACACGCGTTTACGCCCATCGCTGCCAGCGGCGGTTTTGCCGGCGCCATGGTGCGGCAGTCCGTTCGCTGGGGCGTTGCCCGCGGCGTGTTTTCGAACGAAAGCGGCCTGGGGAGTTCTCCCATTGCGGCGGCGGCCGCCCAAACGAAAAATCCGGTAACCCAGGCCCTGGTCTCAATGACCCAGACCTTCATCGACACCATCGTGGTTTGTTCGTTCACCGGCTTTGTCATCATCTCCACGGGCGTTTGGACCGGCGGCGAAACCGGTGCGCCTCTGACCGCCCTGGCTTTCAGCCACGGACTGCCGGGACAGTGGGGCGGCATCATCGTGGCTCTTGGCCTCATCTTTTTTGCGTACTCCACGATCTTAGGTTGGAGTTATTACGGTGAGAAGTCCATCGAATACCTATTTGGCGAAAAGACCGTGAAGCCCTATCGGCTTTTGTTCTGCATCTTCGTGGGCATCGGCGCCGTCGCTAAGTTGGAACTCGTTTGGAGCGTCGCCGATGTTTTCAACGGGCTCATGGCGCTGCCAAATTTGATCGGGTTGCTTTTCCTTTCTAAAGTCATCGTGGCGGAGACTCAGAAGTATTTTTACGACAAAGAATTGTAGTTCAAGATGGCTGCAGAAAGTGTTCGGATGATAGAGCCAGCTTTCAAAGCCGGTTACGCTGCTATCGTGGGGCGGCCCAATGTGGGCAAATCCACGTTGCTAAACAATCTGCTGGATTTCAAGGTCGCGGCGGTGACTCAGAAAGCTCAAACCACGCGGCACCAGATTCGTGGCATTCTCAACGGTGAGCATTACCAGGTCATCTTTCTGGACACGCCCGGCCTAATGAAGCCAAAATACAGACTGCAAGAGGCCATGGTGCACGCTGCGCGTCGGTCCCTGACCGACGCAGATTTGGTTTTGTTCCTGGTCGAAGCCCATTCGCGACCTCTGGACTCCGACCTGGAAATCTTAGACGAAATCCTCAACCTGAATCGAAAAGTGATTGTAATCGTCAACAAAGTGGATGCTGTTGCCAAAAACCAGGTTTTGCCACTCATCGAACATTACGCCGCTTACGAAAAAATCAGCACGATCATCCCCATCTCCGCTTTGAAGAGCGATGGCCTGGATATCCTCGAGAATGAAATCGTCGCTCTTCTTCCTGAGGGACAGCCACTTTATCCGCCGGATCAGTTAACCGACCACCCGCAACGCTTCATCGTTTCTGAGATTATCCGAGAAAAGATTTTTCAGAGGTTTGGCGACGAAATTCCTTATGCTGCTACGGTGACGATCGAAGAATTCAAGGAACGCGGGGACCGGAAGGATTTCATCCGCGCTGTCATTTACGTGGAGAAGGCCAGCCAGAAAGGCATCCTAATCGGCAGACACGGCGCGTCCTTAAAAAAGGTCGGACAGCTTGCACGCCAGGACATCGAGTCGCTCTTAGACCGGAAAGTGTTCTTAGAACTCTGGGTGAAAGTCAAGGAGAAGTGGCGCAAGGACGAGAAAGTATTGAAGGAATTTGGTTATCTATAAACGACTGAACTAATCTTGAGTTTGTGACTTAGCAGAATATACTATCTGAAATGAAGATTGAAGGTATATTGTGGCTGCGAGAAGTTGTTGACAAACTATATTTTAAACATCACGTCGAAACTGACGAAGTCGAGCAATTGTTCAATAATAGGCCGAAGATTCGATTTCTCAAAAAGGGAGATCGACAGGATGAAAATGTTTATTTGGCTTTGGGTCAAAGTGATGCGGGACGCTACCTGGCTGTCATTTTTATTTACAAAAGAACGAAAGACGCATTAATACTTAGCGCCAGGGATATGGCGAAAAGGGAGAAAAAACAATATGACAAAAAATAGCAAGAAAAAACTACCGGAATTTCAATCACTTGACAAACTGGTCGAGTTTTTCGATAGTCACGATTTAGGGGATTATTTGGAGCAAATGCCGGAAGTCCATTTTGAAGTGGCCATAAAACGGAAACCGCACCTTTTTGTTCTCGACGATAAACTTGCAAAGGAACTGACTAAAATAGCCAGGGCAAAACAAATATCTTCCGAAGCTCTCATTAATGACTGGTTAAAAGAAAAAATCGAGGAACAATAAGCCATGTCGAGCAAGCCCTGCCGCCAATCAGATTGTTGTTTTGGCGCCATTGCCGAATCTGAATATTGCTGGCAGCACACCGAGGACAAAGAAGGCTACCGCCGGAAGATTGCGGAGATGGTGCGACAGGGGCACGCGTTTTCCCGGGCCAATTTTGCCAAAGTGACTTTTGCCGGCATGAAGCTCCCGGGGGCGAAATTCAGCGATTGCAGTTTTGTGGCAACCTACCTCAAAGAGGCTAACCTTTCAAACGGCGAGTACACCCGCTGTGATTTTCGCCGGGCCAATCTGGAAAAAGCCAATCTTGCCAGGACCGACCTGAGTTCGGCAAATCTGGAAGGCACCTTGTTGGACGGAGCCAATTTGTTGGGGGCCAATCTGAGCTCCGCCGTTTTGAACTACGCCAACTTGAGTTTTGCCAGCCTTGCCCAAGCGAACCTGACCAGAGTCACGGCACGTCACGCCATCTTAATCGGTGCTGACTTGTCGCAAGCCAGAGTCGACGAGGCCAGTTTTGCTTTTGCGAACTTCAAAGGCGCTCAGGCCAGGGGGGTGCGGGGCGCGCACGCGGTCTTCGGAGGGGCGCTTTTGTGGGAAGCCGATTTCCAGGACGCGGATTTGAATCGCGCCAACCTGGTCGGAAGCGACGCCCGCAAAGCCAATTTCAAGCAGGCCAATCTCTATTTCATTCGCCCCGGCAGCGCCAATTTTGCCGGCGCGAATTTCGAAGGCGCCAATCTCAAACGTGCGATCTTCCGGGAAGCCAATTTGAGCGCAGCTAATCTCAAATCAGCCAACATCGAGGGGGCTGTGTTTGAGAGAGCGCGCCTGACGGGGGTGCAGCCCAAAGGTTTAGATTTCTCTCAAAATAACACCAACGGAGCCGAGTTTTAACTAAAGGTTGATCGATGAAAGTCATTCAGTTCCCATTAGAACTCAATTACGTCAATTCTTTTCTTTGCATTGAGGAGAAGTCGAACGACGCCTTCCTGGTGGACTGCGGCGCTTTTGCAGCTTCCGTCAAGAACTACATCGAGGAAAACGCTCTCAATTTGCAGTACCTCCTGATCACCCACTCCCATTACGATCATGTCGACGGCGTCGATGATTTCAGGAAGGCGTTCAAGGTGCCGATTTACGCGGCCGCTAGCACGTACGATCGCCAGGTCAGCGAAGGGGACCGAATTCCCTTTGGCGATTCAGAGATCGCGGTTTTCACAACGCCTGGCCACATCGCCGACGGCCTCTCATTTTACCTCAAACCCGCGGTGTTTGTGGGCGACGCGATTTTTGCGGGCGCGGTGGGCGGCACTGCCGGTCGACCGCAGTTCGAAGAGGAGATCGCTCACGTCGCGCAAAAAATCTTGACCTTGCCCGAGGAAACGGTTATTTATCCGGGACACGGCGCGCCTTCTTTGGTGGCGGTAGAGAGGCTCTACAATCCGTTTTTTGTGTAAAAATGTTCATTGAATTCCACATTTATTTTGTTTTAAACACCAGGGGAGCAGAATGCTTTTGAGGAGCTCGGGAAATGAAGCGAACGGTGTTTCGCAGATTTCAATGCTGAGAAGTGGCTTGCTGTTGCAAACGAGATACGTCATGACTTCAATATTTTTGATCGTTTTTTTGGTTGCCTGTTCAACGCCGCCTGCAAGAAGAAATAGGCTCAATTTGCCCTCCAAGCCACCGCTGATTCGCGTGGGCATCGTTGAGGACAGGGAGGTGCTCGAATTTAACATTCCTGGCAAGGCTGTGTTTCGGGCAAAAAATGACAACTTTTTGCTGCGTAGTGCGGAAAGCGGCCACTGGAGAGTTGCCGCCACAAAAGTGCAACCCGCCCAAATAGTGTACCGCCTTGTTGTGATGACCACTAAAGACCGATTTGCAGCAGAAGAACGGATGCGAGAATTGTCAGATGAAGGCTTGTCTGCCAGAATCAAGAAACTCCAGGCGTCACACAAATCCTCATTGCCTTATGTCAAGAATACCGCTTATCAACTGGTCATCAACAAAGAGTTTGTCAGTGAAAGAAAAGCCAGGCTGTTTCAAAGTTCCATTGCGGACAAGACCGAGACGGAAATTGCTGAAGAAGTCGTAAAAGAGGCCAGAGGTCTCTTGCGCTTTACCAACCTGGACAGCCATTACAGTTTCGACGAACGTGGTCCGGTGCGCGTGCAAACCGAGGCCATGCAAATTGCAGATGTGGACGTGGGCAGCGGCTTTCACTGGGAAAGCAGCGAACATCGCACTTACAGCGGCACCCTCGAATTTTTAGTCGATCGGCATGGGCGCCTCACGGTGGTCGACGAGTTGCCGGTAGAAGACTATTTGAAGGGCGTAGTACCTTCGGAGATGCCGGTGAGTTTTCCACTGGAAGCTTTGAAGGCGCAAGCGGTAGCCGCCCGGGTAGAATCTTTTTCCAAGGCCGTAATTCGCCACCCCAACGATCCCTTCGACTTGTGCGACGACGTGCACTGTCAGGTGTTTAGCGGCAATACCAGGCACGCGAAGGTTACGGATTTGGCGGTGGAGAGCACCCGCGGGGTGGTCATGGTTTACCGCAACAAGCTCGCAGAAGCGTTTTACGCCGGCGTGTGTGGCGGCCACACCGAAAACAACGACAACGTGTGGCTCATGGATCCTGCGCCCTACTTGCGTGGCATTCTCGACGGCGACTTCAGGTCTGTCCGACGCCTCGGCAAGGCACTGGCGCAAGAACGCAGCCTGAAGAAATGGGTGGACAGCAGCCCGGTGGTCTACTGTAACACCTCTAAATTGACCGACAGCAGCTATTTGAACTACAGCAGGAAATATTTTCGCTGGCAGGTTGAATATAGCCGTAAAGTTCTCGAAAAGATCATCCGAGACAAAACCGGTGAGGACTTTGGTTCCTTAAAAGACTTGCTGCCAATCCGACGCGGGGTGTCCGGACGGCTGATGGAGCTGGAAGTTGTGGGGACCAAGAAACGGTTTAAGATCAGCAGAGAACTTGCCATCAGGCAGGCCTTGTCTAAGAATACCTTGTACAGCGCTTGCTTCTACGTCAGAAAAGTGGGCAAGTCGACCAGGCTGCCGGAGAAGTTTGTCCTCAAGGGCGCTGGCTGGGGGCATGGCGTGGGCATGTGTCAAGTGGGTGCGGCGGTCATGGCCAAGTCAGGCAAAAAATATAAGGACATTCTGAAACATTATTACCGCGGCATCACTTTAGAGAAAATCTACTGAACTCATCCCGATGGCCGGGCCTCGCTCGAGCGGATTCGGCAGTTCTTGAGCATTGACGGTATTTTTTACCAAAGACAAAGTTCAAGTGGCCATAAATGGTTCATGGAAACTCCCCTGGCGGCGGGAGGTTTGTCTCAAAATGAAAACTGTTGCAAGTATTGTTTCTATTAACAAGATTTTTCTTGACTGTGTCAGAATATTTCTTTATAATAGAATTACTTTCTTTGTGAGAATAAATAAGGGATATTCGTTCGGGAAGGCAGGAATATCCCGAATTAGTTTGGAGAATTTGGCATGCTAATCGCAGTAAGGGTCGATCGGGTTACGTTAGACACGCAAACCAATCGCTTCGTCGTGATCTTGAAAGATGATGTGAATGGGCGCTGGTTACCCATTGTGGTAGGAAACACGGAAGCACAAGCCATCGCATTGCAATTAGAACGCATCACCCCGCCAAGACCGCTTACGCATGACCTCATCAAAAATCTCCTGGATTCCATTGAAGTAAAAATTGCGCGCGTTGTGGTAAATGATTTGCGCGAAAACACCTATTACGCGCTCATAAGTCTCAAGTTAAACGGCACCAATTCCGAAATTGACGCGCGGCCCAGCGACGCCATTGCGGTTGCCTTGCGGGTCAAGGCCCCTATATTCGTAGCCGAGGAAGTCATGAAGAAGGCCTCTGTTTCTGACAAAGAGCCGGAGCACGCAGACATTCCCACGCCGGAGTTGAGCGACGTTGAGCGCCTCGAATTGGAAATGCAGAAAGCCATCAACGATGAGCGCTACGAAGATGCCGCTCGCTTGCGCGATGAACTCAAAGAGCTAAAAAGGAGTCGATCTGGCAGATAATCTTTGCGATCAGTTGTTTGGAATTTTCCAGGGCGCAGCCAACAGGGCTGCGCCTTTTTTTTGGTGTGCCGTGCTGGGTCCGGCGTTTCCTGAAGGCGTTTTTAATTTGCAATTGTGTCTGAAATTGCTATATTTCGCTTACTATTCAATCATACCCCAAAAATATGAAACTTGCTGAGTTTGACTGGCGGCTCATTTGCCCTTGGCCATCCTGGTCGGCGTCCATTGTGTCCGGCCCGCCGGCAAAATAGTTGGAGAATTCTGGGCCTGGGTTAACCAGCATGTTGGGTTGTGTTCATAGATATTGATTGCACATGTCCTCAGCTCCGAAAAGAAAATTGAATCCGTGGCGTTGGGTGCCTACCCTTTACTTTGTCGAAGGCCTTCCTTATGTGGTCGTGATGACCGTTTCGGTTATCCTGTATAAACGCCTGGGAATATCCAACACCGAAATCGCCCTTTACACCAGCTGGCTTTATCTGCCCTGGGTAATCAAACCGCTCTGGAGTCCTGTGGTCGACATATTCAAGACCAAGCGGTTTTGGATTGTGGTCATGCAACTCATTATCGGTGCAGGACTGGGAGGCGTTGCTTTCACAATCCCGGTTTCGAATTTTTTCAAATTTACACTGGCATTCTTTTGGCTTTTAGCTTTTAGCTCTGCCACGCAAGACATTGCTATCGATGGCTTTTACATGTTGGGTCTTTCGAAACACCAACAGGCCTGGTTTGTTGGGGTCAGAAGCACCTTTTATCGACTTGCGATGATTTCTGGCCAGGGACTCTTGATCATTCTGGCCGGGTATTTTGAGAGCATAAGCGGTTTGCCCACCAAGACTGTTGCTATAGTTGCGAATCCGTCGGTGCAGAATACGGAGTCTCTCCATCCCGATTCCATCGATGTCTCTCCCTTAGATGGGAACACGCGAATCATCACTTACCCGTCGGTGTTAGAGATAGGCACCATCCCGCGTACCAGGACTGAAGCTGATTCAGTCATCCACCTTGCAAAAGAGTGGAATCAAAACCGGGGGTTTTACGCCGAAGAGTTTGCCGGGCAAGCCGGAGCAAACGCCTCTTCAGACGAACATAGCTGGTGGGACAAATTGGTGGTGCAAAAGCTCGAGTCATTCTTAAAACAAAAGTTTGGCCCCGTGGAACAGAGATCGAACAAAGTTAATCTGGCAGGCAATCTTGGCATTCTCTATTTTAGTCTGTCCAGTAAACCCCCAGCCGGCAAAGACGTTGTGGTGAATTTCGGACGTGAAGCAGGGGACAACAGTATAAAGCTAATTGAAGGCTCCCATTTTGTTTTTAACCAGGACAACTGGAACAAGCCTTTCATGGCGGTCATCCAATTAGACCCCAAGCTTCAAACGAAATCGAAAGCCGTATTCAGAGCCAGGGCTGGAAATATTCCTCTGGCGTGGTCGATTACTTTTTTTCTTTTAGCCAGTTTGTTTGTCTTGTTTTTTCTCTACCACAAGGGAATTCTTCCACATCCCGGCAGCGATGCGGCTGCGATTCCCGACAACTCGAGGAGTTTATTTGGCGAATTTTTTAAGACCTTTGTGTTGTTTTTCAAAAAAGACAACATCGGTTCCATTTTGGCGTTTTTGCTTTTGTATCGTTTTGCTGAAGCGCAGCTCGTAAAACTGGCCGCCCCGTTTTTGCTCGATGCACAAGAAGTGGGGGGCTTAGCCCTCACCACCGGGCAAGTTGGATTTGTCTATGGTACTGCGGGCATTCTATTCCTTACGTTGGGCGGCTTGTTGGGTGGATTTGTCGCCGCGAGAAGCGGTTTGAAATATTGGCTCTGGTGGATGGTACTGGCTATGAACCTGCCAGACGCAGTTTATGTGTACCTGTCACTCACACTGCCGGATAACTATTGGCTCATCAATCTTTGTGTTGCCATAGAACAATTTGGCTATGGTTTCGGGTTCACGGCCTATATGCTGTATATGATTTACGTCTCGGAGGGTGAACATAAGACGGCTCATTTTGCTATTTGCACGGGATTTATGGCGTTGGGAATGATGATTCCCGGAATGTTTAGCGGGTGGCTGCAAGAGCTGATCGGTTACAAGCATTTCTTCGTCTGGGTGATGCTTGCCACCTTTCCGGCACTTATGGTTTCTAAACTAATTCCCATCGACCCGGAGTTCGGCAAGAAGACGGCAGAACCGTAGATCCCAGCCCGACCAGTTCCGGGCGCGGTGAAGTCGCTGTTAGCTGTAAGAAAGTACGTGCTCATAATGTGTTAGAGTAGAAAGAAAATACAACCACGAAGTACACGAAGGGCACGAAGTGGAATTTGACGAACTGTCAAATCGAGTAATTGGCTGTGCGATTGAAGTGCATCGGGCTTTAGGGCCTGGACTTTTAGAGTCAGCATATGAGCAGTGCTTGGCCAGAGAACTTGCGCTGTCCGATATTCAGTTTCAAGTTCAGGCGCCCTTGCCAGTTGAATACAAAGGCGTTCGTCTTGATTGTGGCTACAGAGTTGACCTGCTCGTCGAGAAACAACTCATCCTTGAATTAAAAGTGGTTGAGGAGTTTTTACCAATTCATGAAGTTCAGATATTGACCTATATGAAATTAGCCAAAGTTTCAGTGGGACTTCTGACAAATCTTAATGTGGAGCTTCTCAAAGAGGGCGGCATTAAGAGATTTGTTCTTTAAAGCTTCGTGTACTTCGTGCCCTTCGTGGTAGTAAAAAAAGCAGCTAACCAATGCGTCCACCTGAGGCGAAAGCTGTGGCGTGATTTCAGAGTTCTGTGCATTTTTCAAGCTCTGTACTTTCGGAACGTTCAGTGCTCTTTCCCTTTCGCGCAGGTGACGCCGCTGATCGGCGGCAAAAAGATTCTACAGAGACCAAAAAGGAGAAAATATTTCAACATCCTTGTTTGGTCCGCGTTAAGCGGCGGCTCATTAACTTTTCAAATTCTGTGAAAAAAACAATGAAAAAAAATTATGTTAAAGCAGTAGAAAGGATCTTCTCTCAAAATCCCCACCGCACGTTCAAAGCCAAAGAACTCGCCCGCCAGCTTGGAGTAAAAAAAGTCGATTACACCGTCTTTCGCGACGCTCTGAAAAAGATGGCGGCCCAGGGAATGATCGCCAAATATAAACGCAACCACTATGGCACCCTCAAGCGTGCCACGGTCATCGAAGGTGAGATTCATGTCAAGACTCAGGGGTACGGATTTCTGATTACCGAACAGGGGCAGAGCGATGTGTTCATCAGTCAAAAAAACATGGGTACGGCTTTGAACCGAGATGTCGTGCGCGTGCAGCTTTTTGCGGAAACCAAAGGGAAAAGTCGGGAAGGACGCGTGGTTGAAATCGTCAAGCGCTCCCGGCAAAACATTGTCGGAATTTACCGGAAATCTAAACGGTACGGTTTTGTGGTGCCGGATGATGCAAAAATTAGCCGCGACATCTTCGTGCATGACGCTGACAATTTGAATGCAAAGTCCGGTCAAAAGGTTGTGGTAAGAATTCAACACTGGGAAGATGAGAGGCTGAATCCGGAAGGGGAAATCGTGGAAATCCTGGGATTCCCCGAGGACCCGGGCGTGGACGTCCTCTCCGTTGCCAAGGCCTTCGAGTTGCCCACCACGTTTCCAAAAGAGGTGCAAAGGGAAGTACAAGCCATTTCAGAAGCCATTCCACCAGAGGAGATTGCGCGGCGCCTGGATTTGAGAAGCCAGACCTGTTTCACCATCGACCCGGAAGACGCGCAAGATTACGACGATGCGGTTTCCATCGAGCTCTTAGCCGATGGGAATTTCCAACTCGGCGTTCACATCGCCGACGTCAGCTACTATGTGAAGGAAAAAAGCGTGCTGGACAAAGAAGCACTGAAGCGGGGCACTTCGGTGTACCTGGTGGACCGCGTTGTGCCCATGCTGCCAGAAAAACTCAGCAACCAGATTTGCAGTCTGCAACCCGACGAAGACCGTCTGACTTTGAGCTGCATCATGGACATCACCCCAAAGGGCATGGTAAAGAAGTACAAGATTGCCGAAACGGTCATTCGCAGCAAACGTCGATTTACCTATGAAGAGGTGCAGGAAATCATTGCTAAAAAAGATCACCAGGCGCCCTTTGGAGACGAGATTTTGCACATGCACGCGGTGAGTCAGATTTTGCTCAATCGGCGACAACACCTGGGCAGTTTGGATTTTGACCTGCCTGAAGCAAAAATAAAGTTGGATGCCAATGGCGTCCCGGTCGAGATCAAGAAACGCGAGCGCTTGGACAGTCACCGCCTCATCGAGGAGTTCATGCTCCTGGCCAATCAAACGGTAACCGAACACGTGGCGTTGCACCGAAGAGTGAATGGCCGGGTGTTGCCATTCATTTACCGAATCCACGAAGAGCCCGATTCGACGAAGATAGACGATTTCAAGAAATTCGTCCGTGCTTTGGGTCACCCCATCGACCCCAATAAGAAGGTCACTGCCAAACTCTTGCGGCAATTCTTAGAAAGCCTGCGCGGCACGCCCGAAGAGGTGATCGTCGAGGAGCTCATGCTGCGGTCGCTCATGAAGGCCAAGTATGCCATCGACAACGTGGGACATTTCGGACTGGCGTTTAAGCACTACACCCATTTCACCTCGCCCATTCGTCGCTACCCGGATTTGGCCGTACACCGCTTGCTAAAAGAGTACCAGACGGACATCGACTACCAGAGGGCCAAAGCGAAAAAGAATAGACTGGATCGAATCGCCAGAGTCTCTTCAGAACGGGAGGTCGTCGCCTTAGAGGCAGAGCGGGAATCGGTGAAAATGAAGCAGGTGGAGTACATGCAACGCCACCTGGGAGATGTGTTTGATGGCGTCATTTCCGGTGTGGTGTCTTTCGGAATTTTTGTGGAAATCACCGACCTTTTAGTCGAGGGTCTGGTGCACATTTCCGACCTGGAAGACGACTATTATTATTACGACGAGAAGAATTATCAACTGATCGGTCAGCAGACCCGCAGAACCTACCGTCTGGGGGACCCGGTCAAAATCTGCGTGGTGCGGGTGGACACCGAGGAACGGGTGGTAGATTTCGTGTTGGCTGAATCCTGATTCACACATTGAACGCCAGTTCGGCCAAACAATCCAGGAAATAGCAGGATGATTAGAGCGATTTACAAACTAAGCGTGGTGTGCTTGCTTGTCGATGCCTTTTGTTGCCGTGCAGCGGCCCAGGAGATGGCCGTGCGGGTCATTCCGCAACCGCAAGAAGTCACTTTGTTCGACGCGCAATTTACCTTCAACCCAAATTCCAAGATCGTATTGGGTCAAGGAAGCTCGCAAGCCGAGTCCTTTATCGTGTCCCAACTCAATGATCGCATCAAGGAACTGGGGCAAACGCCTCTGCCGGTCTTGCAGGAAAATGAGGTCAGCCATTGGTCCAATGTCGTTTACTTTGCAAATCTGAAGCAAAGCAAAAAGGCCCGCGAGATGGCCGAGAAAGCCAATTTTAGTCTGCTCATGGATATCGGTCAACAAGGCTACTTCTTACAGGTTTCCGATTCACTGATCGTGGTTTTTGCCAACGCCGCCCGGGGTCTGTTCTACGGCTGCATGAGTTTGAACCAAATGCTGCAAGGAGACAGCCATTCGATTCGCGTTTCCGGAGCAACCATTTACGATTGGCCGGCTTTTGAGATTCGCGGCATCAGCGATGATATCAGCCACGGACAAATATCCACGCTTGCTGATTTCAAGAGAATCATTCGCTTCCTCGGCCGCTACAAAATGAACACCTATTTGCTTGATCTCAATGGTGCCTTCCGATTTGCCAATCACCCCGAAATCAGCAAGAATAGAGATGTCCTGACCAAAGAAGAAGTAACCGAGCTGGCGAACTATGCGCAGAGGTATTATGTGGACCTCCTGCCGGTTTTTGAAACTCTGGGGCACCTGGAAAACATCTTAATGCTGCCGGATTACCGCGATCTGGCAGAATTCCCCGGCGCATCGGCGATCTCGCCCGCCAACCAGCAAACCTACAAATTGCTGGACGAGCTGATATTTGAGCTCGCCGATGCCTTTCCGTCGCCTTATTTCCACATCGGCGGCGGTGGCGGTCAAGAAATCGGCTGGGGGGCCAGCAAGCGCCTGGTCGAGGGCTCGGGCCTGGTGGCCGTGCTTGCTTCCCACTACAACCACGTCTACGACATCGCCAAAAGTTACTCCAAGAAGGTCCTGCTGGACAGCGACATGATTTCTGAGCACCCTGCGATCTTAAGCCAAATTCCCAATGAAATCGTCGTCGTTTGCAGGCCCAGGCACGCTGAGGACAGTTTGGACGAGATCGAATTTTTTCAAAAAGCCGGCAGAACATTCATGGTGGCGTCCGATTTGCACACTTCAAAACGCCTGTTCCCCGACTACGCCAAAGCCTTTGTGGAGATGAAGCGCAGGTTTCGCAAGGGTTATGAAGCGGGCGCGCTCGGCGCCGTCGCTTCCAGCCGGGACGACTTGAGCAGCGTGGCCTTTCGCGAATACAATGTGTACGGCTACGC
>JBHHYI010000072.1:0-20029 GCA_046757525.1 bacterium | reverse complement strand
CATTGAATAAATTCTACTTGTATTTTGTTGTTCGGCTGATTAAAATAGTTCTTAGGAAACGCTCCGTTGTACGTAACACAATCGTCTCGATTGTGGGTGCGTTCCGACATTTAAAGCAATCCGGTTGCACGGATTGTGAGAGCTTTTAGGAAATGCTCCTTTTGAGCGGACTGATAGTTGTTTCTCTTGGAGCGCCCAGGCAGCCGTCCTGAGTAGTCCCGACCGCTTTTTGGTCGAGACGTATCGAAGCCTGTCACCCCTCGATACGGTCGCTTGAGAAGCAGCGACCTACTCGGGATGACTCACACTGTGCTTCCAAGAAACGCTTGGGTCGTTTCTTTCATGTAAAAGCACACAAAACGTGCACAGCGCTTTTAGAATTAGAAAATGACATGCAACACAAACTGAACAGATTCAAAGACTCCGTGGTTGGAACACGGAATCAGCGTAGTTTAACAGGCTTCCATATTTGAAAATGTTTGTCCCAAAATTCTCCATAAAAAATCCCGTACTGGTCAACATCCTCATGATTGCCATCATCGTGCTGGGAACGTATTCGCTGTTTGTTCTGCCGCGGGAGATGATGCCGGACGTATCCTTCCCGTGGATCTTCGTGTGGACTGGCGCGCCCGGTCTTTCGCCGGAGGATACGGAAAAACTCATCACCAACGAAGTTGAGAAGGAAGTTCGCGACATCGAAGGCATCGACCTCATCACTTCGATCTCACGTGAAAATGCCTCATTCGTGTGGCTAAAGTTTCAGACGCTCTCCGAGGATGAGCTGGAGAGGCGCTTGCAGGATGTACGCACCGAAGTCGAAAAGATCGACCTGCCTGAAGCCGCCGAGGACCCCAGCATCACCGAATTCACCATCCAGGACCACATTCCCATGGTCAGCGTGGTGCTCAGCGGCAACGTACCCGAAAGGGAGATGAAAGAAATTGCGGAAGACTTGCGCGATGACATTCTGGAAATCCACAACGTCGCCAGATGCCTGGTCGCTGGCGTACGGGACCGCCAGATCTGGGTAGAGGTCGACCCTGAAAAACTGCAGAGTTATGACATGGCCCTGACCCAGGTTATGGAAGCCATTCGCGGCAAAAACCTCGATCTTTCTGCCGGCAACATCAAAATGGGGCGCTGGGAATACGTGGTCCGCACCATCGGCGAAATCGACCGGGTGGAACAGATCAAAAAGGTCATCCTGCGCGCCAATCCCATAGGGCACCATGTGCGCGTGCAAGACATCGGCCGGGTGCGCGACACCTTCGAAGAGCCCGAGGTCATTTCCCGCTTCAACGGCGACCCTTCGGTAACCCTCACCATCTCCAAAAAGAAAGAGGGAAACTCCATCGAGATCATCGACCAGATCAAGGCTTTGGTGACACAATACCGCAAGGAGCGCCTGCCGGCGCAGGCTAAAATTTCCTTGATCAACGACACTTCCATTCAAATAAAACAATTTCTCGGTATTCTGCAAAACAATGCATTGCTCGGGATGCTGTTGGTGGTCGTCAGCTTGTATCTGTTCTTGGGGCCGCGCAATGCCATCTTTGCGGCCATCGGCATCCCGGTGACTTTCATGTTCACCTTCATGTTCATGCACTACACGGGCACGACTCTGAGCGGCAGCTCCTTGTTTGGACTCGTGCTGGTGCTCGGTATGATCGTCGACGATGCCATCGTCATCATCGAGAATTGTTACCGCTACATGCAGATGGGTTACGCACCCAGGGAAGCGGCGCTGGTTGGCACCAGGCAGGTGGCTATGCCGGTGGTTTCCTCCTCCCTGACCACCATCGCTGCCTTCTTGCCATTGATGCTCCTGGGGGGTGTCATTGGTGAGTTTTTAAAAATCGTGCCCATCGTAGTGACGCTGGCGCTGCTGGCCTCGCTGTTCGAAGCGTTTGTCATCCTGCCTTCGCACATAGCCGAATGGAGCCGCAAACAGGTCCGCCAAACCGCAGGCCTTATCAGATTCGGCAAGCTCAGAAAGGTCTACCTGAAATACCTGGTCAAGTTTCTAAGACGGCGCTACTGGGTGATTGGCATCACTGCGGCGGTCATATTGTTGAGCGTTCCGCTGATTTGGGTAGTAGGCATCGATATGTTCGCCAGCGAGGAGATTCCCAGATTCTTCATATTCGTGGATTTGCCCGAAGGCACCAAGCTGGAAATCACCGACGACGTCGTCCAAAAAGTTCAGGACATCGTACTGACTTTGCCAGAAACCGAGCTGGTCAATGTGGTGGCCAATACGGGCTTGCAGCAGCGAAATGAAGAATGGTTTTTCAGGCCCTCAGTAGGCCAGGTCATCGTTGAGCTGACCAACAAGAGGGAGCGCCAGCGCAGCATCGATGAAATCATTGCGGATTTGCGCAAAAAAATAAACAGCGTCGCGGGCATCAAATCGCTGGAGTTCAAGATAATAAAGAATGGTCCGCCCACCGGGGCGCCTATCGAAGTCAGGGTGCGAGGTAAATACCTCGACGAACTACAGCAGGTTGTGGAGCTGGTGAAGAAAGAACTGCGCAGCATGCCAGGGGTCTTCGATGTGAAGGATGACTTTGTTCCGGGTAAAAGAGA
The DNA here is from genome assembly GCA_046757525.1 of bacterium. Classification (GTDB taxonomy): domain Bacteria; phylum Zhuqueibacterota; class Zhuqueibacteria; order Oceanimicrobiales; family Oceanimicrobiaceae; genus JBHHYI01. The sequence continues at coordinate 17,443 of JBHHYI010000072.1, read as the reverse complement.
GCTGCAGATTCTGGTTGATGAGGAGAAGGCGGCGCTGGTTGGGTTGAACGTCTCTCAAATCGCCACAACGGTGCACTACGCCTTTGATGGCGGCGTGGCCACCGTGGTGCACGACGGGGAAGATGAAATCGATGTGGTGGTGAAGTACCAGGAATCCAGCCGGCAAAACATAGCGGACCTGGAAAACATGAAAATTGTGACGCCTTTCGGGAAACTCGTCACATTGAAAGATGTGGCCCGGTTGAATATCAAACAGGGTTACTCCACCATCAAACACGACGACCTCAAACGCAGCATTACCGTCAAAGCCGACGTGGACAATTCCAAAACCAGCGCTTTTAAAGTCAATCAAAAACTGGTGCGCCGCTTCGCCGACATCAGCAAACGCTATCCGGGCTACGACCTGGTCTTCCGTGGCCAGTTCGAGGAGTTCAAAGACGCCTTTGGGCAACTGGGACAGCTTTTTGCCGTGGGTCTCATGCTCATGTACGTCATTCTGGCTGGCCAGTTCAAATCGTTTTTCCAGCCGCTGATCATTTTCATGGCCATCCTGTTTGCGTTTTGGGGCGCCACGGTTGGCTTGCTCTTCATCGGCAGCCCGTTCAATATCAACAATATGTACGGACTGGTTGCTCTGGCTGGCGTGGCGGTCAACGACGCACTGGTGTTCATCAGCTTCATCAACGAAGCCCGCAATCGCGGGGTGCGCCGCTGGCGTTCGATTCTGCTGGGTGGCAAGCTCCGGCTGCGTCCTATTCTCTTAACCACGATCACCACGGTTTTCGGCCTGTTGCCCATGGCCATCGGCATTGGTGGCAAATCCGACATCTGGAGTCCGCTGGCCAACGTCATGGTCTGGGGCCTTTCTGTGGCGACCGTGCTGACTCTGTTTCTGGTGCCCTGCTTGTACGCCATCCTGGGAGATATTAAGCGTCTAACCATGGGTGCACGATTCATCGATGAAAAAGGGAGAATTCTTTCCAAAGAAAGGCTGGCGCCGGAGACGGAATTGCAATTGAGCGGCCCGGCACCAGACCGACCCCGGTACTTACAGGAGATCTAAGATGCGCACGCCTTGAGGCAAAAGTTAGCGGGTTCAACATTTCGGTTTCTGGCGTTGTTTGAACTGCGATGAAACACTCTGAAGAAAACGCCGTACTCTGACATACAAAACCGAACGTTGTTTAGCTCACTAAAGAATCAGGAGTGTCGTATCATGTTTCTGAACAAGAGAAGGGGCTTCGGCCCATTTTTAAATTCTTTTGAGAAGAGAGAGAACCCGTTAGACGCAGCGACCAGGAAGTATTTTTCCCAACACGTGATTTTTGCCGATTTGGTCAAGAAAAAGCAACCGCACGCCAATTTAAAGCTGAAGTACGCCCGAGTGTTTGAGATTTGTCTGGCCAGTACGATTGCTCTGATGATCGTTTTGTTTCAATTAGCTCGAGAATTTGGCATCGAGGCAGCCGAAGTGGGCAACGTTGACATCAAAATTGAAGTGGCGGACATCCCACCTACCGAGCAATTCCATCGGCCGCCACCACCGCCGCGGCCCAGCGTGCCCCTGCCAACCGAGGACGAGTCCGTGCCGGACGATTTAACCATCGCTTCCACGAACATCGATTTGAGCGAATTGCCTCCGCCGCCTCCGCCGCTGGAAGGGGACGACGATCTGCCCATTTTTGTGGCTTACGATGAGCCCCCTGGGATCGTCGGTGGGGTGCGAGAGCTGCAAAAATATCTCAAGTATCCCAAGCTTGCCGCCAACGCTGGCATCGAAGGCGTCGTATTCGTCAATGTTTTGGTCGGAGTAAATGGCAAAGCAGAAGACTTTCAAATAATCAAAGCCAAGCCGGCCAATGTCGGCTTTGAGGATTCAGCCGTCAACGCCTTGAAGAAAGTCCGGTGGAAAGCTGCCAAACAACGGGACCGAAAAATCCGCTGTTGGCTGTCGGTGCCAGTGAAATTTCAGTTGACGGGTTAAGATTTCTGTTGCCACTTCCTGGAAAGCCAATTCTGTATCTGTTTGATGAGGTAAACATCGTTGGTCTCGGCTATTATGCGTGGAAGTACAAATTCGGTTACACTCAATTCATCCTGCAAAGCAGAAAGTTCTTGTGCACGTTCCGCATGTATTCAGCTCTCCTCTAAGCCGCTACAAAGGTTAAACGCCTTGTCCACATCTGGATTTGTTGCTCTAACTCGTCGAGTCTCGTGCGGTCATAGACAAAATAAAGACTGCCACTTAGGTCAGAAGGCACATTAGAAACTTCTTGCTGAACAATTCCTAACCCGGATCAAGCCCATAGGCATCAATTTAAGCTGGAGCTCTCGTCCCCAAGCTACACCTGTGAGCGAAGGACTTGCCCGAGAAGCTCTGCTTCGATGAGTTTGAGCTGCCTATCGAAGCGAAGCTTCTCTACCAAACACAGCAGGATGAGTTTCGACGTCTATGCAAAAAATACGGCATCAAAATCGATAGGCGGTATGTTTGGGAGTAATGGTGGCATGGTTTTGTGGAACCCCGTTGGGGTTCAAGGGATTGGTTGCTTCAAAGCCCAGGGCGCCCCGAAAGCAGGCGCCCTGGGCTTTGGTGTTTGACGCCTTCGGCGTACATAATAGACTGCCGTCAGCAAGGACTTGTGCTACTCCGTTACCCACTCAAATCAACATAGGACCGTTAAAACTCCCTATGAAATGCAACAAGAAATTTTATGGTACGTTCCCGAGGATGGTACGCTCCCAAAATTCGTAGAGCGATTCCTAAATAGAATGTCATTTCGAGTCAGGCAGCTGCCGGACTCCTCGCAATGACTGCAATGATAATAAGGAATCGCTCTACTGGACGCTCTGCCGTCCGCTTGCCTGTCTGCTGACTACTTCTCGGGGGGTGGGCCAGCGCACCACTTTTTCCGCGATCAGGTTGGCTTCGCCTTTGATGCGCGACTGAATTTTACCTGTGACGGTAAACGGGCCGTGCCCTTGCAAAACTTCGCCATATTTTTCGTACACTTCCGGAAAGAAAATGACTTCGCAAATACCTCGTTTGTCCTCCAGAGAAAGAAATTTCATGTAACTCCCCTTGCTGGTTTCCTGCAAGCGCGCGGTGACGTACCACCCGGTGAACTGTACCCGGTGGTTCTGGTGCGCTTCTAATTCCAGCGAGGAGACCATGTTTTCCCAGGGGATCAGGCCGTCGTAAAGCGTCAACGGGTGGTCTGTCACAGCAAAACTCAAAAGCTCTAACTCGGACAGGATGCGCTGCTCTCTGGAATAAGGCGGGGGGTCGAGCCCCCGGGTCAAGTACTCCGCTTTGGTTTTGCTGCGGCCAGTTTTGAAATAGCTCTGGGTCTTCAAGAGCAGCAGCGGCTCGCTGGGGTGTAGCGAACGCAAGGCGCCGCAGCGAATGAGGTGCTCGGTTTCCTTTTGTCCGGAACGCGTCCTCTGCAAAAAATCATACAAATCCCTAAACGGACGCTTCTTGCGCTCCTCGACGATTTTCTTTTTCGTCCTCTCCGAAAGTTCGAAAACGGGGTAGAGTCCCACCCGGATGGCCCTCGCTCGCTTGCTGAAATCGATCTCCGAATCATTGATGTCCGGCGGCAACAGCGGAATGCCGGTCTGTCCGTCGAGCATGCGAATCCGGCGGCACTCCTCGATGTACACGGCCTTGGCGTAGAAGCCGCCGTGGTTGTTCAACACGGCGGTCATGTACTCCACAGGGAAGTAACGTTTGAGGAAAGCGGTCTGGTAGGCCAGAATCCCATAGGTGGCCGCGTGCGCTTTGTTAAAGCCGAAGCCGATAAATTGCAGCAGGAACCGCCAGACTTCCTCTGCCTGGCCTGGCGTGCAGCCTTTCTTGCGGGCACCCTGCACGAATTGTTCTTTCATGGAATGCATGAGCTGTTTGTCGTGCCGTTTCTTGGTCATGGCGCGGCGCAGGGTGTCGGCTTGCGCCAGGCTGAAGCCGGCTACGGCCTGGGCGATCAAAAGCACCTGCTCCTGGTAGATGGTCAGCCCGTAGGTTTCTTTCAATACCGGTTCTAACATGGGGTGGGCGTACCGCGGCGGCCGCAATCCGCCCCGGCGTAGAATGTACTCGTCCTTCATGCCGCTGTCGCCGACTCCGGGCCGAATCACCGCCACAGCCACCACCGTGTCCTCGATGGATTCGGTCTGCATCTTACGCAAAACCCCGCGCACCAGCGGACTCTCCAACTGAAAGCAGCCCAGGGTCTGCCCCGACTTGATCAGCGCGATGGTTTGCGGGTCCTCCTCGGGGATGGCCCGCAGGTCCAGTGGCGACAGTTTTTCGGTCTTCTTGAGAAAATCGAATTTGGTGGTTGTGGGTTGGCCGGACAACTTTTGCTTTCCCCCTTGCGATTCTGGTTCTGCAATTTCTGCTTTCCCCGTTTCGAGCGCCGTTTGCCGGGCCAGTTCCAGACATTCCGTAATAATGCTCAACGAACGCACCCCCAGCAAGTCCATCTTGACCAATCCCAAACGTTCGATGGAATACATGTCGTATTGGGAGATGATGAGGCCTTTGCCGGCCACTTCCAGAGGGGTGTAATGGGTGATGCGGTCTGGCGCAATGATGACCCCGCCGGCGTGAATGGACAAATGGCGCGGAAAGCCTGCCAACTGCTTGCTGATGCGAATGATCTCCTGGTAGATGTGGTTCGCGCCACTCTGGTGCTTCAGTTCTGGCACCTTCTCCAAGGTCGGTTCCAGTTTGGCCATGTAGGGAAAATGGCGCGTGAGCTGGCCGATTTCTTCCTCAGGCAGGCCAAAGGTCTTGGCGACCTCGCGGATGGCGGCGCGACTCTGAAAGGTATTGAAGGTGCAGATCATGGCGGTCTTGTCTGAACCGTACTTCTTGTAAACGTAGTCTAACACACGGTCGCGACTCTTCCAGCAGATGTCCAGGTCGATGTCCGGAGCGTCGGTGCGTTCCGGGTTCAGGAAGCGTTCGAAGTAGAGATTGAAGCGGATGGGGTCGGCGAAGGTTATTCCCAGCACATACGCGACCAGGCTGTCGGCCGCCGAACCGCGTCCCACACACGGAATGGATTCCCTGCGGCAGAAATCCACGATATCTCTGACGATCAGAAAGTAATCGGTAAACCCCAATCGGTTAATCACGCCCAACTCATACTCGAGCCGTTCGAAAACTTTGGACGTCAGGGGCCGATAGCGTTCCCGGGCACCCCGCAGGCAGAGCTTGCGCAAATAGGATGGAGCCGCCTCTCCTGCCGGGACCTCGGTGACCGGAAAGACAGGTTCGCCCAGGGAGAAGTCCAGGTTGCAGAGCTCGGCGATCTTTTGAGTGTTTTGCACCGCCTCCGGAAATCTGGCAAACAGCCGCCGCATTTGCGCAGGAGATTTGAGAAACTGCTCTTCGTGCCCGGCGGTCCGAACCTGCTCCAGCAAAGTGTTCTGACCGATGGCGTGCAGCACCCGGCGCAATGGCAGGTCCCGCGGCGAGAGCAGGTGCACGTCGTTGGTGGCTACCAGAGGTACCTGGCACCTGCTGGCGATCTCCTGCAGACGCTCATTGAGAAAATCGTCCCGGGCAACAAACCGCTGAATCTCCAGGTAGAAGTCTGCCCCGAACTCCTCCTTCATCCAGCGGCAGTAGGCCTCGGCTTCTCCTACATTGCAGCTCAGCACCAACCGGGAGATGAGGCCCTGCTTGCCGGCAGAAAGCACCACCAGACCCTCTTTGCAGGCGACGAGGTCTTCCCTCTCACACTGGAAATTGAGATGCCCACCTCTCAAATGCCCTCGACTGATGATCTCGCAGAGGTTGCGGTAGCCGCTGGTATTCTTGGCCAGCAATACCAAAGAGCCGCCATTGGTAAGCGCAAGCTGAGCACCAATGATGGGTTTAACGCCTAACTCCTTACACACCTGGTAAAATTCAATGGCACCGTAAAGCCCGTTGTGGTCGGTCAGGGCCACCGCAGACATGCCCAGCGCTTTGGTGTGTTCCACCAGAGTTCGAACGGGCATGGTGCCGTCCAGAAGGCTGAAATAGCTGTGTGTGTGCAGGTGGGTAAAGGTATTCATCTTTTCAACCGGGTTCAGTTCATTGCCACGAGGGCCCTTGCAAAGAATCCTCCTTCGAGGAGAGACGATTTTTGAAGCGTCCAGAGAAAAAGCAGGGGGTGTTAGGATGCGACCTGACATCCCTCCGATTTTCGCTCTGGACGAGCGAAAATCTGTCTCCCTTTCTAAGGGAGGATTTCGCTGCGCAATCGAGACGATTGCGTTACGTTCAACGGAGCGTTTCCTAAAAGCCCTCGCAATCCCGCAACCGGATTGCTTTAAATGTCGGAAACGCCAAAGGCAGCCCTGTCATGCAGGAGGCATCTTGTTACAGCTCCGCACTGTGCAGCCAGCCAACAAGATTCCTCCGGAATGACACTTGAGGCTGTAATAAAGGACGGCGAGAGCGTGGCGTTTCCAGAGAACACTGTGTGAGTCATCCCGAGTAGGTCACCGCTGTTCAGGTGACCGTATCGAGGGGTGACGGGCTGCGATACGTCCCGACCACAAAGCGCTCGGGACTACTCAGGACGACTACCTTTGTGCTCAAAGAAAAACAACTGTCATTCCGCCCTTGCCGGCCGCTTTAAGTGCAACAGGAACCGTGACAAAGTTAAGCGAGGCCGTCTCCATCACCCACCAATATGGCAAAAAAAACGGTATCGGCGCAAGTGAAAAGTTTTAAATAGTTGACAAACAATCAATAATTTTATATTATTATGAAGTGCGCAAATGGTAGAGTCACCAATTACTCAGAGAGGTGGGTTCAGCCCATGCAATTAACTTTACGCCAGTTAAGCTCGAAGGAAGACTACACCGCTTGTGTCGAGTTACAAAAAGAGGCCTGGGGTGAGAACTTCACAGAATGCGTGCCCCCGGCCATTTTGCAGGTAGCACAAGAGGTCGGCGGGATTGCGGCTGGTGCGTTCGACGCGGACGGCATTCTTGCGGGGTTCGTGTTTGGTTTGACCGGCCTCAAGGACGGGCGCATGGCCAACTGGTCGCACATGTTGGCCGTGCGCAAAACGTTGCGCGACCAGGGAGTGGGTAGAACGCTGAAGTGGTTTCAAAGAGAATTGTTGCTCGAACGCGGTGTCGAGGTCGTCTATTGGTCGTACGATCCTCTGGTGGCGCGTAATGCACACCTGAACCTCAACAAGTTGGGGGCCACCATTCAAGAGTATGTGGCAGAGATGTACCCTAACGATACCGGCAGCACCCTGCACCGGGGCATCGGCATGGACCGCTTCGTCGTGGAATGGCAGCTAAACGCCGACCGGGTGTGCCGGTTGAGCGAAGGGCAGACAGAGAGCCCCAAAGAACGTCATCGGGAGGTAGCCGTGGTCAACATGAAACTGCAAAAGGATGGCAGCGTGGTGCCCATCGAAGGGGGGCTACCCACTCCGGCGGCCGTGCGGGTAGAGATCCCCTGGGACATCGAAGCGGTTCAGAATGCGGCGCTGGAGTTGGCAGCCCGTTGGCGGGCGTCGACCAGGCGGGCGCTACAATTCTACTTAAGCCACGGCTATGAAGTCGAAAGCTTGCAGCGAGACCTTCAAAGCCGCCGCTGTTTTTACGTGCTCACCAAGAAGTCTCGATAGACAAATGCTTGCCATTGCCCGCATTACCCTGCGCGAAATCGTACTACCCCTCAAGGAAGCCTTTCAGATTTCTTCTGGAACCGAAACCCAGCGTAGGATTCTGTTGCTGCAAGTCGAGGACGCCGATGGCCGGGAGAGCTGGTCGGAGTGTGTGGCGGGTTCGCAGCCGAACTACTCACCTGAAACCATCGACACCGCCTGGTTGGCTATTCGCGAGTGGGTTGCACCGCGCCTACTGGGCAGAGAATTCGAGACGCCGCACACTGTCTCCCAAATTCTGGAACAAAATTTTCGCGGCCACAACATGGCCAAAGCGGCTGTTGAAATGGTGACCTGGGAATTGATGGCCCAAATTCAGGAAGTGTCGTTGGCCCGTCTTTTAGGGGGAACGCGCAAGAAGATCGCCACCGGTATTTCTCTTGGCATTCAAAAAGATCCAGAAGCGCTGATCGAAAGAGTCCAGCAGTCGCTGAACGCGGGCTATCGCAAGATCAAAATCAAAATCAAACCCGGTGCGGACGTGGACTATGTGCGCGCTGTGCACCAGACCTTTGGCACAGAAGCCCCTCTCATGGTCGATGCCAACAACGCCTACCGTTTGAGCGATCTCGGCCTGTTGCAGCAACTGGACGATTTTGGACTGATGATGATCGAGCAACCTCTGGCCTGGGACGATCTCGTGCAGCACGCCAAACTACAGAAACAGCTCAAAACCCCCATCTGTTTGGATGAATCCATCATCAGCCTGGCTAAAGCCCGGGACATGGTCGAGCTCGGCAGCGGCAAAATTGTCAACATCAAGCCCGGCAGATTGGGTGGCTTCGCGGCTTCGATTGCCGTGCACAATTTCTGTGCCGAACACCAGATTCCCGTTTGGTGCGGCGGCATGCTCGAAAGCGGCGTGGGCAGAGCCTACAACGTGGCGCTGGCCTCGCTACCGAATTTCAGTCTGCCCGGCGATGTGTCGCCAAGCGCACGCTACTGGGAACGGGACATCGTCACGCCTGAGTGGACCATGGACGACCATGGCATGGTTGCGGTGCCCATGGATCGCGTGGGCATGGGCGTGCAGGTGGATGTCGATCGCGTTGAAAATCTGACGGTTCGGCACCAAGTGCTGTCTCGAAAATGAATCATTTCATGAAGACCTGCAATCGCCGTGTAATCTTAACCTGGAATCCCACATGAAAAAGCCAGCCAACAATTTTCAGGTTCCTCAGAAGCTGCAAGCTTGCTTCTCCAAAGAGCTTCAGGCAAAGCTCTTGTCCCTGCGTTGGGATTTGCACCAGCATCCGGAATTGGCGTTTCAGGAACACCGAACCGCGCAGAAGCTTTACCAAGCGCTGGCCTCGGTGCGTCCGGCTGAGCTTGACCGAGTTGCCGGCACCGGGGTGGTGGCCAGGATCAAAGGCGCGAATGCTTCAGCCCCAACGGTGGCTGTGCGGGGCGACATGGACGCGCTGCCCATTCAAGAAGCAACAGGCCTGGAATACGCCTCGCTCAACGCCGGCGTCATGCACGCCTGTGGCCACGACGTGCACGGCACGTGGACGGTGGGCGCGGCGCATTTGCTGGCCCAACGTCCGGCCCACGGCGACGTCCTGATTGTCCTGCAACCTGCCGAAGAAATTGGTAAAGGGGCGCAGGCAATCTTAGAAACCGGAGCTCTGGACGACATGGCCGCGATTTTTGCTGCCCACGTGGACCGCCGCTTCGCGGTGGGACAGGTAGTTGCTCAAGAGGGTCCGGTGGCCGCCTCCGCGGACACCTTCGAGATCGAGCTGCTGGGCCAGGGTGCCCACGGCGCGCGGCCGCACGAGTCCGCCGATCCCATTGTGGGGGCCGCGGCGTTGGTCAATGCTCTGCAAACCATCGTGTCGCGCCGTCTCAATCCGGCCAGCCCGGCCGTCGTCACCGTGGGCACCGTAAATGCCGGCAGCGCCCCGAATATCATTCCGGAAAGGGCGACCCTTTCAGGCACCGTGCGCGCTGTCGATTCTACCACACGGCGGCTGCTGCAAGAGGAAGTTCGTAGAATCGCAGAAGCCACAGCCGCGCTCCACCGCTTGCAAGCAAAAGTGAAAATCGAAGAGGGTACGCCACCCATTGTGAATAAGGCCGGGCCCGTTAGCTGGGCGCGTCGAGCTGTGACTGCCTTGCTCGGCGAGCAAGCACTGGTGCCGTTGGGATTTTTGAATCTGGGGGGTGAAGACTTTGCCTTTTATTCAGAAAAGACGCCAGGATGTTTCTTAAGAATCGGTGCGCGGGAATTAGGAGGCGCGATCGTGCCGGCCCACTCTCCTGCCTTCTATGCCGCCGATGGCAGTCTGTTTATCGGGGCCGCCGTGCTGGCGCAGACGGCACGGGTGGCATCGGCAGCACTTGCCGGAGAAAAAGCCTGAGCGGAATCGCACCATGAGTAAGCATCTCTACGGACTCTTCGGTCAAGCTTCCGATGAGCTCAGCAGCGCCGCCTGTCGGCGGCTGCGGCAGCGTCTGGTTCGGCACCTTCGATTAAGAATGCTTTCCAGCGATCTGGCTCGCGACTTGGGCGAGACGCAGGGCCTTCGTTTTAGCGCCTGCCCCGGTTGCGGCTACGGCTGCGAGGCCGGGCCGAGTGGCTCTGCGGTTGGGGGCGTCCGCCCCGCCATCCGCGGCCACGGCCACCTTGCTTCGGGGCGGGTTGGCTAGACCGGAAGGCCTCGTCACAATGATATGGGTGTTCCATCTCGGCGGGCACCGGCTTGCCTAATAGGCGTTCGATCTCCCGCAGATAGGCTTTGTCCTCAGCGCAGCAGAACGAAATAGCGTCACCTTTCGCCCCCGCCCGGGCGGTGCGCCCGATGCGGTTCACGTAGGTCTCGGGTTCCACGGGAAGATCGTAGTTGATCACGTGGGTGACATCGTCCACATGCAATCCTCGCGCCGCCACATCGGTGGCGACCAGCACCCGGAAACGGCCTTGCTTGAAGCCGTCCAACGCCTTGGTACGTGCTGCCTGGCTCTTGTTGCCGTGGATAGCGGTGCCGCGAATGCCCGCTGCGGACAACTTTTTCACCACTCGATTAGCGACGTGCTTCATCTGGGTGAAAATGATGGCCTTATTGATCTGGGGGTCGCGCAACAGGGAGACCAGCAGGGTATCTTTGCTCCTTTTCCCCACGAAGAACACCTTCTGAGCGATGCACTCCACTGCGGGTTTGTCGGGCGCGATGGTCACCCGCACCGGGTTGCGGACCATGGTGTGGGCCAGTTCCACCATTTTCGGGGGCATTGTGGCCGAAAAGAACAGGGTCTGGCGCTCAGTCGGAATGTGGGACAACACCCGCTTGACGTCGGGAACAAAGCCCATGTCGAGCAGCCGGTCCACCTCGTCGAGAATGAAGACCTCCACCTCAGTCAGGTGGATGAATCGCTGCTGCATCAGATCAAGCAGCCGGCCGGGAGTGGCCACGAGGATATCGACCCCACGGTTCAGAGCCGTGACCTGAGGGGACTGGTTGACCCCGCCGAAGATCACAGTATGGCGGAGGTGTACAAAGCGTCCATACGTCTGGATGCTCTCACCGATTTGAGCCGTGAGCTCGCGGGTGGGGGCAAGAATGAGGGCCCTGGGGGTTCCTTTCCGAAGCCGGCGAGAGTTGCCGGAAAGCCGCTGCAGGAGCGGCAGAGTAAAGGCGGCGGTCTTGCCGGTGCCGGTTTGGGCGGTGCCCAGCAGATCCCGTCCTGCCAGCAGGGGCGGAATGCACTGCTCCTGGATGGGCGTGGGGGTAACGTATCCCGCGGCGGACACGGCCTGCTGAATCTTTGGAATCAGGGCGCCAAAGGCACCTTGCGGAAGCTGAGGCTGCGGGGCGGAATGGCCGGTGCGCGGCGCGTGTGTGTGTGCGTGTTCTTTCATATTTTTCCTGGTCCGGGGTTTTACAAATCTCAACCCGCCCGGACGCGTGGAAAAGAAAGGACCGCAATGAGCGCGGCAATCGGGCGTCCCTACCCTAAACGGTCGGGATGCACGGTCTGAACTGATAAGGAATCGCTTTTGGGGGGCGGTACAGACACACACCCAGCGAAACCGTTGTGAGAGAGCATCTTCGGTAGTAAAGAAGATAACGAAACAAAGCCGAAAACGCAAGCACAAAGTTTAGACGACTCGCCTCAGGAGACGTTGGAATCCCGGGTCCGACCACGAACCAATCTGCCTCGAAGTTCGTCCTTTCGACCTTCATTTCATGAAACGAACGCATAACTGAGCCGCAAAGAAGGATGACAGGGCACCTCACGTGCTGTACAAAAGAACTTTCGAGGGAGCTCAAAACCCGGCCAAAAAGTATGAGCCCTTTTTCGGCTGCAGTTGTCGTCAGCCGATAACCACACGGAACTTGATTTTGAGAGCCTGACTCCTGGTTACAGATTTGCCTTCTTTGGATTTTTTCTAATTGCTGTTTTAAAGTAAGTGAATTTCTGTTAAGATTTTTATAAAGGTAAGTAACGCACTTGACTTTCCCATTCGCCCTCAAGACTACATTCCGCAAGTATTAAGATATCTTCAACGGCATGACCTATCGGAACCTTACGGCTTACTTCAAAAACTCCTGGCATGGGAAGGCCTGCCTGAACACGCTGGTAAGCATAACGAGTCATTGTTGATACATCATGCGTTAAAAGTACACGGTTTTCGTTTGCGGCCCATTCCAATATTGTGGGGTCATCAGCCTCAGAAAGACCAACATCATGAATACAAACAATATCCAATTCTGGTTTCCGACGCAATAATCCACGAACGATGTTGCGATTAAAATTCTCATCAGCGGCTAACCGAAGCATTAATGTTATCCCTTATTCTTGGCACGACGAGCCAGCAGACGCTCCCGTATTCCATGTGGGTCAAATCGTGCCTCATTCTGTTTGCGTATTTCCTCGGCTTGCTTGTGTCGTTTTTGCAAATAGGCTTCCACCTCTGAATGATTTCTTAGATAGTAGCTAATCACAGCATAAACATCGGCGAGTTCCAAAGATGGATACTGCTGTACTATTTCCTCAGCAGTGGCACCTTCATTGAAGGTAGCAACAACAGTATCAAGTGTTACCCGAGTACCGCCAACACGAACGACACCGTCTTTATCGGTTCGAAGCGGTACTGGTTCAGTGTTAATTGTAAGAGTCATCTTTTTCACCTCAAGTACTTCTAATAAATTGAAAGTACACCTATAAGCTGACCAATTTATTTACTCAAATTATGAATTACCATAGACAAAATCAAACGATAATTGAACATGTCAATCAAATGGTGTTGGTTAAGAAAGTGCGTCTTCTTTTCGCACTGAGCTATTGCTTATCATTGCTTACCTTAGTTTCACTAAATATGATTCGGCCACAAGTGCATTGATTTGTTGAACGAAGCCCCGCTGGGCGGGGCAGATTTTTCTTGACATTTTCCCCACCCTTTGATATACCTCCAATAGAGACAGTATTTATTTAACTATGGAGGTGCCTCCTGACCCACCTAAGTAAATTCGGCAGTTGCCTTTTGGCGTCAACTTAAGGGGCGTCTAACCACCCTACTGTCACCGCGAGCGGAGTCCGGCAGTTGCCGGACGTAGTCGAGGGGTCTGATTTAGGCACAAACCAGATTTCTCCCCGGCGGCTGCCGGGTCGAAATGACAGTTTTGGGGCTTAAGTTGACGCCCATGGACAACAGCCGGACAGGTTAGAAACGCCCCGGCCCGGAACGACCGGCCACAGTAAAGAGCTGGCGCCGCTGGCACCACTCAGTTGTATTTTAAATCAAGGTTTATTCTCAAAACCAGCGCCCGCAGGAATCGATCTCGGTGCTTTTGGGCAAAGCATGGTAAAGTCCCCGGCACTTTTGAAGTGCTGGGGACTTTCTATCTGCGGTGAAGTCTAAGCAAATTTTGAAATTGAGACCTCTAAGTAGCGCGTTTGCTTGTCTGCGTGCTTCCATTGAACTAAAATCGGACTCTGGTATTTGCCGAAGACGATTTTACCGGTTCCCTCTCGTTCATCTTCTGAAACCAGGAGGCTAATTTGTCGCTTCATGCTCAAATAATGGGAAGCTGGAAGTCGGATGAAAATCGATAGGAATTTTTCGATGACGGTTTCACTGACCCCAAATTTGTCCATAAGCAAGTTGAAGATGTGCACCAGATCGTATTTTGCGTAATTGAGGGTCTTTTCGGGAATCAACTGTGGGGCAGCCAGCGCGTGTTTTCCTCTTATGGCTACAAACTTCAAGGGGTTATTCAAAACTTCGGCGAGGTCGTGCTGCATCAGCAACGTTTCGTACTCGTTGACGGTCAGACCTGCATGCTTCTCACTGGCATCCAATGCGATGTCGATGCGACCGTGCACGATCTCCAATCGTCGCACCATTTCTTTTAATTGTTCAAAAAACTCATAGCGAGGATCGATGAGATTGATGGAATCGATGGGGTGCCTGGACACGGGGATCGCCATTTTCACCTTGTGAATCGCCTTTTCCTCGTTGAACGCCAGTACAGTGGTTTGCCGACAGCGGCACCGATCCCCATTCACCCCGTCCAGGTCGATGAAGTAGACAGGCATGTCCGGTTTGTTGTCGTAGGTCACGCAGTTCTTCATGCCGGAGCTGATGAAAATCAAGTGCGAATCTGCATTCTTAGGCTCGACCTGACGTTGGGCTTCGCTTAGTTCGGTGCGCAGTTGCAGTTGGTCGTGCCGGTAATTCGCCTCCGGCGGAAACAGCTTTTGAAACAGCTCAATGAACGGGCTAACATGGTCCTGACTGTATTTTAGGCTGGCACACAGACTCTGCTCAAGATACCCCGCCGTGGTATGAAACGAGCAGTAGAGCGATTTGCGGTAGGCGTTGAGGAGGTCGCCAAATTCCCTGGCAATTTTTTGTGCTACGTCTATTACTTCAAATCTGGCCTGCGGCTTGAGTTGCAATTTTAGTTGTGTGGGTGATGGTAGCATATCCCCTTCCTGGTAAATGTTCTAATCCACAACTCTTTGACCTAAATATAATACATAAATGAGCAAAAATCAAATTAAAAACTTTTCTTATTTTTGTTTAAGTTCCAATCCAAACTATTAATACAGGCAGTATCAAGAAACTGAGCAGAAAAAATCGACCCGGAGAGGATTCGGGAATCTCGAGTTTCACCTGCTTGTCTAAACCTATGAATCGGTGAATTATTTGCTCAACTTTAAAACAAGGCACCCATTACAGCACGCGACACACCAAACCCTTCAAGTATTCTGACTCAGGAAAAGCAAGTCTCACGGGATGATCTTCCCCCTGAGAAAGACGATGCAGAATCTGAATCTCCCGGCCTGCATCGACGCTGGCCCAGGCAACGATTTGCTGAAACAGCGCAGGAGAGATGCCGCTGGAACACGAAAACGTGGCTAAGATGCCATCCCGGGTAAGCAGGTTCATGGCGCCTAAATTGAGGTCTTTGTACGCTCTCCGGGCCTTGCCCACGTGCGCTTTGGTCGGCGCTAATTTTGGCGGATCCAGGATGATGAGGTCATATTTGCGACCATCTTCTCGAAATCTTCGCAGAGATTCGAATACGTCGCCGCGAACCATTTCATTCTCTTTTGTAGAAAAACTGTTTAATTGGAAGTTTTTCCGCAACAACTCCAGGGCCCCAGCAGAGGAGTCTAAGCTGACCACGGACCTGGCGCCAGCGGCCCTGGCCAGGACACCGAAACCACCGGTATAACAAAAACAGTCGAGAACATTTCTCCCGTCTGCGTATTCAGCCACTTCTCTGCGGTTGCGGTTTTGGTCTAAGAAAAAGCCGGTTTTTTGGCCATGACGCAGATCGATCCAAAAGCCGTGTCCCCCAACCTGGATTTCCACAAGCTCCGGGGGGGCCTCTCCGGACAGGACCCCATCGGTGACGGGCAGACCTTCTATCCTGCGAAAATACAGGTCGCTGCGTTCATAAATCCCTTTCGGGCTTAGCAGGTCATTCAGGTGTGCCACCACCGTTGCTTTCACCATCTCAACGCCGGCCGTCAGCGCCTGCAGGACCACATAATCGCCATATTGGTCGACGATGAGACCGGGCAGCAAGTCGGCCTCTGCGTTTACCAGTCGCAAAGCGTTGGTTTCAGAGGACTGCAGCAGACGCTGCCTGCGGTGAATGGCTTGCTCTAATTTAACCTGCCACCAGGTTTCATCGATAGCAGTCCCCGCGTCCCATTCCAAAAGACGGGCACAGATTTGAGACTTTGGGTTGTAATAGCCCCAAGCAAGGAAATTCCCCTGAGCATCCCTGACCTGCACCATTTCCCCGGCTTGCGAGCTGCCCTCGACTTTTGCAATGGCGCCCGAAAAAATCCACGGATGACGGTGCCTGACGGGTTTTTCTTTGCCTGGTTTTAAATGAAGGATGCCATGCATGCGTGCGTGCACCAAAATGATTGGTTTTTCTGGCAATCTGTTTAGAAAGCAAGGAGAATATTAAACCTTGTGTTATTCCCGGTTGGAAAAGGTGATAGTGTTTCGTCAAAAGCCGTACGCTCTTTTATCGTAACAGTTCACCCATTAGCGATCGTTAAGGATATTTGTCCTGAACGTAAATTAATAGGGAACATCTGTTCCCGCAGCAGTCTCGATGGGGATAAATATCCCGACTTAATGTGCGTTCAGCATAGACATACTGAACGATCCATCTACGGCCCGAACTGTTACCTTTTATCCTACAAACGAAGCAACTGCCACTGGGCGTTCCAAAGCAAAAGTCTTGCGATGTAGCTTTATACGCTCGATCTCATGCAGTGTGTCGGCTGCAAAATAACTTTCACTGCAGTGGGGACAGCTAATCATGGGGACATTTTCTATGACCAGCAAATCTTTGCCTTTACCATGTGCCTCGGTTACCCTCCGAATTCGGGCGCCGTCCTCACCACAAATGTCACAGATAATAGGTTTATTTCTCATTCAATTCAAACGTTTTTGTTTAGGCTTCCCTCACTCCGCGAACGTTGCGATCTCGGCTAAAGACTTCTTGCTGATTTCAGGTACCCGGGCACCTTCAGCAGGATAGCCGACCACGAGAATGAGAAAGGCGCGTTCGTGGGGCGGGCGACGGAGGATTTCATTGAGAAAGCCCATGGGACTGGGGGTGTGCGTCAGCGACACCAGTCCGGCCTGGTGAATGGCCGTAATCAAGATGCCGGTAGCAATGCCTACTGATTCCTGCACATAATAGTGTTTTATTTTTTTGCCGTCTTTGCTGAGGCCATAAGACTGGGCAAATATGACGATGAGATAGGGGGCGGTTTCCAAAAACGGCTTCTCCGCCGTGGTGCCAAGCGGGGCCAGGGCCTCAAGCCAGTCGTCCGGGGCACGCCCGCTGTAAAAAGCTTCTTCCTCTTGCTCTGCGGCCGCACGAATCTTTCGTTTAATTTGAGGATTGCTCACCACCACAAAATGCCAGGGCTGTTTGTTGGCGCCATTAGGGGCGGTGCCAGCCGCTAACAGACAGTTTTCGATGATTTCGCGCGGCACCGCGCGGTCGGAAAAGTCGCGTACGGTTCGCCGTCGTTTCATCTCCCGGTAAAAAGCCACAGAACGTTTCTTCATCTCTGCAACAGGAGTTTCCTGGTAGTGTGGCAGTGGAATAAACTTGGGTTGCTTCACAATCTTCTTCCGTTAGTAGTTGCTGTCAGGTCTGATCAAACACGCCGCGGAGACAGTTGCTTATCCCCGCGGCGTTTTCGCCACTACGGTTTGGCGATGCCGATGACGCCACAGGCGACTCGTGCGCCGGCAGCAC
>JBHHYI010000071.1:0-20388 GCA_046757525.1 bacterium | reverse complement strand
CCATGTAAAAGCACGCAAAGCCTGGCCAGGGCTCTTCGGCCTAATTGTTCAAGCTGCCCTGGTCCTGTTCGTTCACCAAAGCTTCAAAATATTTTCGAATCAATTCTTTGTAATCTTTGGTGTAGCCTTCTTTCAAAGCCCGGATCAAGTCGTCCTGGAGGCGCGCTTTTTTCTGACCCAGATTGGCCGGCAGCGCACCCGGACTATTGGCCTGGTACTGTTTCGCGGTCTCGGCTTTCCTTTTTCGGCTGAACTCGCGCTGGTGCATGGAGCGCTGGGCGTCCAGCAAACGGGAGAGGATGCGCCGCTGCCGATCGATGGTCTTGCGTCCGACGTTCTTGGCTTCAAATTCTTTGACCACCTCTTCCATATCCTTGCTCACCTGTCCGAGATCCCCTAAAATATCGGAACGGTTGCCCATTTCCTTGCGCAATTGTTCCAGCGACTTGCGCAACGCGTTTTGCTCGGCAGCCAAACGGGACATGGCCGCCTGTTGTTGTAAGCTCATGCCTGGTTGCTGGGCCAATTGGGAAGTCTGCTGGTTGATACCCTGCTGCTTTTTTCCCAGCCCCATTAAGCGCTGCATCATTTCTTGAAAGCCGATGGCCGAGGAGGCACCGCTCATACTCTGCATGGATTGACGAATCTGGGCTGCGGCCTCATTGAGGCCGCTCATGGCCTTGGCCTGGTTTCTTGCGGTTCTGCCCACGTCCCGCTCCTCAAAGCCTTTAATCGACTCGCCCATGCCATTCATCGATTTGCCCAAAGCCTTACCGATTTCCGGCGTAACGAAAAAAGTCTTCTGCGATAACGCGATCAGTTCGCTGGCGGTGCGGGAAAGGCCGGCCAGCAGGTCCTGTTGCTTGTCGGCTAATTCTCTCATCCCTGGACTGTTGCGATTCTTGCCCTGCGTCGACTGCATCAACTGTTCCTGTTCTTTCGAAAGCGTGAGGAAATTGTGCGCCGAACGGTTGAAAGCCTGCATGATTTCTTGTTTCTGCTTCTCGGAAAGTTCCTTTTTGGCCGACTGCAGCGTATCCAGTAGGTTTTGCATGTTCTGCGAGATTTGCTGGCCTGATTGCTGCGCTCCGCTCATGTTGCCCGATTGAAGCTGCTGAATCGCTTGCTGCATTTCGCTTTCCAGGCCGTCCTGCTGAATCATGTTTTGTGCCTTCTCAATTTGCTCTTGCGGCATTTGCGGAAAAGCTCCCATTTTCTGACTCAACTCTTCCAGCTCTTTGCCTAAATCCGCCGTGTTTTTTTGAATATCCTTTTGCTCCTGTGAGTACTTTTCCCGGTTGCGCTTTTGCGGCGCCTCGCTGACCTTTTTGTTCAGCTCCTCCTGGCGGCGCAGCAACTCCTGGGCTTTGCGAACGGACTCGTCGACTTTTTGTTCGATCTGAAGTTGCTTCAATAAATTCAGAGTCCGTTCGATGTTCTTGCGAAACTCCTCTTCGGCGTCGGCAAACTTTTTCATGGCCTCCTTGAGTTTCTGGGGATCCACGTCCTCCAGGGATTTCTGAATTTCGCGCAGGATTTCTTTCATTTCTGGCGTGAGCATCTCTTCCATGAGGTTTTGCAGCTCGCGATATTTCTCCAACGTCTCTTGCGACAGCAAATCGTTCTGTTCCATTTTCGAAACCATTTCCTCGAGCTTGTCCTGCACCTGCTCCAACTTCTCGGCCATTTTCTCCTGGGCCTGCCCGGCCTCCTGAACTTTCTGTTTTTCCTCCCAGTTCAGTTCCGGTTCCTTTCTCATTTCCTGAACGATCTTGTCCAACTTTTCTTGGAGCTTCTTGCTCTGTTGGTAAGTCTCTTCTAAGCCTTCGAAGGTCTCATCGTGGGCGCTGGCGACGTCGGCATAGATTTCATAAATCGAAGGAAAGCGCACGCGGTAGGTTTGGCTGCGCGCGCTCTTCGGTCCTGACACCCGGTCGTTGTCGAACGCCTGAGCAAAATAGGTAACCACGTCCTCAGGCAAAATGTTGAGTTTGGAAAGGTCCCAGGTGTGGTTCAAGAGGATTTTTTCGTCCTCAGGATTTGGCAAAGCCACCGGGGTAAAGTTTAGATCGCCTTCCTGGATTCCACCCTTGAGAATTCGATACCCCACGCGCATTTTTGAGAAACCAAAATCGTCCTCGGCTTCAATGGTCAGGGGCAGCAACATGTCCTCGGCCAAATCCACGTCCTGTCCTGGATAGGTAATCCGCACCAGAGGGAACTCGTCCTGCAGCACAGAGAGTCTGTATTCAATGGGAGCGGCATTGCTCCTACCCTTATTGTCGCTGAGACTGATGTGGTAGCTTCCGTCAGCAGCAAGCTCGAACAGTCCGCGCACCGTTTGCCCAGAAATCTTCAGGGGGATTCGAGTTTGGTCGTCAAAAACGATCTCCGCGTTCTTGACCGTTTTGTTTGCTTTGATGCTCAGTCTCACTTGCGTACCCTTCAAAGCGGCGATATCGCCCACATTTTGGTCCAAAGTTTGGCTGCCCAACTTGGAATATTTGGGATAATTTAACGTGACCTGGAGATTTCTGATGTAAGGCAGCTCAACCACATGGATCGAATAGGCAGCACTTGAAACCTTCCCCGCCTGCACAAAGTAGCGCAGGTCTTGCCTGACATCCGAAAGCCTAAATGAAAACGAACCATCCTGGTCTTTTGCCAGCGGATGGCGTTCAAAATCGTCGCCTTGTGCCGGCTTAATGGCAAGCACTGCTTCCGAAACGTCTACGCCTTGCACCGTTGCCCGAATTTCAACCGGGTCGCCTTTTACCACCTCGGTGTCGCCTGGCGAAACGGTGATCTTGAAGCTTGCTGTCGTGGAAAATTTTTGCGCGGGGTGCACAAGCCGGAAGGCGGCGTTAGAGAAAGTAGAAAAGAATCCGAAATAAACCAGGAAAAATGCCACCAGACTTGCCCCAAACAACCTCAGGGTGCTCCTGACCTTGGCAAAACTGACGACCTCCTCGAAGTCGAGCTCTTCCGTCTCCTGGTGGACCAAAGCCAACGACGCGTCGACTAATTCAAGCGAATAGCCCTCCGGGTTGCGCCGATGCTTGGTGAAGACTTGCAGAACGTTGGCCAATCGGTCGCGAATGCGTTCGAAATGCCCACCAATTTGTAGCGCCAAAGACTCGTCGGAAGGAAAGTCCGGTCGAAACAACAAGGCATACCCCGGCCGCACCACAAACCAGAACAACATGCCCGCACCACCCATTAGGAACGACGCCAACAGCAAAAGACGGCCCGAGACCTCAAACCGAAATACGGCTTCAGCAATGAGCACGACCAATAGCAGCCAGGATAAGATCGTAAAGAAAGTAAAGACGCCCCGGACAAAACGTACCATCTTTTCTTTCTTGCGGACGACCTTTAGTCGCGAAACCAGGGATCGGTAAACCGACTCGTAGTTGTTCATGATAACCTCAATGGGTTAGCGCGTAAACCATGATGTTCGTGCCCATTTCGAAGGCTTTTTGCCGCACGTCTGGCGGATCTTCATGTACGTTTGGATCGGCCCAGCCATCGGAAATGTTAGTATTGAAACTATAGAATACAACCATGCGGCCCTCATGAAAAATTCCGAAACCGTGAGGTGGGCCGCCATAGTGCTCGTGAATCTTGGGCAGCCCGTTGGCGAAATTGAAATGACAGTGGTAAATCTCATGCGAAAACGGGAGTTCGACGAGTGCACTATTGGGAAAAACTTTCTTGATTTCTTGCCGGAACGATTTGTCCATGCCGTAATCATCGTCTGCATACAAGAATCCACCGTGTGTCAAATACTCTCTCAGCCTTTTGACTTCCTCCTCTGAAAACGATATTCGTCCGTGGCCAGTAATGAAGAGAACGGGGTAAGAGAAAAGATCTTCCTCTGCTAATTCCACAACTGCCTGCGAGTTTCCCACGTCCATATTGGTATTTTCGGATAAAAAATCCAACAGATTAGGAATAATGGAAGGATCGTTGTACCAGTCCCCTCCCCCATGATATTTTAGCCGGGCTAAGACAAATTCACTCCTGGGAGTTTTGGGTTGGGCCCATAGCTGCGCATTGGCTACGCAGACAGAGCACAGCACCAACAAGAATCTTTTCATAACACATTAAAATTATATACCACAAACTTTCTGACTTTGAGGAATTCTGAACTTTGAAATGTTTTACCTGGACAGACTTGAGGAATTCCTTCGACAAACAACTTGCTAAAACACCTTAAAACCTACCAGAACCACCATGGCCACAGCCGCAGCTATTTTGGTCAATTTGCCGCCAACAGCACCCAAAAACGCCCCAAACCCAACACGGAGCGACTTTTGCACGTCCTTTGTGCCGGAGTATTCAAACAGTGCGGCGCCGGCAAACGCTCCGGCAAAGGCACCCAATAGCGTACCAATGAGTGGCAGAATCGGAGTCCCCAGAATAGCACCCAAAAATCCACCAAGCACGGCGCCAACCATGCCAAGCTTCGAAGCACCAAACTTTCCGGCTGCTGCCGCCCCCAGAAAAAACTCTGCCACTTCCACCAACACCGAGATCAATAAGAGGGTGCCGATGAAACTCCACTCTATCACAGTGAAATCGGTCAGCCAGCCGTACAGGAGGGCATTGCCGGTAATAATAAAAGTGCCGGGAATTCCAAAGGGAATGACGGCAATGGCCAGCAGCATGACCATCCAAAAGGCTATTTGTCCCAGAATTTGCAGGAACACCATTGGATCAAATCTTGATGTCCACGTACACGTCCTTTCTTATGCTTTTGACCCAACGCTGGAATTCATTTTGCCGCTTGATGTTCAAGGCCCAATTTTCAATTTGTTCCCAATCTCTCTTGATGTCTAATTTTCTTGCGGGCTTTCTTTTCTCTAATCTCACCAGGTGGTAGCCAAATTGTGTTTTGATGGGATTTGAAATCTCCCCTTCTTTCAGACCGGCCACCGCCTTCTTGAACGACTCTAACTGAAATTGATCGGTTTCAAACCAGCCCAGCTTACCCCCCTTCGACGCGGTGGTTTCATCCTTAGAATATTTTTCGGCCGCTTCCGCGAAGGTCATTTCGCCGCTTTCTATTTTTGTTTTCAGGGCCAGCAACTTATCCTTTGTGGCCTGTTCATCCTCAGGAGAAGTGTCCAGCCTTATTAGAATATGCCTGGTATTTACCTTTTCTCCCCGTTTGGCGATGAGCTGGATTATGTGAAAACCGTAGCGTGACCGCACAATATCCGAAATCTCGCCGGGTTTTAGCAAAAAGGCCACTTCTTCGTATTCCTTGACAAAGTCCCCCCGTTGGATGAATCCGGTTTCTCCCCCGTTTGCTGCCGTGCCCACATCTTCGGAATACTCTTTGGCCAGGCTTGCAAAATCTTCACCTTCCCTCAAACGCTCTAATAGCGCCTCGGTTTTTTCCCTGGCAGCTCTGATCGTTGCTTCGCTCGGTTCAATGTGTACCAAAATATGGCTAATCTTAACGGATTCTTTCACCGCAGGCAGGCTGTCTTTGTAGGCTCTGTAAAAATCGTTGACTTCCCTCCGGGTGATTTGAATCTCGCGAAATTTCCGGTCCTGGAGGGTCTTAACCAGGAGTCGTTCTCTAACTTCGTCACGGAAATCCCTCTTGATCTGCCGCAGCGTGAGACCAAAATACTCCTCTACTTTGCTTTCCGACCCAAGTTGCGCGACTATTTGCTTAATCTGTTCGTCGAGGCGCGCGTCAACTTCCTTTTCACTGACGGTAATGCTATCTTCTTTGGCCTTGACCAGCAACACTTTCTGGGCAATCAAATTGTCCAGCGTTTCCTTGCGGAGCTTCTCCACTTTCTCTGGCTCCCCCTGCGGGTCAATGCCGAGCTGGATCGCAAGGCTGTAAGAATATTGGTAAAGCTCCGATTGCAGAATGATCTTGTCATCAATCACCGCCACCACTCTGTCCAGGATTTCTTGAGACAAAAGACGGGAACCCAAACAGAGCACGGCGAGAATGATGGTGTAGACAGTTTTTCTCATGCTTGTTACCACGATTAATTGCCATTCAGTGTTAAAGAATCTAAATTCACAGTGTCCAGCACATGAAAATTGGTTTGAATTTTTGTTTTGCTCTTCATTTGAAATAAGAACCGCTCATAACGCTGCCGCCTCTTTTGGGCGCCCAATTTTAGTTTTATTTCTTCTTGTACATTTTCCAGCGGGTTGACAGCCCCCTTCTTTTGAATATCGATCAACTTTACGATATGGTAGCCAAACTCCGATTTGATGGGTAGAGACAAAGCGCCTGGAGCCATTCGAAACAGAACCCTGGCCACCTCTGGAATGATCTCATCTTTGGAAAAATACCCTAAATCCCAGTCTTGCTGCTCGGTAGAATCTCCCAGAACCTCTTCACACACTTTCTGAAAAGCCTCCCCCTTTCTGAGGCGCATTCTAACCTTGTTGGCCTCTGCATAGGTGGGAACTAAAATGTGGTAGGCATGAACCAGGTCTTCATGCAAAATATAACTGTCTTTGTTTTGCTCGTAAAAAGTGCCTATCTCCTCGGGCCC
This sequence comes from bacterium, assembly GCA_046757525.1. Classification (GTDB taxonomy): domain Bacteria; phylum Zhuqueibacterota; class Zhuqueibacteria; order Oceanimicrobiales; family Oceanimicrobiaceae; genus JBHHYI01. The sequence continues at coordinate 13,852 of JBHHYI010000071.1, read as the reverse complement.
GACCACTTCATCATCCTTCACAGAAAGCTCGATTAGTTTGTTGACCATAAGCTCTCTCTTGATCTTTTCAAATTCCTTCCTCAAGTCCATGCGCTCATCTAATTTCCTGTGCTTAGCTTCCTGGTACAACACCTGTGAGTTAATCCATCGTTGCACGTATTCCTGAATGTCAGATGGCGACAAGTCTTGTTTTATTTCTTGAGGAATGTTCTCCATGATTTCCTGCAAGGAAAGAGTTTCGTTACCAACACTCGCTATAACATATTGTTTTTTAACTGGCTTATCACATGAAGCGCTTACAAGAATGAAAGACCCTAAGACAATCCATTGCACGCCACTATTTAAGTGCACCCTTGAGATCCTCCTTCACAATGTCCTTTTGGTTCTGATCGATCAACAAGCTCTTAAGGAAGTTCCTGTTAACTTCAAGATAATTAGAGGCCTGGCCGTCCAACCTAACACGGATTCCAAAACCATCGTCTTGAAAGAATTCAAATGGCTGTGAAGCATTCGCCACAATTGAACCTAACCAATTATTAAATGGTTCCCCCCTCTTTTCAATTAGTTCCGAAGCCACTTCGAAAACAGACTCCTTTCTACTCACAGCGATTTTCCTCAAACCAAGTTGTCTGCCCAGGATTCTAAAAGAGACCAGGTAGAATAAATTCTGCACCGACTCGGGCAAGCGTCCGAAACGGTCTTCCAATTCCGACTTCATCTCATCCAGCGCCTCCTCGCTATCGGTCTCGATCAGCCGGCGGTAAACATCGATGCGCTGCGTGTCCACAGACACGTAGTCGTCGGGAAGGTAGGCGTCACCATCGATATCCACTTGTGTTTCAATTTCAAGCGGAATCTCTTCTTGCGTCTCGTGCTCCTGTTTAAGCTCCTTGACCGCCTGGTCCAATATCTTATTGTAAAGCTCAAAGCCCAAGTTGTTTATGAATCCCGATTGCTCCACGCCCAGCAGATTCCCTGCACCCCTGATCTCCAGGTCGCGCATGGCAAGCTGACTCCCGGACCCCAGGGCGGTTAATTCCTCTATGGCCCGTAAACGCTTTAACGCATTTTCATTGAGCGACTCAAGCGGCGGAATCAGGAAGTAGGCGTACGCTCTCTGGCTGGACCTCCCGACCCGACCGCGCAGTTGGTAGAGCTGCGCCAACCCCATTTTGTCGGCCCGGTTGATAATCATGGTATTCACATTTGGCATGTCCAGACCCGACTCGATGATCACGGTGGACACCAGAACGTCGAATTGTTGCCCGATGAATTCGATCATGACGCGCTCAAGGTCCCTTTCGTGCATCTGACCATGGGCGATGGTGACGCGAGCTTCGGGAACAAGCTTACGCAACATGCCGGCCACCCGTTCGATGGACTGCACCCGATTATGAACGTAAAACACTTGCCCGCCCCGGTTTAGTTCGCGCAGAATAGATTCGCGAATAGCATTCTTGTCGAAAGGCAAGATTTCTGTAATGATGGGCAACCTGTTCTTGGGCGGCGTGTAAATGTTCGTGATGTCCCGTGTGCCCATCAGAGCAAGGTGCAGGGTGCGTGGAATCGGGGTAGCGGTCAAAGTTAAAACGTCGATGGTAGCGCGGAAACGCTTGAGTTTTTCTTTGTGGCGTACGCCAAAGCGCTGCTCTTCATCGATGATCAACAAGCCAAGATTCTTAAACTCCACATCTTGGGACAACATCCGGTGCGTGCCGATAACCAAATCAATTTGCCCGGTCTTTAATTTGTCCACGATCTCCTTTTGTTCGGATTGGGTGCGAAATCGAGAAAGCATTTGGACCGTCACCGGGAAATTCCGCAAACGGTCCTGGAAGGTGCTGTAGTGCTGGTAGGCTAAGATCGTCGTGGGAACCAGCATGGCCACTTGTTTGCCGCTTAGAATCGCCTTAAAGGCGGCTCTTATGGCAACTTCGGTCTTGCCAAAACCCACGTCCCCACACACCAGCCGGTCCATGGGCCTGGAGCTTTCCATGTCCTGCTTTACTTCCAGCGTAGCCTTCACTTGATCTGGTGTGTCCTCGTAAGGAAAGGACGCCTCTAATTCTCGCTGCCAGAGTGTGTCCTCGGAAAATGCAAAACCGGGCTGTGCCTTTCTCTGGGCATAGATCTTTATTAAATCTTTGGCGATATCTTTGATCTTCTTCTTGGTCGTTCTTTTTAACCGCTGCCAGTCCGGCGTCCCTAATTTGTTGAGCCGCGGATTGAGTCCCTCTTTGCTCGAGAATAATTGAACGCGGTCCATGCGCTCAATGGGCACATAAACCTTGTCGCCGTCTCTATACTCCAGATAGATGCACTCTCTTTCATTGCCACGGACTTTTATTCTTCGAAGGCCCTTGAACAGACCGATGCCAAAGTCTTCATGAACGACAAAGTCGTCAATGCTTAGTGTCTTCAATTGTTGCGGAGAGAGCCCTTTGAAACGCCGGCGCAATTTAAGTTTCTTTGGGCGACCGTAAAACTGATGGTCGGTAAACAAGACCAGATTTGCTTCGGGGAAGAGAAACCCCTGGTGCAAGCTCAGGGCCACAGCTTGTAAGTTGGCTGCTTTGACCTCCTCCTCTTCGAAGATGTCGGTCATTCGCAGCGCCTGGCTCCTGCTCTCGCACAGAAACAGAATATTCGGCACCGCCTCCTGCCCGGCAAGCTTTTCCCGGTTGAGCTTTTCAACAAAATCCTGGAACAGCTTCAAATTGCCTTTAAAGCCTGGCTGGCTGCTCGCTCTAAAGTCGATTAAGTTCGAACTAACCTTGCCAAAGGAAAGCAGATGTACGTGCTGAAATCTTTCTACTCGCTTTTCCAGATTCGAACAGCGCAGATCGTCCGGAAGATCCACTGAATCGACCTCCCGCACTTCGCTTCCATCCCAGGCGCCCTGCGCGAGCTCTTTTCGGATCAAATCCGGTTCATCAAATACCAGAAGCGCTTCGTTCTTGAAGTAGTCAAAAATCGACCATCCGCTTGCTTGCCCCGACTCTGCTTCTGCAACACCGTTTGAAACCTGATTGTAAATATCGATTTTTTCTATTGTGCTGGTCGACCTTTGGGTGGCGGGATCAAACTCGCGCAACGATTCCACCGAATCGCCCCAAAACTCTACTCGAACGGGTCTTTCAGCGGAGTGCGGGTAGACGTCCAATATGCCGCCGCGCACACTCATTTCACCAGGATTTTCCACGACCGGCTCCCTGGTAAAATTCAGCTCGAACAAGCGCTCTACGGTCTCGGTGAAATCCAGTTCAGCTCCAACAACAAGGGATAACTTTTGCGATTTAAACTCGTCCGGCGCTGGCAACGACGAAAGAAGTTCCCTCGCTTCAACAATCAGAATCAGAGAGCGGCCTTCAGAGAGAGACTCCAGAGCAGCAAGGCGTGCAGACAAATCTGCATGATTCACCGCCATGATTCTGCCCTGGCGTGATTTTCCGGACGCAAAAATGCCCACCTGTTCCTGCGGCAAGAACAGCTCCAAATCTTCTTTGATCTTCTCTGCCTCATCTAAATCGCAGCAGACATAGATCACCTGGGAGAGCCCGGATTCAAAGAAACTCAACAGCAAGAGTGACTTGAGCGAACCGGCCAGACCTTTGATTCTCACGAAGCGCTCTTTAGTGAGACAATCCCTGGCCCGCTGAAACGAAGGCGAGTTCTTAACCAGTTCTTTTAGCTTTGTTTCTAACATTAGGTAAGATGGTGGCCAACCAAGACCACCTTTATTTCATGTTTGCCGGGTTGAGGCGTTGTGCAAAACAATGGTTCGATTTGTACTTCCAGAGCAGGATGTCGCAATTGAAAAGCGGCCAGCTCTTCATGGAGATCAGACCCTTTGACTGCAACCAGCCTTCCGTACGGTTTTAGAAAAGGCTGGGACCATGCAAACAATTTAGGAAGTGGAGCCACCGCACGACTCACTACGACATCAAAGCTTTTTTGAAACGCCGAGAGCTTGCCAGCTTGTTCCGCGCGGTCACACACCACCCTCAGATTCTCGAATTCGAATTTGGCGGCCACCTGTCTTAGAAAAAGGCACTTCATTCTTTTGGAGTCCAGAAGCGTTACCGAGAGCTGGGGCCTTGCGATGCGCAAAGGCACGCCGGGAAAGCCGGCGCCAGAACCCAAATCCAAAACCGAGAGGCTCTTCTGGAAAAGATCAAATCGGGAGAGAGCCACCGACTCGACGATCAACCTTGAGACGGTCTGCCCGGGATCCCTTTTAGAGATTAGATTGGTCTTGTGATTCCAGGACAGAACCGCCAGCCGGTAGATTGCCAGTTGCTGTTGTTGGGTCTGGCTCAATGGGATTGTGAGGCTGTCAAGTTGAGCCTGGAGGCCAACCTGTCTTTTCTGGGTTTGACTGTCTTGCATGAATCTTCTACCCCACCGGTGTTTCACGTGAAACACTTTCGCGCTTTTGTCTGGAAACGTGCAGAAGCAGAATCGCGATGTCTGCCGGAGAGACCCCGGAAATCCTGGTGGCCTGGCCGATGGTCCTGGGTTGCACGTTTTGCAGCTTTTCGCGCGCTTCGGCCGACAGGGCCTTTATCACGGCAAAATCGAAGCCCGTCGGGATGCGCTTCGATTCCAGTTGTCTGAACCGCTCCGCCTGCTCGTTCTGTCTTCGGATAAAGCCCGCATATTTGATCTCGATATTCACCTGCTCCCGCACCTGCTTCCAGTCCGCTTGGTTCCAATGGCTCAACACCTCCAGTCGCCCCATTCCCCGCAAGTCAGAAATGTCTACTTCTGGTCTCTTCAAGAGATTGTACAAATTTTCTTTTTCCCGAATCAGGGTAGAGCCCTGAGCGGCCAAAGTGCCGTTGATCTGTTCTGGCGTCACCTTCACGCTTTTTAACGCTTCCAGTGCCGCCTGGATTCTGGCGCGTTTCAAGAGCAATTCCTCATAAACCGCTCTGGAGATCAGTCCAAGGTCGTAGCCGTGGTCCATCAGGCGCAGGTCCGCATTGTCCTGACGTAGAATCAACCTGTGTTCTGCGCGCGAGGTAAACATGCGATAAGGCTCAATGGTCCCCTTGGTAACCAGATCGTCAATCAAAACCCCCACATAGGCCTCAGACCGGTCCAGCACAAAGGGGGCCTGGCCGCGCAGCTTCAGCACCGCATTTACCCCTGCCATGAAACCCTGCGCAGCAGCTTCTTCGTAACCGGTGGTCCCGTTTATTTGACCGGCGAAGAACAGATTCTCCACCCGCTTGGTCTCCAGATTCGCCTTGATCTGGGTGGGCGGAAAGAAGTCGTATTCCACCGCATAGCCCAATCGGGTGACCTTCACATTTCTTAATCCGGGTACGGTGCGAATACCAGCCAATTGAACTTCTTCTGGCAGGCTGGTAGAAAACCCGTTAACATAATACTCGGTTGTCTGCCTGCCCTCTGGCTCCAAAAAGATTTGGTGCCTCGCTTTGTCGGCAAAACGATTGATTTTATCCTCAATGGAGGGGCAGTAGCGCGGCCCGGTACCTTTGATTCTCCCGGTAAACATGGGCGACCGATCAAAGCCGCGGCGTAGAATCTCATGGGTATGGGCGTTCGTGTAGGTCAAATAGCAAGGTAACTGATCGAGTAGCAGTTGTTTGGTTCTAAAAGAAAAGGGCACCGGGTTGGCATCACCGAGCTGGATTTCGGTTTCGGAAAAGTCTACCGTCTGGCCATTTATTCTCGGCGGCGTGCCAGTCTTAAGCCGGCCAGACTCAAACCCCAGCGCCACCAAACACTCCGTCATACCTTGTGCTGCAAACTCGCCTGCACGGCCAGCCGCATATTGTATCTCACCCACGTGAATGATGCCATTCAAGAAAGTGCCAGCAGTCAGAATTACCACTCCACCGCCGATCACACTTCCCGTCTCCGTTCTGACGCCACACACTTTGTTGTTCCGCACCACGAGGCCCACCCCCATTCCCTGGCGCAAATCGAGATTTACCTGCTCTTCACAAGCCTGTCGCACCTTTTGAGCGTAGACCACACGATCGCACTGTGCCCTTGGCGACCACACGGCTGGACCTTTGGACCGATTGAGCATTCTGAACTGAATGCCGGCACCATCTGTCACCAGAGCCATTTGGCCGCCCAGGGCGTCGATCTCCCGAACCAACTGCCCCTTGGCTAAACCCCCAATGGCAGGATTGCAGGACATCCGGCCCACAGTAAAAATATTCATGGTAAGCAGCAAAGTCCTGGCACCCATGCGCGCTGAAGCCAGAGCCGCCTCGGCGCCAGCGTGACCGCCGCCTACAACGATGACGTCGTAGGTCTCAGAAGAATTGTGCAACAAGACGGACATGTTCTTTTTGACCAAAATATGTTTCACGTGAAACGATTATTTACCCACGCAAAACTTGGAGAAAATATTTCCCAGGATGTCCTCACTGGTGACTTCGCCAATCACTTCGCCCAAAGAATCAAGGGCAGCACGCAAGTCAACTGCGACAAACTCACTGGAAAGGCCACGGGTTAAAGCTTCCCGGGCTCTCTGCAAACAATCCAGCGCCTGCGTTAAGGCCTTTTTTTGTCGCAGGTTGGAGATCAGCGCTTCTGTCCAGGAAGCGGTCTCACCTCCCAACGACAGAGCAATTAGCTTCTTTTCCAGGTTCTTGAAACCCAAGCGCTGTTTCGCTGATATTTCCAAAATTGGAACCGGCCCCAGGTGCTCCCGCAACAAATCCTTGTCCAGGCGCCGCTCCAGGTCTATTTTATTGATTGCTGCGAGAAACCCATCTGTGTTGGACGACTCTTGTGCCCGCAAACGCCGTACCCGCTTCACCAGCTTGCAATCTCTCGCGTCCAACGGCTCTGAGCCGTCAAAAAGCAGCAATAGCACGTCAGCCCCTTTGATTTGATCCAGGGTTCTGCGCACCCCTTCCCGCTCTACCATGTCCCCTGCGTCCCGAACCCCGGCTGTGTCCACCACCCTGAAATAGACTCCGTCGATGTCTAATTGTTCCTCTAAAACATCACGCGTGGTACCGGGCACTTCCGTAACAATCGCCCGCTCTTCCTGTAACAGGGCATTGAGCAAACTCGACTTGCCAACATTCGGCTTTCCTACAATGACCAGTTTGACCCCCTCTCTAAGAATCCTACCCCTTTGGTAAGTGGAAACCAAGTCTTTGATCTGGTTAATGGCTTCTCGTAGTCTCTCTTCGACTTCTTGTCGATCGGCAAACTCCACATCCTCCTCCGCAAAATCCAACTCGAGCTCCAAGAGGGAACATAAGTCTATCAGATTTTGTCGCATCGTCTGCACGTGACTGGACAGCGCTCCCTGAAACTGCGACTGTGCGGCACGCAAACTCAAATCCGTTTTCGCCCGGATCATGTCAGCGACAGCTTCTGCCTGGGAGAGGTCTAAACGCCCATTTAGAAACGCTCTTTGTGTGAACTCGCCGGGCCGGGCCAATCTGGCACCCTGATCCAGCAGCAATTCCAGAATTCTTTGGCTTATCAATTGCCCGCCGTGACAGCTAATTTCCACCACGTCCTCGCGGGTGTACGACTTTGGTGCCCGGAAAACAACCACCACCACTTCATCCCAAAAATCCGCTTGCGTTTGTTTTTTCTCATGAGAAGGAGATACCACTTTTCCCAAAAGGGCGTTATGAGACTTAGCCACAGCCAAACGGACCTTTCCTTGAAACAGTTTGTCCACGATGCTAATGGCCTGGGAACCGCTTACCCGAACAACCGCGAGCCCCCCGGTCCCGTGCGGCGTGGAAATCGCTGCAATCGTGTCCTCTTCCCAGTCCATCCTTTCATCCAACAGTCTGAACAAAATAGCCCCACTCTGCTGGTAGGGCTTGAAGACAACTCAAAGCAAATAATCCAAGTAACTTAACTATGATCTCTTGAGCTTTTTCCACTTTTCGTACTTAGTTAATTTACTATTTTTCTTAGCGCTTAGCTTTCCCTTCTTCAGGGCTTCAGGCCCAGGGGGCGTGTAGGGTAAGAGTTTTTCCTGTAAAATCGTGAATAAGTTAAACAAAGCATAATAAAGATTTAGCCCAGATGGAAAGCTATTAAAAAGCAAGGTAAAAAATATGGGCATGAAATAGACCATGGCTTTTTGCTTCGGATCCGTTACCGAAATCTTTTGCTGAATGAACATGGTGATCCCCATAAACAATGGCAGCACATTGACGGTGTTCCCGTACAGCGGTAGAGTAAAAGGAAGGGTGGCGATGGTATCCGGTCTGGACAAATCCTTGATCCACCAAATGAACGGAGCACCCCGCAGCTCAATGGTAGACCTGAACACACTGAAAAGACCGTACAACAGAGGCATCTGTAATAGCATGGGAATACAGCCCCCCAAAGGATTGACGCCATGTTCCTTGTACAGATTCATCAGCGCCGCCTGTTTCTTCTGGGGATCCTCCTTGTACTTTTCGTTGATCTCCTGCATCAATGGCTGCAAAGCCTGCATCGCCTTCATGGATTTGTAGCTCTTGCGAGTCAAAGGAAACAGACCCAATTTGATCAGGATGGAAAAAATGATGATTACAAAGCCATAATTTGGAATAACTTTGCTCAGAGCCTTGAAACTCCAGAGCACAAATTTGGCAAACGGGCGGAAAATCAACCAACCAAAATCCATCATCTTTTCCAGGCCCACATGATAACTCTTGAGAATGTCGTAATCCAGGGGTCCCAGGTAAACGATAAATCTGCCAGAACTCTTCGCTTGTTCATAAAAGGGCATCTGTAAATCGTATCCGTACTTTTTCCAGACAAGGCCTTCGCCTCCCGGCACCAATTCCCCGTAAAGGTTCCACACAGCCTGGGCTTTATCGCTCTTTGGGATCAGCACCGTGGTAAAATACTTAGTTCTTATGGCAATCCAATCTGTGGGGTTGTCCCAGTCCTTCCGTTTGAATTTGTTTTTGACATCGAATTTTTCTACGTCCCCTCCTTGCAGCGCGTAGATGTTGGCATGGCTCATGTCATCTTTAAAGTCGGGTTCTGTAGACTCCAATCCGGAACGCCAAGTTACAAAATAAGAAAAGCCCTCAACCTCGTCAATATTCCTGAATCTCACATCAAAGTCGATGGAATATTGGTCATAATAAAAGGTGAATTTTTTGACTATAGCTTTGCCTGGCCCCAGATCTAAGGTGAACTCGACCTCATCGATCGGATGCTTTTCACTCAATACCACCCTCTTTTTGTCCACGGAAAAAACGAAAGGACTGGTATCGATCGTATCTTCAAAAGTCGGCAGCAGCAAAGCAAAGTTGCCTTGCCCGTCGCCACCGACCAACTGAACGTACTGGCTATCTGCGTCCAGGTAACGATTCAAGGTCCACGACCGCAGGGTAGCACCCTGGGTTGAGAATTCCGCGTGGTACAAATCCGTCACAATGGAAACCGTCTCGCCCGGTCCCACCAGTTCGCTATATTTTCCACCTGTCGCTTCCTCAATGCTCTCTTCCGGGGCGGCGACCACCTCCTGGTTTTTCTCTGGCGCAGGGGGTTCGGGTTCCTCGGCCTCCGAGCTCTGCGATCTTTTGTTGAGATCCAAATCCTGAGGTGCAGGTTGCACCGCTGGCGTCGTCTCCTTTCCCATATTGGGAAAAGCCCATTTCTTGTAAAGATTCGTTTGCGTAAAAACCAGGATTAAGCCTATGATTAAAAAGGCCAGAACCGTCTTCTTGTCAAAATCCATGCTAAATTAAAATTGGTAAAATGAATGCCATAAGAAATTATTTTACTGGATCATACCCTCCAGGATGAAAAGGATGGCATTTTGAAATGCGTTTGGCAGTATACCACACGCCCTTGAGAAGCCCAAACTTCTTAATCGATTGCACCGCGTACTCAGAGCAACTCGGATAAAACCTGCAAGATGGAGGAAATAGAGGAGAAATAAAAACTTGATACAGTTTGACCAAAGCAATTGCTATGTGCTTCATCGATTTACGCTTCCATGAGCAGTTTGAATTCTTTCTGCAACGCCCCGAATTCAGCCCTCAAAATCCCTGGTTTCGCTACAAGGACCATCATCTTTTTTGTGGGCAAGGATTCCTGGTTTAATCTAAATACCTCTCGCAACAAACGCTTTGCGCGATTCCGTTTCACTGCGCCTCTAATCTTGGTAGAAACAGCAAATCCAATTGCAAAAGTAGGGGCGTCTAACATCATGACAAACATGTTCTTGGAATTCCGCTTGTTTCCTTTTTCAAAAATGTCGTTAAATACAGTCGCCTTTCTAACAACCTTTTCTTTCGGAAGCCGAGCCCTACTCATCACTCACGGTTAAACGTTTTCTGCCTTTGGCGCGTCTATTGCTGATGACGGCTCGGCCAGCCTTCGTCTTCATCCGAGCCCTGAACCCGTGCTTGTTCAATCGCTTTCTATTGTGTGGTTGATATGTTCGCTTCATGGTCTACTTCCCTTTTTAGTTTGCACTTTGTTTACCAATAAAACCTTTTAACATATTAATTCTTAAAACAAATGTCAAGAAAATTCTCGAACTTAGCAACACGCGATTTCCCTAAGAAACCCAATTTACCTCCACGTTCGCACACATATATCCCAACCCATCGGGGAAAAAGTTCTCAAAATTAATCGATCTTTTCTCTTGACATTTAAGTCCTTTTTCTTAACTTTTACGCATCCTACCTTCGAAAAGATCACCATTAAAAATTGTGGATAACTTTTCAAAGTTAACAATTTTTAATTTAATTCAATAGATTTTTAAGCTACGGCTGGCTGTTGTAATCTCGGTTAATTAACCCTGTGGATGTTTTTTTAGCTAATTAATAATTAAAAACTTAGGTTGTTATATGTCTTGTTAATAACTTGTTAATAAGTGTAATTTAAATTAAAAGAGTCTCTTAGGAGGAGGGGAAATCCAAGTGCTCTCTTTTAAAATTTTCAATTTATTATTCTTCAAGAATTATAATTTTAAGATGAGAGGGTTGGTTCAATGTCATTACATTATGCATCCGCTTGGAAAGAGTGTCTTTCAATTATCAAAGAAAGCATAAATCCACAAAGCTTCACTACCTGGTTCAAGCCCACCAAAGCTGTCAACCTCGTGCAGCAAAACCTCACCATTGAAGTGCCTAGCCAATTTTTTTACGAGTGGTTGGAAGGACACTACAGCACCCTCATCAATCAGGCTCTGTTACAGGTCCTGGGGGAAAACGCCAAACTGACTTACTCCGTCCTGGTCAACGGCAACAATGAACTATTGAATATCCCTTCGATCAATCAACATGACCGCATCAAAAGACCCGACAAGAACAGCAATTTGAATCCACGCTACACTTTTGACAATTTTGTAGAAGGTTCCAACAACCAATTTGCCCGTGCCGCGTCACTGGCGGTGGCAGAAGATCCGGGCAACACCACCTTTAATCCCCTGGTTATTTATGGCGGCGTTGGCCTGGGCAAGACGCATTTAGTCCAAGCCATTGGAAATTTCTCGTTGTCGCAACGAACCGCACGTAGCGTCTTGTATGTCGACAGCGAGAGATTCACCATCGAATTCATCAATTCCATTCAAAACAACAAAACGCCTGAATTTAGCTCTATTTACCGCAATGTGGATTTGCTCCTGGTAGACGACATTCAGTTTTTCACCAATAAGGAGAGAACTCAGGAAGAGTTCTTTCACACATTCAACGCCTTGCACAACACTGGCAAACAGATTGTCCTGACCTCCGACAGACCACCCAAGGAGCTCGTCGGGGTAGAGGACCGTTTGCTTTCTCGCTTTCAGTGGGGTCTGGTTGCCGATATTCAACAGCCAGACCTTGAAACCCGCATTGCAATTCTGCAGCAAAAAGCAGATGAAAACGCGATAAACCTCCCCGGTGAAATCATCGAATTCATCGCCACAAACATCAAGTCCAACATCCGGGAGCTGGAAGGCGCCTTGATCAGGTTACTGGCCTATTCTTCTTTAAACGGCAAGGATATCTCACTTGCTTTGGCAAAAGACGTCTTAAAAAACCTGAGCTTAGCAAAGAAAAAGAATATCCTGATCGAAGAAATACAAAGAATCGTTAGCGATCATTATGAGATCCCCGATGACATGCTCCGTGCCAAAACCAGAAAAAAAGAGATCGCCTACGTCCGCCAAATAGCCATGTACCTGGCCAAGGAGCTAACCAAATACTCGCTGAAAACCATTGGTCTCCACTTTGGCGGCAGAGATCACAGCACTGTTATTCATGCTATTCAATGCATCGAACTCCAAATAAAAAAGGATATTAAGCTCCGCGAAGACATCGACGTGTTGAGAAAAAAAATAGAAATGTCGGCCGTATGATTTGTCAACATCGGCATGTGAATAACCACACATTTGGCCTTGATAGGATGTGGATAAACGAGAGACCGACGTCAATTATTTTGCAACACAACGACTCCGGATCAAATCACTACCTTTATCAACATCTTTGTCACTGCCTATCCACACCAACACGAATTTCTTAAGTATTAAATCATCATTAAAAATAAACAACTTGTAACATTGACGAGATACTTATCAACATATCCACACAACCTACTACAACAACTAACTATAAATAAAATTTATCTTGATAAATATATATGTATTTAGTAAATTTTTATAATTTGCATTAGTACCTATTTTTGGGTGGAGGCATTTATGAAATTCAAAGTAAACAGGAAAGAATTCTACCAGGCGCTGCAGAGTATCATTGGGGTTGTTCCGTTGAAAACCACGGTGCCCATTCTCAGCGATATTCTGCTTGATTTAGAAAACAACCAGTTGACTTTGACAGGGACGGATTTAGAGGTTTCGATCTCCACCAAAATAACTGTCCAGGGTGAGGTCAGTGGGGCGGTAGCCATCCCGGCAAAGGTTCTGTATGAAATCGTTAGAGAGCTACCAGACATTCCCATGGAGTTGCAGGTTGACGAAGAAAACAAGGTAACGCTTTCCACCGAGAAAGGCCTTTATCGGATTGCCGGTGAACCGCACGACGATTTTCCAAAAATATCCATGGAAAAGACCTTGGGTTATTTTACCATTTCTGGTGAGCGATTGGCGCGCATGATTGAAAAGACTATTTTCGCGGTCTCCGCCGATGAACTGCGCACCACTTTGATGGGTGTGCTGCTGCAAATCACCGAAAGCGACTTGAGAATGGTTTCTACCGATGGCCACCGACTCGTCAAGATAGTCAACACAGATTTTCACTCTCCAGATTTTCAAATAGAGACCATAGTTCCTACCAAGGCTTTGAACTTAATGCTAAAGAATAATCCGGACAGGGAGGATGTAAAAGTAGAAATCGGCGACGACCATATCGTTTTTAATTTGAACAATACAACAATTTTTAGCAAAAGCATCGAAGGACAGTTTCCAAATTATGAGCGCGTCATCCCCGTGGACAACGACAGAAATCTCGTCGTGAACAAAGAGCTGCTCAGTTCCTCTGTCCGACGCGTAGCAATTTTTTCCAATTCAATCACCCACCAGATTCGTTTTTCTATTTCTGCAAATTTAGTCAAGATTCAATCAGAGGACATCGAGTTTGGTGGCGAAGCCAGGGAGGAAATCGTCGCGGAATATCAAGGTGACGATGTTGAGATCGGTTACAACGCCAACTATGTCTTAGATGTGTTACGGCATCTGGATTCGGATGAGGTGATTTTTAAATTGAAAGACTCGACCAGTGCAGGAATCATTACACCGGTTCTGCAAAAGGAAAACGAAGAAGTGTTAATGTTATTGATGCCCATTCGGTTAAATGACGAGTAGTGCATAAGCCCAATATCGGTCAGGCGCCCGACTGAAATGTTCCTTGAAAAACTAAAAGTCGTAAATTTCAGAAACTAT
>JBHHYI010000070.1:0-20607 GCA_046757525.1 bacterium | reverse complement strand
TGCGCCTTCGAACGGTTCGAAAGGCTGAAGCAAGGCTTCAGCACTCCAGGGAGGCGGCTTGGCGGTCAAGAGAGAAGATGGCATGAGTATCCCGTCGTTGGCATCGCTGCCCGGAAGAGGAGAGCAGGCGCCTTTCTCCAGGGAAGTCGGTTTTGGATCTTCAAAAACTTGACAATCTTGTGTTTGTTGTTTACCTTACCAATGGAATTGGCCTCGACTTCAATGATTCTTTCAAAAGAAAATCGTAGCCGCCTTTGGCTTCCAGTGCTTGCATGCCTCCCGTTCGTGTTGTTCCTGTTGGCCAATTGGCGCTTCCCATTGCCGGTGGAAAAGTTGCATCCGGCGCCCTCGACTGTGGTGGTCGACCGCGGCGGCAAGATCCTTCGCGTGTTTCTGGCACCGGACGAGATGTGGCGCATGCCGGTTGCGGTAGAAGAGATTTCGCCGGCTCTTAAACAGGCGGTTCTGGCCTACGAGGACCGCTATTTTTATTGGCATGTTGGGGTCAATCCCTTTGCCATTGTGCGGGCAGCCATCGCTAACCTTCGGGCCGGCCGGGTGGTTCAGGGCGGCTCGACCCTCACCATGCAGGTGGCCCGCATGATGGAGCCGAAGCCAAGGACCATTGCGAACAAACTCGTGGAGGCGTTCCGGGCTTTGCAGTTGGAGTGGCGCTTTTCCAAGGAAGAGATTTTGACGCTCTATTTCAATATGGCGCCCTATGGCGGCAACATCGTCGGGGTGGGGGCCGCTTCCTATCTTTATTTCGACAAGCACCCGCAGCAGCTCGGTTTGGGCGAAGCGGCTCTGTTGGCCGCCATTCCCAATGCCCCGAACCTTTACCGACCCGATTTGAATCCCGCAGAGGCTAAAAAAGCCCGCGCCAGGATTTTGCGGCTTCTCGTTGCTAAAAACAAAATTACGACCAGTCAAGGCGAGGAAGCCTTGACCGTGCCATTGCCACAAAAACGCTACGCTTTGCCGTTCAGGATTCCGCATCTGTCAAGCGCACTCGTGCGCACCCACCCCAAAACCGGGCGTCTGCAAACGACCATCGACGAAAAAGTGCAGCGCCTGACTGAGAGCATCTTGCAGACCCGGCTCAAGCCGCTCAAGGCCAGGGGCATCTCCAACGGAGCCGTTGTGGTGATCGAAAATCAAACGCAGGGTGTTCTGGCCCTGGTTGGTTCCTCGGATTTTTTCGACCTAAGAAACGCCGGGCAGGTGAATGGGGCCACGGCCCCGCGCTCTCCGGGTTCTACTCTGAAGCCATTTATCTACGCCCTTGGCCTGGAACACGGCCTGATTTCGCCGCAGGGCCTGCTCAACGATGTGCCAGTGGAATATTCCGGCTACCGACCCGTCAATTACGACAAACTGTACCACGGGGCCGTCACTGCTGAACAAGCCTTGATTCGCTCTCTGAACGTGCCGGCTGTGAACCTCTATGCCCGGCTTGGGGAAAATGGCATCTACTCCTTCTTGAAAGCCGCGGGCATTTCTACTTTGCCCATGCCCAGGGAGTATTACGGTCTCTCATTGATTTTGGGCGGCTGCGAAGTGACTCTGCTGGAGCTCACCAATCTGTACGCCGGGTTGGCCAACGGCGGGCGTTTCCGGCCTTTCCGGGTTCTGGCGTCGCAGCCGGCGGAGTCTGGCCGGCGATTGCTGCGCCCTGGCACTTGTTACATCGTGACGGACATTCTGAGCAAACTTCGACGCCCGGAACTGCCGGCAGTGTGGGAATCGTCGGTGGACATCCCGAAAGTCGCCTGGAAGACCGGTACTTCCTACGGCCACCGCGACGCCTGGAGCATCGGGTACACGCCGGACTACACCGTGGGTGTTTGGGTCGGCAACTTTGACGGCAAAGGCGTACCGGCCCTGGTGGGGGCCGACATTGCTGCTCCAATCTTGTTTGCTCTCTTGGAAGCCCTGGAGAACGCCCCTGACAGCCGCTGGTTCGTGCAGCCTTCAGAGGTCGAGCACCGACAGGTCTGCGCTGTCAGCGGCATGCCGGTGTCCAAATTTTGTGTTGCCACCAAGGACGAGCTGTTCCTGCCTGGCATCTCCCCCAATCAACCCTGTTCCATTCACCAGTTGGTTTTGATCGACCAGGAAACCGGCCAGCGGCTGTGTTCCCATTGCCGCATCGGACGAAAATATCGAGAAAAAATTGTGGAACGATGGCCGGCTGAGATCGCCACCTGGCTCGCCTCTAACGGCTACCCAATCGAACGCATTCCCACTCACTACTCCAAATGCTCAAAGGTCGTTGCCGGAAACGGGCCAGTCATCAACTCACCGTTGCCCGACTCTCAGTTTAAAATAAGACCGTTTGTTGACCTGGGTTATCAGAAGATCTTGCTTCAGGCCTCCGTCTCCAATCAGACCAGGTCGATCTACTGGTTCCTGGATGGCCGGTTGATTCATTCTGGAGACCCCAAGCAAAAGGTTTATCTGACGCCTCGAAGAGGGGCCCACAAACTCCTGTGCGTGGACGATGAAGGGCGTTCCTCGGCAGTCAGTTTTGAGATCCAGTAGACCATTTGTGAATCTCTTTTTCCTCAACTCTCAATGTGTGGGGAATTTCAGTTTTGCGTGTGGTGTTTTGTTAATCAGAGAGGTTGTAAAAGAGCTGGCAACGCCTGCAGCAAATTTTCTCAGGGCAAGTTTTCGCTTTACTTTTCAGTGAATTTTGTTTAAATTAAATGTTTAATCGAACAACAAGAATCTCGTTCATGGTTGAACCTAAAGTCCGAACAATTCAGCGCCAAGCATTGCCGGTGCGGCGACATGGTTGGCTTTTCCGGTTGACCTGGCCAGTCACACATTATCTGATTACCAACATTTCCGTGATGATCGGGTACATATTTTTTCATTTTTTTAACCATACCACGGTCATCGGCAGACGCAACGTGCCGCAGAAACCCAACACCTTATTGCTTTCCAATCATCAAAGCATGATAGACAGTTTTCTTGTTGGGATGTTTGCCTTTTTTCCGCGTTCCTTAATCAATAGTTCTCTGCTTCCGTGGAACCCGGCGGCTGAGGAGAACTTCTACCGTTCTCGCTTCTTAGCCTGGCTGGCCGACAATTGGAAATGCATTCCCATTAAGCGTGGTCGCAAAGATGTGGGGGCCATTTTCAGGATGGCAGAGGCCTTGAAGAGCAGTCCCATGACTCTGTTTCCGGAGGGTACGAGGTCGAGGGATGGTTCCATTGGTAGAGCACGCGGCGGAGCCGGTATGTTGATTCTGGAGACACAACCGTGCGTGATTCCGGTGTGCATCGACGGCATGGACAAGCTGCTTCCCATTGGCTCGATTTTCCCGCGCCTGTTTAAGCGAATTTATGTCAATTATGGCCGGCCTTTAGATTTTTCTGATTTCTATGGTCAGCACACCAGCAAAGAGGTTGCTCAGGCAATCATGGATCGAGTCATGGAGGCCATTCGGAATCTCCAGGCGGAAATTGACCGCATGAAGAAGAGTAAGTAATCGAGTTTTCCGGTAATAGATTTTTTAAACATTTAATAAGACAAAAATGATACGAAAGAGTTCTATAATCGGTATTTCACTATTCTCTCTGTTGCTTCGCATCAACCCTGGAATTGCTCAGAACCTATCTGTGGCTCCAAATGTTGGCATTCCCAAGGCTTTCGGCGATGGTAGTGCATTTTCTACTGTCGGGTTTACTGTTGGTACAAATCTATTCTATTCCTTATCAAACAATATTTCGGTTGGTGGTCGCATAGCGTTTAATCGCCTATTTCCTGATGGGGAAAGGCTATTAGGATTGTTTCAACCGTCCTCTGATTTTAGTGTAGAGAGTACTTCTGGAGGGTATTCAATTTTTGAAATCGTGCCATCAATCCAAATAGCAACTTCGAGGCGGGATGTGAGTCGCAATGCCAATATAGCTTTTCAGGTGGGAGCGGGTTTGTACCTTTACAAGGTCGATACAAGTGCAGAAGGTCGAATCAGCCCTCGAGAGACCTTTGGAACAGGAGTAAGAAGTCGTTGGAAAACAAAGCCTGGTGTTCAACTTGGCTTAGCCCTTGGCATCAAAAGACGATTGCAAATTCAACCTTTGTTCAATTTCATATTCAACGAAAGTGCAAACGAAGGTTTTTTTAAGGGAACTATAACCAAATATTTTTCATTAAACGTGGGTTTTCTTCTTGGCCATTAGTCTAAATTCTGCAATGTTTATGTTGCATCGCTGTTAGTTTGTCGTTTAACGAGAGCTTGCCAGGACAGAGGACTCGTATTTTTGGGGTTGTTTTTGTGGTCTGCAGAAGTTATTTTGAATTATCAAGGCAGGGCCCGGTTCTTCTTCGCGGCTCAGTTTAACGTTCGAAAATAAGAGACCTTGACAGTGGATTCCTTTACAATTCGTGGACTGTTTTTTTTATTTTTTGCCTTTTTGGGGTTGGGTTATGAAATTCTTTTCATGAGCCCGCCGCGACTATTTCTATTAATCATGTACACCTTTGTACTGGGGATCGGCGTAATTTGTATTTTTCTCATCAAGGACAAACAGAGCCGAACCGATTGACATTCAAAACGGTCAAGATACTCTATGAAGTTAGTGTTTAAGAGAATTTCACTTTTGACTGCTACACTTGGTTTATGTCTCATGACCACCTGGTTTGACAACGCCAACAGCCAGCCAGGTGTTGAGAAGCCGGTACAAATAGTGAGCAGCGATGCGCGGGGTGTCACGCTTACGTTTACCCTGCAAAAATGGACGCTCGATCGCATCGAGGTTGACCGGCAGGAGTTTGTCAAGGTCGATTTCTTCGATGCCGGCTTTACCGAAAAGGCCGGCTATCCGCAAATTCCTTACCACGTGGCGGTTTTGGGCATTCCAGACGGCGCAAGCATTCAGTATCAGATTATTGAATCGGACTATGAGATTCTCGATGACGTCAAGTTGCTGCCTTTTCCACGGTTCAAAAAGGTAGAGGACGTGGTACAAGAAGAGTTCATCTTAGACCAGGAGGTGTACGGTCGCACCGGGGATTACCCTCCATCTCTGGTCATGATTGGCAAACCCGAATATTTTCGCAATCAGCAAGTTGTCAGGATTGAGGTTTTCGGCGTGCAGTACATGCCGGCCAAAAACAAAATCAAAAAATACAACCGGATCACACTCAAAATAGAATTTGTCGGGGGCAAAACCACGCCCGTCCCGCCTCCAGTGAGGCGATCGAGAAGCGAGGAGAGTTTGTACCGGCATACCATTCTCAATTACCAACAAGCTGTCCAATGGCGCCGTGTCAAGAGCAAAGCGGCCTCCTTGAGTAAAAGGGCCAGCTTGTTTGGCACCAATCAGTTCTACAAAATGACGATTCAGGAAGAAGGCATTTATAAAATCGATGGCAAATTCCTGGAATCCAATGGAATCAATTTAAGTGAAATTGAGCCGTCGAAGGTTCGCCTTTTCAACAATGGGGGTAGAGAGCTCCCGAGAGACATGAATCAGCCACGGCCTGACGGCTTGCTGGAAAACGCCATTCTGGTTGAGGATGGTGGCGATGGGCGATTCGACCGGGACGACTTTATCCTCTTTTACGGGGTTGGCGTTAGCGGTTGGGATTACGATAGCCAGAAGCAATCTTATTCTCATTACATCAATCATTATGGCTTTGACAACGTCTACTGGATCACCTGGGAGGGTCAACAAGACGGCAAGAGGATGCAAGAAGTCGCTTCGCCAGCGCCCACCGGTGCGGCAGTCAATACCTACCAGGGCCGCATCTTTGTAGAAGAGGAGCAGAACAGCCCGTTGAGGTCCGGACTTGACTGGTTCGGCTGGCTGTTTGCCTCAGACGAATTTAGCCGAAAAAAGTTGTTCACCTTCACATTGCCCAACGCCGTCCCGGACGATTCCTTGCTGATCACCTACCGGTTTGCCTCGATCAACCAGGGAATCCATGGTTTTGCTGTGCTCTTGAATGGCAGCTTCGTCGACAACGTGCAGTTCGCTGGCCTTTCGCCCGAGCTCGATGGGTTTGTGCGCATGAGAGCTTTCACGGCGTCGGTTGAGCTGGGTGGCGGTCTGATAGCAGGCGACAACAAATTACAGTTTGAATACTCACCTCCGTTTAAAGAGGGCCAGGCCTATATGGATTGGTTCGAACTGCTCTACACGGCCCGCTTAAACGCGGTCGACGACGAGCTGGCTTTCACCGTTTTTCCCGCTTCTGGTGCGCGAAGTTATCAAGTTGGCAATTTTAGCGACAAGGCCGTTCAGCTTTTTGACGTGACGGATTTTTCCAATGTCAAGCAGATCGTAGGGACGGATTTCGCCAACGGAAATCTGACCTTCACCGACGCTCAGGACCCCAGTCTGCCCAGGCGCTATATTGCCTTGAATTCATCGAAATTCAGATCTGTGCCGAATATCGAACGCGTGGAAACAACGGACCTCAGAACTGCCGCCACTGGTGCAGAATTCGTAATTGTCACGCACGAAGATTTTCTTTCAGAAGCATTACGGTTGGAGAGTTTCAGGGAAAATGGCAACCCGGACAATCGTTTAGAAACAGTGGTCGTGCGCATCTCCGATATTTATGACAACTTTTCCGGCGGGCTAATGGATCCAGTGGCCATCCGAGATTTTCTGAAGTATGCTTTTGAGAATTGGGACCCTGCACCCGGCTATGTGTTGCTGTTAGGCGACGGTGATTACGATCACAGGAATATCATTAGCAAAGCAGACAAGAACTGGATTCCCACGTATCAGACCACGGAGCTGGTGGAACTGGGCAGTCGAACCGCCGATAGTCGGTACACTTACGTTGCCGGCAATGATGCTGTGATGGACATGGCAATCGGCCGCTTGAACGTGCAAACTCTAACGGATGCCAAGAATGCGGTCGACAAGATCATCGCCTACGAAACCCAGCCTCTGAGGGGCGCCTGGAGGAATACCGTTACTATGGTGGGCGATGACGAATTAAACCAAGGGGGGCGTCCCGACGCCAGCGATGCCAGGTTGCACATTCCTCAGGCCGAAAGCATTGCCGAGAATTATCTTCCCAAGAGTTTTGATGTGGAAAAAATCTATCTGTCCGAATTCCCCAAAGTTTTGAGTGCCTCGGTTTCAGGGGTTCGGAAGCCGGCTGCTGAGGAAGCTTTGATTCGGCAAATAAACAAAGGCACTCTCATCGTAAACTACATAGGACACGGTAACGCTACCCAGTGGGCCCACGAAATCGTATTTCAAAAGGCGGATAACGATCGGGTGCAAAACCAAGACAAGTTGGTTTTTTTCGTTGCGGCAACCTGCGACTGGGCCTTGTATGACAATCCCCAAAGCCAGAGTCAGGCAGAAGAGTTGCTTTTGACGGAAAACCGTGGTGCCATCGCCATGCTGTCGTCGGCACGGCTGGTATTCTCTGGCAACAATGCCTTTTTTAACAAACAGTTCTATCCACGCCTGTTTCCCGCATTTGGACAGTCGGCCCGAATCGGCGACGCCTTTGTTTCCACGAGAATACGGACAAGAAACACGGTCAATGATGAAAAGTTTCACATATTCGGAGATCCCACACTGCGTTTGGCCATTCCCAGGCAAGAGGTGGTCATCACTTCAATGCAACCCGATTCAATTGTAGCGTTAAACACCATCGAAGTCGAGGGTGAAGTCAGAAAAGACGGTCAGGTGTGGAGCAGTTTCAATGGCAAGGCATTGGTCACGACTTTCGATTCACGCAAATTCGTCAAGCACTTCCCGGAAATCGGTGGCCCAGTCAACTACTTCTTGCCGGGCAATACCATATTTCGAGGGACTACTTCGGTGACCAATGGGAAATTCACCGCCAAATTCATAGTTCCAAAAGATATTTCCTATGGCGGCAAGCAGGCCCGTTTGAGCACCTACGTGTGGAACGATGAAACCGATGGAGAGGGCTACCGCGACAACATTCTGGTGAGCGGCACCACTTCCAATCTGGTGGATACGCGGGGCCCCAGGATCAGGATATCCTTTGAGAGTCAGCCGAGTTTTACCACAGGCGATATT
This sequence comes from bacterium, assembly GCA_046757525.1. Classification (GTDB taxonomy): domain Bacteria; phylum Zhuqueibacterota; class Zhuqueibacteria; order Oceanimicrobiales; family Oceanimicrobiaceae; genus JBHHYI01. The sequence goes on along the minus strand of JBHHYI010000070.1, from coordinate 12,573 downwards.
GTCGGCGAAAATGAGCTGCTAATCGTCGACATTGGGGACAGCCTGAGCGGCGTCAACATTGCCGGCGAGATCGGCCATCGACTGACCCTTTCTATTGACCCGGATCAGGAGACCTGCCTTTCGGAATTATCGAGATTCCTGGGCATTGGCAGTATCGATTTGACCGGCCTGTTCCAGTTCAACGAAGGAGACCATCTGCGAGGAAGAGTGGAGTTCCCCTTGAATTTTCCCAAAGAGGTAGACATTGGGGGCAAGAAAGTTCCTTGCGTTGCACCTAACGGCGAAGATCGGCACACCCTGCTGGTCAAAGCCTGGGACAACTCCAACAATTCCACCACTGCTGCGGTGGAAGTCGCTGTGATTCACGATCAAAGTTTGGTGCTCAGGGAGGTTCTGAACTACCCGAATCCGTTTTCACGGAATACCACATTTAGCTTCTTTTCAAACCTGGATGCCCAGGTGCAGATAAAAATCTACACCATTTCTGGGCAGCTGATTCGCACGCTGCCCAGGGAATATCTGTTTGCAAGGAGTGGTTTTAATATGATTGAGTGGGATGGAAGGGACGAAGACGGCGACTTCCCTTCAAATGGTATCTATCTCTACAAGTTGACTGCGAAAGCAACGGGGGAATCTGGAACACTGCAAAAGGAAGTAATCGGTCGGTTGGCCATAATCCGTTAGAAACAAAGAGTGAAAGGAATACAGATGAAAAAGAAAATACTCTCGGGCGTGATGCTTTTTTCTTTGCCGTTATTGATCATTGGATTCAGCAACAGTCTCACCAGAAGTCACGACGATGCCAAGAAAGACCAAGGAAAAAAAGTGGAATGGCTGACCTTTGACGAGGGCATTGAAATGGCCAGGAAAAACAAGAAGCTCTTAGTGGTTGATTTTTACACAGATTGGTGCCACTGGTGTAAGGTCATGGAAAAAGAGACCTATTCGAATCAGGACATCGTCGACTATGCCAAAGAGAACATCGTGCTGGCAAAACTAAATGCAGAAACCAATGACAAATTCAAGTTCAAGGAGGCTTATTATTCGGGCCGCGAGCTTTCAATGATGTTCGGCGTGACCGGCTTTCCAACGACCGCTTTTCTCGACTCAAAGGGCAGTCTCATCACCACGGTCTCAGGCTACATTCCCGCCGACAAATTCAAACTGATTTTGAAATTCCTGGCAGAGGAGTGGTACCAGAAGATGAAGTTTGAGGACTTTGTTAAGCAGGAGGGAAAGAAAGATAAAAGTTGATATTTACTCTAAGAAGGATTGCCATCTGTGTGAAGCCGCTAAGGACGTCCTTTTAAAGGTTCAAAAAGAATTTCCGTTCGACTTGGAGGAAATCGATATTACTCAGGCCGATGCGCTTTATCAGCAATACAAGGAACAAATTCCCGTGATCTTCATAAACGGCCGCAAGGCATTCAAATTTAGAGTCGGTGAAGAGGCCTTGCGAAGGAAACTGAAAATGGAAATGAGTCGAGGTTGAGTAACAACATTCGCTCCGGCGGCAGTCCTGAGACGCTTCGTTGATTGTTGTTTGGCGATTTTCCCCCACCTCTGTTTGGTCATTCGAGCTTCTTCATCTAACGCGTCTCTTCGTAACGCAATCGTCTCGATTGCGTCAGGCAGATGCCTGATTTTTTCCATAGGACAATTCTCCCTTTGAAAAGAAACAGATTTTCGCCCGTCCAGTACGAAAATTAGAGAGATGTCTGGAGGCCAGAACTGTGGCCTGGGTTTTCAGGCTGCCTCCTGAAATCCCTCTAATTTTTTCGCTGGACGCTTCAAAAAACCTCACCCTTTTCTCCCCCTCGTTCCAAAATTTTATTTTTGGAACGCAATTGGGAGAGAAGTTTCGCTCCGAGAGGCATCCCGGACTCCTCGAAGCAGAGCTTCTCGAACCAGGGCATTCCCAAACAGGAGTTTGGGGAAGAGAGCTGCTGCGGACTGACATTTGTTTTTCTTTGCGCACACAGGCACTCGTCCTGAGTAGTCCCGACCGCTTTTGGGTCGGGACGTATCGAAGGGCGACGGCCGTCACCCCTCGATACGGTCGCTTGAGAAGCAGCGGCCTACTCGGGATGACTCGTACAGTGCTTTCAGGAAACGCCTCGCTGTCTCCGTCCTTTATCACAGCTTCCGGTTGTCATTCAGGAGGAATCCTGTTGGCTGGCTGCACAGTGCTGACCTGTAACAAGATGCCTCCTGCACGACGGGGCTGCCTTTGAGTTTCCGACATTGAAAGCAATCCGGTGGCACCGGATTGCTGGGGCTTCTAAGCAATAATTCTCCGGCTGCGTTTTTCGCGCCCCATGTGCCGACAAAAAAATGCGAGAAATAGGATCAATTCAGTTGTTTTCCTCTGAAAATGTTTTATATTATGAAAAACCAAAGATTACTCAATCGCAACATATTATAAAGGAGGCAAGATCATGGGCTATGAGTGGAAATTCAATCCAAGGCCTTATTCAGACGATGAGGCAAAGGATTTGTTAAAAGATGTCATTTCGGTTGAAACTACGGACTGGCATTATAATACCCATCATAAAGGGTATGTTACGTTTTTGAATAAAATTGAGCAGGCTTTAGAGGGAGCGGACCTTGGCGCGGCTAATGGCAATTGGAGCGAGTTTGGTGAATTGAAACGTCGGCTCACATGGAATCACTCTGGTGCTTTGCTACATGATGTCTATTGGGACGTCATGGGCGGCGATGGTGACGTCAACAAGGGTCCGGAAATAAAAGCGGCCATCGAACAACACTTTGGTTCTTTCGACAAGTGGAAGGCTGACTTCAAGGCCACAGCTTTTGCGGCAAAATTGAGCGGTTGGGGTTTGCTGGTTTACGATGCCCTTTATTCCCAAAGGTTGGTCAACGTTCTGGTTGACGAACACCAATATGGTGCAATTTGGGGAGGCATTCCGCTGATTTCATGTGACGTTTTTGAGCATGCTTATTACCACAAAGATGGGCCTGGTCGAGCAAGATACATCGATAATTTCCTCAACAATTTGCATTGGGCAAGGATCAATGATCGCTACAGGAAATATGTGAGATAATATCGACATAAGCCAAAAAAAGCCTACCCTTTTGTTGCTCAGGTAGGCTTTTTTGTGTGGTATTGGCTCAAATTAGAAATACAATATCATGCCCACTTGCAGACGTCTTCCCAGGTTTAAGTTGTTGGGGTCGAACAGCCGGTAGCCCTTGATGCCCGTATCGTCTGTTTCGTCCAGAAGATTTTGTTCGTCGAACAGATTCTTTATTTCCAGGTAAGGTCTAAAGCGCCTTCCTAACAAGGCACTCTGTCTGACAATCCTGATGTCCACAAACTTTTGCCAGGACAACCTGGCGTTGTTAGGCGTGTCCCCGCCAGGGCGGGTGACTGGAAGCGGGCTGTACAATCGCAGCAGGAAGTCGACTTGCCAGTTGCGGTGCTTAATATCAGTGTTCAAAACGATTGAATGCCGTTGGTCCCAACTCAGAGGATATTCTACATTCTGGTTTAGCGCTGTGCCAGCGAGGGCAGCGTTGAATTCGTCTTCTGCGGCTGAGCTGGTTCCTGTGGCTTTCATCAGCGTGTAGCTCAACCTACCCGAGATATTCTGGTTGATTCTCTTTTGAAAAGTGATTTCCAACCCGGTAGCACGCCCCCTGGCCGAGTTCGTGTACCGGCTGACTCCCAGCGTGGTGGCCTCGGGTGTGATTTCATTGTTCTGTAACACAAATGTTTGCGTGTCGACCAGATTCGAAAACTTCTTCGAAAATGCCGTTACCACCATAAAGAAATTTCTGGAGAAGAGTCTTTTGTAGCTAAATTCTGCTGCGATGGTTTTGGTGGGTTTCAGATCCAGGTTGCCAACCAGAGGAATGGGTCCGTTCAAATTGTGCTCTGCGTTGGTGTAGACGTAGTAGAGTGGCGGCATCTGATAGTATAGACCATAGTTGACGTGTAAGCTTTCATTTTCGGACAGAGGCACCGAAACCCCAAGGCGGGGAGACATGCGACGATAGATGCCCGAACTATTGTCCTGTGGCCCGCCGAGAAGTGGGACTCCCAGATTCTTTAGATCCTGCGAAACTTCTTTAATAGCAATCCGAGGATCGAATTGGTCGTAGCGGAACCCCACATTAGCTATGATGCCATTCATTTCAATGTTGTCTTCTGCAAAAGCCGCAAAGAATCTCGGCGTGTAGTTGAAGTTGTCGTCTGTTTTGTTAAATCCAATGCCACGCTGCTGAGTTTTCAACGGGATTGCCTGGAACCGGGTTCTTGCAGAGGTCAAGTCGTAACTTTGGAGTTCCACGCCAGTTTTGAGGAGGTGATTGGTCGCAAGCTTTTTCACCAAGGCGACCTTCACGATTTTTATGTTTTCTCGCGTGTCTTCATGCCAGGGTTGGTTGCCACTTAAGATGAGGCTCTTTGGGTCGGAAGGGTCTACGAAGGTCAAATTGGGCGAATCTTCTCTGGCTCCTAAGACCTGTTTCTTGTAGGAGTAAGTAGCTAATCTTATGGTTGCAAACAACTTGGGGCTGAAGGTGTGCTGCAACGTTGCCGTAAGACGATGGCTGTAGTGACGGTGCTCTGCCAATCCCTTGAGATTCAAGCGCCACTGTGGATTAAATTTTCTCCAGCTCCAGTTTGAAAGCAAGCCTTGCAATATCAGCGTGGTATTCTTGGAGATATTGAACGACAGTTTCGAGTTGGTGTTGTAATTTCTGAAAATTGGTGCGTTGAATTCCTGACGCATTTGTTTGCGCCAGTGCGTGTCGCTCAAGTTCAGATCCGCAGAAATGAAGTAATTGGCGTTAATCAAGGGGCCGCCAAGGCCTATGGTCAGTGGCCCCCCCACGTTTAGTTCCAGGCGCCTTTCATTCTCGGTTCCTGTCACGTCAGTATCGAAAAGATCGCTATAAATCTTGACGCCCCCTTCAACCTGATTGCGTCCGTATTTAGAGACGATATTAATAACTCCTGAGGTAGCTTGTCCGTACTCAGCGCTGATGCCACCGGTTTGAACCATCATCTCTTCGATGGAACTGTTCGGGAGTGAACTCGAGATCTCGCGTGACAGCCCACCCTGAATCGGCAAACCATCCAGTAAATATAGGGCGTCGGTTTCACGGCCGCCGCGAATATGGTTGCCAACCACGCCCGGCAAAAGCGTGACAGCTTCACGATAAGAATTAATGGGAAGTCTATCGTTGATTTCTTCATTTGAAATATAATAGGTGGAGCTCGTGAGGTCCTTTTGGATGAACTCCCGTTGTTGAGTAACAACGATTTCTTTTAACTGAAGCACCTTGGTCGACAGATAAAAGTCCAGTCGCGTGACCAGATCAACGTTTATCTTAACGTTTTTGATGGTTGATTTGTGGTAGCCAATCATACTCGCACTCACATCATAGGTGCCCGCAGGGAGGTTGTGGATCATGAAGAAGCCATTCTTGTCGGCCATGGCACCCATGGTAGTGCCTTCCACCTGGATGGCAGCCCCGGGCAGCACATTCCTGGCGTCTTTGTCGCGCACCACACCGGAGAGTGTGCCGGTGATACCACCATAGGAAAGGCAGGTGATGAGCAGTTGCGAAAATAAGCTCCAGGTAACAATTTTGCTTTTTATTGACACAAAAAATCCTTATGATTGCTTAGGCCAGTGAGAAGTGTTACCAAATAATTAGCAAAATATATGCCACTTTGCTTGCATTCTCATAAATCGAATTATCTTGCGAATAAGAAAAAAGTTTTAGCTCAGATTAAATTCATCGAAGTAGTCTTAAGTCCATATAAAATAATGCGAAGAAGGATTTTTACAAAAGCACGAGCGGCTCGGTCGAAAAAGTCAAATTCAAAACAGACTTGGAGCTCATGGTGCAAAGTGCAATTTTTTACCTGCGAGGGGTAAAACATTGCACAGGCTTATGAACAAAAGGACGGCACCGTGTACGAAAATGAAACAGTGCAGTTTCTAAACCGCTTGCGAAGATTTGGCTGGAGATTGGGGCTGGCTAACATCACAGAGTTGCTGCGTGCTCTGGGAAATCCGCACCATAGCTTTCCCAGTGTGCACATTGCAGGAACCAACGGCAAGGGTTCTACGGCGGCGCTTCTGGAATCTATTCTGCGCGAAGCAGGTTACAAAACGGGTCTGTATACATCGCCACATCTACTGGATTTAACCGAGAGGATCAAGATCAATCAGGAAGCAATCCCCTGGGAGGTTTTGCACGATTATCTAAGGACGATTAAGAGAAAGATTCAACTTCTGGAATGTACTTATTTCGAAACGTTGACTGCTATTGCGTTTAAATACTTTGCTGATTGTAAAATAGATATGGCCGTGGTTGAAGTTGGTTTGGGCGGGCGTCTGGACGCTACGAACGTTTTGCAGCCGGAACTGGTGATCATCACTGGCATTGATTTTGACCACAAAGCTTATCTTGGCCCCAGTTTGAACAGTATTGCCAGGGAAAAAGGAGGCATCATAAAGTCCGGCAAGCCATGTCTGGTTTGCGCGGAAAACTTAGAGGCCAGAACTGCATTGGTGCAAATTGCGCGAGAAAGAAATGCGGAGTTTCACGATCTGAAAGATCTCTGCACATTCACGCCGATCGAACTGACTGAAGAATTCACCGAGTTTGATCTGACATTCCAGGACGATTCGTTGCCGAATTTGAAATTGGCCTTAATTGGCAGGCAGCAGGTCTCCAACGCCGCCTTAGCGGTAGCCGCCACACGGATGTTGCAAGCTCGCAAATATCTCATCAACAGAAGTTGCGTTTATTCGGGCTTGCAAAAAGCAAGTTTGAACGGCCGGTTGCAAGTCTTACAACGGCACCCCAAGATTCTTCTGGATGTGGCGCACAACCCGGCGGCGGTTAGGCATCTTGTTTCTGCCTTGAAAACCATTTTTGCTGTTGAGCGATTGCTATTCATTGTCGGCGTTCTCGACGACAAAGATTTTGAAGGGATGCTGGCGGTGATTGAACCCATTGCGAATACGATTTTTTGTGTTACGCCATCTTCTGACCGAGCATTGCCGGCACCACAGTTGTTGGAGGGTCGCGGTACCCACTCCGGCAAATATCGCTCAGGTCATGGGATTGAAAATGCAACAAGAAAAGCCCTGCAACAATGTGAAGTCAATGATCTGCTTTGTGTGACGGGTTCACACTACACCGTGGGCGATTTTTTGAAATACTACTACCGAAAATTACCAGTCGCCCAAAACTGAACCAGGGCTTGGAAAATATCATAAAAGACTTGACAAATAGAAATCAATTTTTTACATTGGACATTAGTTCTACCAGGTCAATTCAATAAATCCATCTAATTAACATCCCGTCAGCCTATAAATCCGTTTCTACAACACCAAAATGGCGTGCGTAGTCTTAAAAGAAATTTACAAGGTCTTTGAGAAGGATGTTGTTGCTGTAAATAACGCGAATATTGATATTAATGACAAAGAATTCGTGGTTCTCGTTGGGCCTTCCGGCTGTGGCAAATCCACCACACTCCGAATGATTGCGGGCTTGGACGAGATCAGCAGCGGCGAGTTGTACATTGGCGATCGCTTAGTGAATGAGGTGCCGCCAAAAGACCGCGACATCGCCATGGTGTTTCAAAACTATGCTCTCTACCCGCACATGTCTGTTTATGACAACATGGCGTTTGGTCTCAAACTGCGCAAGCTTCCTAAGAAGGAAATAGAAGAGCGCGTGTCCAGGGCTGCCGACATCTTGAACATCAAGACATTGTTGGATAGAAAGCCCAAAGCGCTTTCCGGGGGACAGCGTCAAAGGGTCGCGGTTGGGCGGGCCATCGTAAGAAACCCGCAGGTATTCTTGTTCGACGAACCGTTGTCGAATTTGGACGCCAAGCTTCGGGTGCAAATGCGTGCGGAAATATCTAAGTTGCAAAGCAAGCTCAATACCACCATGGTGTACGTCACCCATGATCAGGTCGAGGCGATGACCATGGGGGATCGTATTGTGGTCATGAAGGATGGCGTGATCCAACAACTGGACACACCTCTGAATTTGTACAACAATCCAAAGAATAAATTCGTGGCGGGTTTTATCGGCAGTCCGGCGATGAACTTTCTAAATGGAACCATTATTAGCAACGATGGTTTATGCTTTAAGGGAGAGAATTTAGAACTAAAGCTCCCTTCTGAGTTTGTCGATAAGCTTAGTGGTTACATAGAAAAGGAAGTGATTTTTGGGATCCGCCCTGAAGACATTCATGAGGCCGAAAGGGCGGATCTTGTGCCAGAAGGAGCAAAGGTCCCTCTGGATGTCGAAGTTGTCGAACCCATGGGTAGTGAAACCTATCTCTATTTAAACACCGGGTGCAACTCTTTATCTGCAAGATTACCAGCGCAAACCGAAGCCTCGGTTGGCCAGAAGGTTGATTTAATTTTTGATCTGTTAAAATCACATTTTTTTGATAAGAAAACAGAAGAATCCATAAAACTTCGTGTATCGTAAGATTAGTTCTTTCCTCTTTTAATAACTACATTTGATTTTTAGCCTGGTGGCACGGCATTTCAACAAGAATAAAAATTATTCGACAATCGTTAGACATAATTGGCTTCATTGCGCAAAGCATCTACAACTTTGTTGATCTCGAGAATCTTAATCTTGGTACAACTGGAATAGTTGCCAATATCTCAATTTAACCACTATTCATTATCGAGGGTGTCTCTTGGTGGGCTTGATGGATCAATACCACTAAGACAATACACTTATTTTCAATTAATTAAATTAAAGTAAGGAAATTTGGACATGGAAATTGCTGAACTGAAGACAATGAGAATCTCTGAATTGACCAAGATGGCGCAGGAGTTAAAGGTCTCCGGAGCTACTGGTCTGAAGAAGCAGGAATTGATTTTTAGAATATTAGAGGAACAGACCAAACAAGAAGGGTTGATTTTTGCCGAAGGGGTCCTGGAAGTGCTCCCGGATGGTTATGGATTCCTACGCTCCCCTGATTACAATTATTTGCCGGGACCGGACGACATCTACGTCTCACCTTCACAGATAAAGAGATTCGGATTAAGGACGGGCGATACGGTTTCCGGGCAAATTAGACCGCCAAAAGAAAGCGAACGATTCTTTGCTCTCCTGAAGGTTGAAGCCGTTAATTTTGAGAATCCTGAAGAAGCCAAAAAGAAGATTCTCTTCGACAATCTCACACCTTTGTATCCTGAGGACAAGATTAATCTCGAATTCAATGGGAGAGACTACTGCACCCGAGTTATGAATTTGCTGACACCCATTGGAAAAGGACAGCGTGGGTTGATCGTGGCGCAGCCGAAAACGGGGAAAACGACATTGTTGCAGAGAATTGCGAATGCCATAACGACCAATAGCCCTGAGCTCAAAATGATTGTCCTGTTGATTGATGAGCGGCCCGAGGAGGTAACAGACATGCAGCGTTCGGTCAAGGCCGAGGTCATAAGCTCAACCTTTGACGAACCGCCCGACCGTCACGTCCAGGTGGCGGAAATGGTTCTGGAGAAGGCGAAGAGATTGGTTGAGTACGGGCAGGACGTGGTGATTTTGTTGGACAGCATTACCCGTTTGGCGCGCGCACACAACTCCGTTGTGCCACACAGTGGGAAGATCCTCTCCGGTGGTCTGGACGCTACGGCGTTGGAAAAACCCAAGAGGTTCTTTGGCGCCGCGCGAAATATTGAGGAAGGGGGTAGCCTGACTATCATTGCAACAGCGCTTATTGACACGGGCAGCCGAATGGACGATGTCATCTTTGAGGAATTCAAAGGGACGGGCAACATGGAATTGGTTTTGGACAGAAACCTCTCCGACCGACGTATCTTCCCTGCCATTGATTTGAATAGATCATCCACTCGTAAAGAGGAACTCCTGTTGGATGATTTTGAGCTAAACCGTGTTTGGATATTGCGTAAGTTCCTGGCTGATCTGACCTCCGTGGAAGCGATGGAGTTCCTGTTGGAAAGGATGCGCGGCACGAAATCCAATAAGCAGTTTCTGGAGTCCATGAATACCTAAAGTTTCAGGCGTGTTGAGATTTAGAATTTACTTGCTTTTAGACAAGAATTTATCTATATTACATCGCTAAATTTGGAATTAGCCAGCAACTATTATTTTGAAAACGTGAATACGGAGGCTCTAATAGTGAGGTCAAATATTCATCCTGAATATTTAATGGGCACTGCAACTTGCGCGTGCGGGAATACTTTTCAGATTCGTTCAACAGTTGGCGATCTGAAAGTCGAAATATGTTCAGCCTGTCATCCTTTTTTTACCGGTAAGCAGAAGCTCATTGATTCGGCCGGCCGCGTTGAAAAGTTCATGCGAAAATATGGTCTTGCCAACAAAGACGAAAGTGGAGAGGCGGAGGAGAAAAAGGCCGATTCTGAAACAGTCGCTGCCAATTCTTAGCTGCTTTTGTTCCAAAATATCCTAAACGGGATGTGTGCCTTCCTTAGGCCCATTCCGTTTTTTTGTATTTGCAAATCAGGTTAAAGAGGTGTTCATGTCGGAAAGAACGGTTCAAGTCGGCGGTCAGGCAGTCATTGAGGGTGTCATGATGCGATCCTCGCACACCTATTCCGTGGCCGTCCGCCGCCAGGACGGGAGCATATTGGTGAGACAGCAACCTTTTGTCTCGTTCACCAAGAAGTATGGGATTTTGAAGCTGCCAATATTGCGGGGCGCGGTGGTGTTAGTCGAATCCCTGATTTTGGGCGTCAAGGCTTTGAGTTTTTCAGGAGATGTGGCCATGGAAGACGAGAAGCAAAGCACGGGACAGGGCGACCGCGCGGAAGGCTCGCAGCGCAGCCCCCGAAGTTGGTTTGAGAAGTTGTGGTTGGCGCTCACTTTGTTGGTTTCACTCGCCGCCGGTCTGTTTATTTTCTTTTACATTCCACTGATGTTTACCGACTGGCTGGGCGTTGAGTCTGGATTCGCCTTCAATTTGATCGACGGGCTCTTGCGGTTGGTCATCTTCTTGCTCTACCTGGCGGGCATTTCTTTGATGAAAGACATCCGTCGTATTTTTGAATATCACGGTGCTGAACACAAAAGCATCTTTGCTTTTGAGAAAAAATTGGATTTAACTCCGGTAGGTGCGAAACCGTTGTCCAGATTTCACCCCCGGTGTGGTACCAGTTTCTTGCTCATCGTGATGATCGTGAGCATTTTTGTGTTCATGTTCCTGGGCAAACCGCTGGACGTTGGCGAGCGATTGTTTCGTTTGCTGTTCATACCTCTGATCGGCGGCGTGTCGTACGAATTGATTCGGTTGTCCGACCTGGGGCTCCGAAAAAGTTTCTGGCGACCGTTTATTCTGCCCGGCCTGTGGCTGCAAAGAATCACCACCAAAGAACCGGACGCGTCGCAATTGGAAGTGGCCCTGGTGGCCTTAAAGTGCGCCCTGGGAGAGGACGTGTTGCAACTTCCAAACATCGTTCTGGAAGGCAAAGGCAACATTCCTGCCGAACTGGTTAGCTGAGGTAGCAGCCTTGGATTGTTCTAAATACTTTGTATTATTGCGTCTTGGCGGCTTGGGATTTATTCGGACGAACCGATTTGTGTCACTTACTGCGGAGAAAACTCTATGTTAGAGCAACTTGAAAAAGTTGAACTGCGCTACCAAGAGCTCAACAAATGGCTCATGGAGCCTGACGTAGCCAAGAACCCGACACGATTCAAAGAAATTGCAAAAGAGAAGAGGGCGTTGGACAGCACCATACAGATGTACCAGGAATACAAACAGGTCCTTAAAACGATTCAAGAGGATGAACAGTTGCTCGCGCGCGAGAGCGATCGTGAGCTGTTGGAGATGGCAGAGGTGGAATTACAGGAAATGCGCAGCAAATGCCGGCACATCGAAGAGGAACTCCGGATTCTGTTGTTGCCGAAAGATCCTAAAGATACCAGGAATGCCATCGTGGAAATTCGCGCCGGTACAGGAGGAGATGAGGCGGGTCTCTTCGCCGGGGACCTGTTTCGAATGTACACCAAGTATTCAGAAAGAAAGGGTTGGTCCGTCGAGGTTCTGGGCTCCAATCCGCAAGGCGTTGGCGGCTTTAAAGAAATCGTTTTCATGATGAAGGGCGACGATGCCTACGGTCTGATGAAATATGAAAGCGGTGTGCACCGGGTGCAACGCGTGCCTAAAACAGAAGCCAGTGGGCGCATTCACACCTCCGCCGCTTCCGTTGCTGTGCTTCCGGAGGCGGAAGAAGTCGATATCGCCATCGAACCCAAAGACCTGAAGATCGATGTCTACCGTTCTTCAGGGCCGGGCGGCCAAAGTGTGAACACTACGGACTCTGCGGTACGCATCACCCACATTCCAACCGGCATGGTGGTGACCTGCCAGGACGAAAAATCGCAGCACAAGAATAGAGCCAAGGCGTTAAAAGTCTTGAAGGCGCGTTTATTAGAAAAGAAGCAGCGGGACGAACAGGACAAATTGGATGCCACCAGGCGTTCAATGGTCAGCACGGGGGATCGCAGTGCCAAAATCAGAACGTACAATTTTCCTCAGGGTCGATTGACAGACCACCGCATTGG
>JBHHYI010000069.1:0-21490 GCA_046757525.1 bacterium | reverse complement strand
CCAATTTGACTGAATTTCCTTGTAAATTTCGGTCAATTTAGTTAATTTAAAAACCGAGCCTGCCATCATCATTTCAAAACTTCAGAAACCAGGAGATAGGAGTCACTTTTGGCAACAGAGAAAAAACTGTCGGAGCGCGTATCTGAGATTCGACCTTCCGGTATTCGCAAGATTTTTGACATCGCTTGTGCCAATCCTGATGGCATCGACCTGTCCATTGGAGATCCGGACTACGACGTACCCTCGCCCATCAAGGCCGAAGCCGTTTACTGGCTAAGAAATGGTTTCAATCGCTACGTCTCCACGCGGGGAATTCCGGAATTGCGGGAGAAACTCACAGCCCACTTACGAGCAAAAGCAATCCATTTTGAGGACCTCTTGGTTACCTCCGGGGCCACCGGGGCCTACTTCCTGGCCATGATGGCTCTGGTCGGGCCAGGCGACGAAGTCCTCATCGCTGACCCCTATTTCGTGGCCTATGCCAATGTGGTGATCATGTGCGGCGGCGTTCCCAAATACATCGACACCTACCCTGATTTTACTTTGCGGCGTGAAGCCATCGAACCCTTGATATCCGAAAAAACCAGAGCCATCATCATCAACAATCCCAACAATCCCACGGGAATCCTGTACAGCCCTGAACAGCTCAAGATGGTTGCTGAAGTTGCAGACCAGCACGGGCTGTACATCGTGTCGGATGAGGTCTATGACAAATTTGTTTACACCGCAGAGTCTTTTGTGAGCCTGGGCAACGTGGCCAAAGACGCGCTGGTCATCAGCGGCTTTTCCAAGAGTGCTGGCATGACTGGCTGGCGCCTGGGCTATGTTTCCGGCCCCAAGCAACTGATCGATGCCATGGCGACGTTCCAGCAATACTCCTACGTGTGCGCCAACTCGGTGGCACAGAAGGCAGCCATCAGGTCCATTGACTACGACTTGAGCGCCCACGTCAACGATTACAAGAACCGCAGGAATCTCTTGTACGAGAGTTTGAAAGGACATTTTAAGATCGCTAAACCCGAGGGAGCCTTTTTTTTATTTCCTGAAGCTCCCGGAGGAGATGCCGATAGATTTGTACAAAAGGCCATAGAAAGAAAGGTTTTTATTATCCCAGGAAATGTTTTTTCCCTGAAAAATACCCATTTTCGAATCGCCTTTTCGGCCAATGAGGAAAAGCTCAAACGGGCCATTCCCATATTGCTCGATTTGGCCAAAGAATTTTACTAAAACACTTTGAGCTTGGAGCGAATGATTCCACATTTCCGTGTTTTTTGACCGCTCAACTAAGGAGATGCCATTGATGTCACGCAACAGAACTTTAGATCCCATTCCCATTTTAGTGTCGTCCGTTCTCGGGTTGTTGTACGTCTATTTTTTCGGCGGCAAAGATTACGTGCTTCTGGTTGTCTTTGGTTTGCAGACCCTGCGCTGTGGCCTGGCCCTGCGGACCGCTGCAAAAAAAGGTCGGGTTTCATGACCAACCTGCGTTGCATGCAAGATTCAGATTTGAGCAAAGTGAACCTGATTCTTTCCAAGGCCTTCACCCATGCCTTCATTCAGGAAGGATTCACTTCCAACCGCGTGCCGCTTTGTCGTTTAGAATACCTGCGCATGTACTTGACCGCCAACCCTGAAGGCTGTTTCGTCATCGAAAAAAACGGTAAACTCATTGCCTACTGTTTCTCCCACCTCTGGGGCCTGCTGGGCTGGATTGGGCCGCTGAGCGTCATTCCCGCTGAGGAGGGCAAAGGGTACGGCAAGCGGATCGTCGCCGCCGGCATGGATTACCTCGAGCAAAGGGGGGCAAAGACCATCGGTTTGGAAACCTCCTCTCGTTCCAACAGAAATCTGGCTTTTTACACCCGGATTGGCTTTTTGCCTGGCCCTCTCACGGTAGATATGTTCAAACCGATCTCCGCAGTTGGACCAGAGGGTTACTGGCAGGAATATGAGGCGCTCTATTATTCGAGACTGGATTCCAACCAGAGACAGTCGTTCAAAGCCCGCCTGCAAGAGATGGCCGATAAACTGCAGCCGGGTTTAGACTATTCTACCGAAATCGAACAGACTTGCCAGTACGGTTTTGGCGATGCCTGCCTCTTGTTGCGGAAGCAAGAAACCGTCGCCTTTGTTCTCGCGCACACCGAACCCTATTCCACCGAAGAAGCGCGGAAGTTTCTGAAAGTGATCGCTTTGCAGGTGGCACCCAATCGAGCCCTCGAGAAACTGGGGGTGACCTTGAACTGGTTGGAGGTCTGGGCGCGCAACCAATCGTTGTCCAACCTTTACGTTCGAGTGCCCACGCACTACTTGGCCGTGTTCGATTATTTGCTGGCCCATGACTTCAAAATATTCAATATCGATTTACGCATGACGCTGCGAGGCTTCCCACAAGACGACGATCCCAATCAGGTCAATCTCAGCAAATGGCAGTGACGCTGGCTGCCGTAGTTTTTTCCTTGCTTTATAGAATTAGTTAACTTATATTCAACAACAAGGTTACCAGATTGCTCCCCTTAGAAATTTAATAGCTTGTCCATTGTTTCGCTAAAAGGCATCACAACAACCAAAATGTTGCTTTCAATCTTGGAAACGTCTTGCCGGGCGTTTCCAGCGAGCCTATGCAATCCGGTGCCTCCGGATTGCTTTAAATGTCGGAAACCTCAAAGGCAGCCCTGTCATGCAGGAGGCATCTTGTTACCGGCCAGCAATGGGCAGCCAGTTAACGAGATTCCTACTGAATGACACGGGGGGCTGTAATAAAGGACTGCGACAGCGAGGCGTTTCCAGAGAGCAATGTGCGAGTCATCCCGAGTAGGTCGCTGCTTCTCAAGCGGCCGTATCGAGGGGTGATGGGCGTCGCCCTTCGATACGTCCCGACCCAAAACCGTCGGGACCTCAAACGGCGATCTTCTTTGCGAAGGTTACCGTTTGATAAAAGGCGTCACAATCCGGTGCAACCGGATTGCTTTGAATGTCGGCAACGTTTAGGTGACGCTTAAAAATCAGTCCGCAGGACGTTTTTACAAGGCCGTTCGGCT
The DNA here is from genome assembly GCA_046757525.1 of bacterium. Classification (GTDB taxonomy): domain Bacteria; phylum Zhuqueibacterota; class Zhuqueibacteria; order Oceanimicrobiales; family Oceanimicrobiaceae; genus JBHHYI01. The sequence goes on along the minus strand of JBHHYI010000069.1, from coordinate 18,449 downwards.
GCAAAAATATCCGGCAGTTGCCGGATTGATTTTTGCAGCCGGGTTCAAAGATCGTTTGTTTGGACTCTTGGCACAACTATTTGATTATACGGTGCTTGCAAAGAATCCCCCTTTTTGAAAGGGGGACGGTTTTTGAAGCGTCCAGCGAAAAAATTAGGGGGATTTTAGGAGGCATCCTGAAAACCCGAGTCATGGTTCACATCCCTCTGATTTTCGCTCTGAATGAGCGATAATCTGTCTCCCTTCAAAGGGAGAATTGGGTGTGCACAAGACGCTACGCTGATTTTTTGCGCTCGTGATCGAAGAACGTTTCCAGACCGGATTATTGCTGGCTCCAAGCTTGTTTCACCAAGTAATCATGAATCTCTCAGGAATCTATTGCCCGGTGGTGACGCTATTTGTCGATGGAGTCGTCGCGGACAAAAAATTGGCAGAAAACCTGAACAAATGGGCAGCTTCGGGCTTACAAGGGTATGTTGTCCTGGGCTCAACCGGGGAATCCGTTTATTTAACCCAGGAAGAAAAGCTTGCGATCATAAAGACAGCGCAAGCCTGCGTAAGTCGTGACCGGCAATTAATCGTGGGGACCGGATGTGAATCAACCGCTGCTACGGTGGCGTTTACGCAAAAGGCGGCCAGCTTAGGGGCCGAGGCAGCATTGGTCGTCACGCCACATTATTTCAAGGCGCAAATGCAGGGGGCAGCCTTGTTGAAACATTACCAAACCGTCGCAAGCGAATCCGAGATTCCCATAATTCTCTACAACGTGCCCAAATTCACCGGCATCGATTTGCCGACGGGCGTGGTTAGAGAGTTGGCGGTGCACCCGAATATTATTGGAATAAAAGACAGCACGGATCGGATTAGTAAGATAACAGAGCTAATACGATTTTCATCCGTTGATTTTAAAGTACTTATCGGAAATTACAATATGTTGCTGCCCGGGCTTTTTATGGGAGCAGCAGGCGCCGTATTAGCCCTGGCCAACTTAGCGCCGCGGCAGTGTGTGGAGATATTTAATGGAGTTCTGCACAAAGAATACGAACCGGCACGCCAATGCTTTGTCAAGTTGACGGCCGTGGCCCGGACGGTCCTTTCTACCTACGGCATCGCCGGGATCAAGACTGCTTTAGACTTGTTAGGATACTTTGGTGGTGCGCCCAGGCCGCCACTGTTGAGTTTAGCACCGGACGAGCAAGAAATCGTACGCCGCATTTTGGCGGAAACCGGTTTGATTCAAATCTAATTCAGAAAAACCTGTTCACCACATTTAATCAAAAGAAAGGCCATGATTAAGATTTACGACCGTATCGTTGAAGAAGACATCGTTGTGATGTCGTTGGAAGGAAAGCTATCTGGTTTGCAGGGCCGCGGAGCCATCCAGGAAAAACTGAAGCGTTTGAGCGAGGACAAGAAGAACAAAGTCAAAAACGTGATCTTGAATCTCTCGCGTGTATCCTGGATCGACAGCACCGGGCTCGGCGAGCTCATTGCCTCGTTGTCCTCGATCAAGAAGATGGGCGGCAATCTCGTACTCGCCGATATTCCCGGACCCGTGGAAAGCTTGCTCAAGATGACCAATCTGCACCAGATATTCGACACCTATGACGACGTTGAAACGGCCTTAGGCGATTTGCAAGGGTAGTCTCAGTTCTTAGATTCTGCCCCATCCTTACCGCACAGTCTGTTTACATTTCAATGAATCCCATAATCAGATAGATCAGTAAGGCCAGAGCAGCCGTCAGCAGTGCGTATGGCAGTTGTGTTCTGACGTGGTCGATGTGATCCGAAGCCGAGGCCATGGAGGAGATGATGGTGGTGTCGGAGATTGGCGAACAGTGGTCGCCAAAAATGCCCCCGCTCAAAATCGCCCCCAGGGTTGTGTAGATATTGGCATCCATGAGTTTGATCATGGGAATACCGATTGGAATCATGATTGCGAAGGTGCCCCAGGAAGTGCCCGTAGAGAAGGCGATGAACCCGGACACCAGAAACAAGATCGCTGGAACAAAACCCGGGCTCACCCACGATTTAGCGACATTAGCCACGTAAGGCCCGGTGCCCAACGCCTTGCAGGTGTTGCCAATGGCAAAGGCAAGCATCATCAACAAAGCCAGCGGCATCAACCCCCCTAATCCTTTGAAAAACAAATCCACGACTTCGTTCAATTTCATGATTCCCTGCGCCATGTACATCCCGCCTGCAATGGTTATGGCCGCCAGCACCGCCCAGAAAACCGAGGTGGATCCCGAACCGTTCATGATGTTGCCATGTCCGGTAATCAAAAGATTAACCGGCATCATGACCACCATGATCAGAATTGGGACGAGCATATTGACCGCTTTCGGACGAATGCCCGCCTTGGTTTCGATGGCGATGATCTCGGTTGCCACCAGCGGCTCAGCCCCGTCGCGCAAGACCTTGCCCTGCTCGCGAGCCCGCTTCTCAGCGCTCTTCATCGGGCCAAAATCCTTTCCCGTCAGGATGACCAGGAGCACCAGCCCGACTGTAAAGATGGCATAGAGATTGAATGGAATGGATTTGAGCAAGGTGAGAAAGGGCCGGTCCACACTTTGGGTGGCCAACAGCGCCAAGATGTAAGCTCCCCAACCATTTAGAGGGATCAAGATGCACACGGGCGCCGAAGTTGAATCGCAAATGTAAGCCAGTTTTTCGCGGGAGATTTTTAGTTTGTCGAAAATGGGGCGAGACACGGCGCCGGTAACCAGGCAGGTAATACTCGATTCAACGAAGATGACTGCGCCGGTAATCCAGGCTAAAAGCCCGGCGCTTCTCCGGTCCTTGACGAATCCCTTTTGCAGCAACCATTGAATGAAGCCGTCGACGCCTCCGGATCGTTGCGTAAACGCGATGAGCGCACCGACCATGGCGCTGAAAGCAATGACTTTGGTGTTCCCGTCATCCTGGAACACCTTGATACAGGAATCCAAAGCGGAAGCCAGTCCTGTGATTGGATTGCCGCCAGCCAAAACCGTCCAGCCCAGCCAGATGCCAAAGAAAAGGGAAATGAAGACTTGTTTTGTCCGGATAGCTAAAACAATGGCTATGATCGGGGGGAGAATCGAAAGCCAGCCAGCCGTTTCCACCGTCACCTCCGTGTTCGAAACGTAAAAGTCGGTCTACTATATTCATCTCTTGAACTTACCGCAGAAATACTCAGGGTCACCGCACTGCCGCCAGAACCTTTTCCACAATTTCGCCGAAATGATCCGGTGCTTCCGCACTGTATTTGGTTTGGTGATTAACACAGGTTTCGCCAATGCAGTCGTCGTAACAGGCGTAGCATCCCGGGTTCAAGGCAACGGCGCCATATTTGTCCCGCAAGGTGTACAGCTTTTCCACTGCGTCCTTCGGCAGGATTCTCTCTCCACCCAGGGCGCGGGCAATGAAAACGATGTGCGCGTAATGTTCCACCCGTTCCAGTTTGAAGAAAGCATCCATTAAATCTTTGCCCACGGTCACCACGCCGTGGTTGGCCATGAGGAACGCTTCACACGAGTGAAGGTACGGCTTGAGCGTATTGGGCAACTCCTCCGTGGACGGCGTGCCGTACTCAGCCAAAGGAACGGTGCCTATGGTGACGATCACTTCCGCCAGGATACATTTGTCCAGTGCCAGGCCCGCGGTGGCGAATCCAGTAGCATACGGTGGATGGGCGTGCACCACCGCAGAAACATCGGGCCGCTCTGAGTAAATGAACAAGTGCATGGGCAGTTCCGTTGACGGCTTGCCTGGTGTCAGGGGCTGGCCTTGCAAATCCACCACCACCAGGCTCTCCGGTGCCATGAAGCCTTTGGAAACGCCAGTGGGGGTTGTAAGAACGCGCTTGGCATCCAAGCGTGCGCTGATGTTACCGTCGTTGGCCGCCACAAAACCGCGCTGGTACATGCGGCGCCCGATTTCAACGATGGTTTCACGGAGTTGGGTTTCTGACATTTTACTCATCTATGACTAAAAAGCAATACTTTTATATGGCAATAAGTTTCGTCAGTAGATCCCAATGAGCGGATCCGGCGATTGGACATAGATGTCGTGGGATTCATTTCACTTCCTCATTAGGATCAAGAAAGAGTCTGATTTTGTCCACGCAATCAAGCCCCTTCGTTCGGATGTTTAGCGACTTTTTGTTTCCATTTTTCTTCGTCCGAACTGTCGCGCAAATCGGCGTCAATATCATCTTGGTGGTCGAAGTAATAGGCAAGTGCGGAATGAACTTGCGCGGGAGAGAGGTGCGGAAGCGTGGCGAGAATTTCATCTACGTCCATTCCCATCTGGTAGTACCCAGCGATAGTTCGAACCGTGATTCTTGTTCCATCAATCAGAGGGGCACCCTGCGCGATTTTGGGGCTTGAGGTGATATATGGGTAGTTAAGTTTTCTTGCAGGGAAACTCATAATCGCTCATCCTAAAATTGTTGGTAAAACTTTAAGAGATATAACGAGAACCATCTTAATTATCAACTCAATTCCTTGTTTTCACTCGGCAGCTTTTTTTGGCTCTATGTCGATTTGAGTAGGTAACGTGTAGCACAAGTCCTCCATGACGGGTAGTCTATTACGCCGAAGGAATCTATTTGAAAAGCCGTTGTGGATTCCCGCTCAAAAGATTGCGGGAATGACAGAACACGAACCTCACATTTCTTATGGGATCGTTCGGGCAGGTGAACTGTTAAGTAATTATTAATGTTATAGCTCATCTTTAATAAAGATTGACTCCATATCCCAGTAAGTTACGAACCTAACCGGAGTCGTGGCGGGAATTAGCTTTCTGCCATTAGCGATTCTTCTGCCGTTTTCGGCAATTCAATTGCCACAAAATAGCTCGCCGGGCATAAGTAATCTCCTCGCCCGATTCATCAATCACTCTAATGTCATGGTCCCTGGCCGCAGATTCATCCGGCAAAACCTGGTAAACCTTGCGGCGTTCCAGGTCCGGTTCAGAATCAACGATGCAGACCACGAAACGGACTTCTCGATCAACGTGTTTTTTCCTCATGAGCTAATCCACTACGCACAACGGTGCTACTACTTAATGACATCAACCTGTACGTATTTCCTCAACACTTCCGGCACCATGACCGTTCCTTCGTCGGTCTGGTAGTTTTCTAAAATGGCGATGACCGTTCTGGGCAGCGCCAAACCAGAACCGTTTAGGGTGTGTACGAATTCGGTCTTGCCGGTGGCGTCCCGCCGGAAGCGAATGTTGCCTCGGCGAGCTTGAAAATCGACGCAGTTGCTGCAAGAAGAGACCTCGAGCCACTTTTGCACCCCGGGGGCCCACACCTCGAGGTCGTAGCATTTGGCCGCGCTGAAGCCCAATTCGGCGGTGCAAAGCTGCAACACCCGGTACGGCAACTTCAGGGCTTGCAACACCTCTTCTGCATTTTCGACCAGCCGTTCCAATTCTTCGTAGGAGGTTTCCGGTTTTACGATTTTGACCATTTCCACTTTGTCGAATTGGTGGATGCGCACCAGGCCGCGGGTATCGCGCCCGTAAGAACCGGCCTCTCTGCGAAAACACGGGGTGTAGGCGGTGTAATAGATCGGCAGATCTTTGTCTTTCAGGATTTCATCTCGGTGCAAGCTGGTCACCGGCACTTCTGCCGTCGGAATCAGGAAAAGGTCGTCCAGCTCCACCCGGTACATGTCTTCCTCCAATTTGGGAAGCTGACCCGTGGCGAAAATGGTCGAGCGGTTGACCACAAAGGGGGGCGAAACCTCCTGGTAGCCGTGTTTGTTCGTGTGCAAATCCAGCATGAAGTTGATCAGCGCGCGTTCCAGGCTGGCGCCGAGGCCGCTGTAATTCACGAAAAAAGCGCCCGCCACTTTGGAACCGCGGCCAAAATCCACGATGCCCAGCTCCTCGGCCACTTCCCAGTGCGGTTTGGGCTGGAAATCGGTCTCTGGCGTTTCCCCCCAGCGTCTGATTTCCACATTGTCCTTTTCGCCCGCGCCCACAGGTACGGACGCGTGGGGAATGTTGGGAATCCAGCTCAAAAGGGTTCGAATCTCTTTCTCAATGACCTTGAACGCTTCGTCCAATTTCTTGATCTCTTCTGCCACGCTTTGCATTTGCGCAATGTCTTGTTGGGCCTCCTGGCCTGAGCGCTTGAGCCGGGCGATTCTTTGTGAAGCGACATTTCTGTCGTGTTTCAACGCTTCAACTTTTTGCAAACACTCCCGCCTTTCGCTCTCCAACTCGAGCAGGCGCTCCAAATCAACTTTTTCCCGTCTGTTCTCGAGAGCTTCAGCGACCAATTTAGAGTTTTCGCGAATGAATTTCAGGTCGAGCATTTAGTGTCCCTTGCCACATAAGATGACGTAGATGGTGTTGACAATGATCTTGAAATCGAGCCTCAACGACAGATTCTCCAAATAGAACAAGTCATATTGCAGCTTGCGTTTGACATCTTCGAGCGATCGATCGTATTTCCCTTTGATCTGGGCCCAGCCGGTGATGCCTGGCCGCACACGTTGGCGCTGGGTGTACAGGGGAACCATCTTCTTAAGCTTTTGCACAAAATAGGGCCGCTCCGGTCGCGGACCCACCAGGCTCATGTCGCCCTTGAGCACATTGAAAAACTGAGGAATTTCGTCGATGCGCAGTTTGCGAATGACCTTGCCAACACGGGTGATGCGCGGATCGTCCTTTTCGGCCCACTTGGGTCCAGTTTGTGATTCCGCATCATCAAACATCGACCGAAATTTGTAGATCGTAAATACCTTGCCATCTTTGCCGATTCTTTCCTGTTTGAAAAGAACGGGCCCGCGGCTATCCAGCCGGATCGCAATGGCAACGATAACCCACAGTGGCAGCACACAGGACAGGACACACAGAGAGACCAGAATATCGACCAGCCGCTTCACATACCTCTGCCAACCCGACAGCGGGCCCGGCAAAATCTCAATGAGCGGCAAGCCATAGATCTGATTGGTGCGAACTTTGCCGATGAGCACATCGTGCAAATCCGGCAAGATCTTAAAACGCACCCGTAGACCATTGCAGTGATTCAAAACCTTGGCCACCCCCTCTTTTGAATCCTTTTCCAGGGCGATGAGGACCTCTTTGATTTTTTCTTGTTTGATTACTTGGCCGATGTTTTCCATAGAACCTAACAGCCGGCGATCCTTGTATCGTTTTTGAGGTGCGGCCTGGCCATTTGAAATGAAACCTACGACATCGTATCCCAGCGCCGGGTACTTCTTGAGCTGATCATAAAGCTGATGGGCTTCATTGCTCCAGCCCACGATCAAGGTTTTGATCCACCCTACCCCGGCTTCTAACAAACGACGTTCCACGGTGCGAAACAGGATGCGGGCATGGCTGACCACGAACAGCATCAAGAGCCAATAGGACAGAATCATGGCCCTGCTGGGCCGGAGAGGGCTTTTGAGATCGTTCTGAATGTCCATCGTAATCACGTAGATCAAGATAATACCAAAAGTTATGGCTTTGAAAATCTTGAGAAACTCGTCCACCCGCGACCTTGCATAGAGAGATTTGTAGAGTCCACAAAACAAGAAAACCAAAAACCAGTAAAAAAACACGAAAAGCGAGTTAATCGCGTACTGCCCGGGATCCGTGACCGAAAAGAATCCTTCCTCCCTTCTCAACCACGACCAGACAAAAAAAGTGAGGTTGATCGCTACAAAATCGATCGCGAAAAGTAAAATCTTCTCCAAACGGGCTGACATTTAAACCCTGGTCTTGTTTTTCTTACTATCAAGTACTTGACGGTACACTTCCTCTAAATCGGTTACCATGTGTTCGGCGTCAAATTCATCTGAAATCTTTTGTTTTGCCGCCTGTCCCAACTGTCGCGACAATTCCCTGTCGGATAAGAGCTCCAGGATTCCCTGTGCAATGGAATGGACATCCTGGGGCTGCACCAGGATTCCGGTCTTGCCATTTTTCACCAGCTCCGGCACGCCTTCCACATCGGTTGCCACGATGGGCCGGCCGGTGTACATGGCCTCGGTCAATGAACGCCCCAGGCCTTCCCACAACGACGTCAACACGAACACGTCCAGGACCCGCAACAGCTCCGGGACGTCTTCACGAAATCCCATAAACATAATCTTGGAATCGATGTCCAACTTTTCCGCCAGTTCGTACATATCTTGCTTGAGCTCGCCGTCTCCCACCAGAACAAATCGGACGTTATTTCTCTGTTTTAGTACCTCGGGGATCGCCCGGATAAAATCCAACGGGGCTTTTTGTTGCGAGAAGCGTCCCACCATGCCGACGATCTTCTCACCGTTCAGGATGCCCAATTCACGTTTCTTGGCTTCCACATCCACCGACACATCAAATTTGTCGAAATCGATGCCGCTGTAAACATTGACGAAATTCTCCCTTTCGGCAAGCTTTAGACGAACCGCCTTTTCCAGATTCAAGGTTGAAACCGTGATGAGCTTGTCCGACAGTTTTGACAGAAACCTCTCGATGTAGATGTAGAATCGTTTGACCGCCGGGGACATGAAGTCGTGAAACGGGAAGCCGTGAATGGTGTGAATGATGATGGGAACGCCCGCCAGTTTTGCCGCAATGCGCCCGATAAAACCCGGCTTGGAGCTGTGTGTGTGAACGATGGTAAATTGTCCCTTTTTGATGATTTTGTAAATTCGCCACAAAGCGATCATATCGTACAGGGTCTGGATCTTGCGGGTAAGCTCGTCGACGAAGATCAAGTTTAGATCTTGCATCTGCAGCGCCCGCCTGACCCAGTGGCCCTCGGAGGAACAGATGAGGCTCACATCGTATTTCTCGCGATTTAGCCTTTCTACCGTTATCAGAGTATTGTCCTGAGCGCCGCCCACCGGCAGGTTCGTAATGATGTGCAGAACGCGAATTCTCTCGTTACGCTTTGTCATTTCCGATATTTACTGAATCAGGCAATTAGTGAGGGCAGAATTCAACTCGATAATGCTTTATTATAAACATTTAAAGTGGATTTTGCAACAGATTTCCAGGTAAATTGCTTACAACGTTGCAGGCCGGCCCGGGACAGTTTTTGAGCCGTCGCCTCATCAGAAATGATCTGGTAGATTTTTTGTGCTATATCGTTTGGGTCGTCGGGATTTGCGAGAAGGCCGGCGTCCCCGATTACCTCCGGAATGGAGGTGGTGTTGGAACCGATCACCGGTGTGCCGTAGGACATGGCCTCCAGGAGCGGTAACCCGAAACCTTCGAAAAATGAAACCAGCGCGACCACTCTGGCAGACCGGTAAAGTGCCGTCAGATCGCGGTCTGGCACAAAGTCCAGAAAGTGGGTGTGAGATTCCATGCCAAGGTCTCTAACTGTCTTTTCCGGTTCGGAATAGTCGGCGTACGCTTTGCCCGCGACCACCAGGTCCACGGCCAGCCTGTAGCGGTTGCGCAAGATGTGGCAGGCTTCGATCAGACCCACAAGGTTTTTGTGCGGACGCCTGGTGCCGACAAATAGAACAAAGTCATTGGCCATCATGCCTGGGGGCACAATTTTGTCATCTGCACGCCGCCTCGACGACTTCCGGACGCCGTGGTGGATCACAGACACCTTTTCTTTATCGAAAGAAAATAATTTTTCTAAATCGTGCAACGTATTTTTGGAGACGGCGATGATTTGCCTGGCCGCCTTGAGAGAATGCTGCAACGATTTTTTGATGTAGAGACTTTTCAGGCGGCTTTTTTTTTTCAAGAACTGGGGATGTGCCAGATATTTTAAATCGTGAATGGTAACCACCGAGGGCACCCCAATGCCCACCGGCAAATCGAATTGCGGATGATGGTACAGGTCCGCTTGCAACTCTTGCAACAGTCCACGCATCATGAGATGCTGCCTTGGCGAAAGCCCGTCCACATTTATTTCAACCCGTTGCACATTGGGATTGGCAAATATCGCTTCTGGCAAACTCGAAGCTTCCGACGGCAGAGAAAGGATCGTGTATCGAATGGCCGGATCCACTTTAGGTAGCTCGGTTAGCAACCCATTCAAATACCGGGCCACCCCATCGATTTGTTTGACTGCTAAATGTGCGTCGATGACGATGTGCATTATGATGGAAATCGTATCCTTTTTGAGAAACGTTAATGGACGCTATTTTTAATCACCTGGACAAATTTCGCAGCATTACCCTCAATAGTAAATTTGTCTTGAATACTTTCTCTGCCTTTTTTGCCGACCTTCTCTCGTATTTCTTCATTTTCAAGTAATAGGGATAATTTTTCGAGCCATTCGTTTTCAGTTTCGGCTAAGAAACCGTTGATTCCATCCTGAACTATTTCACTATTAACACCTACTGGAGAACACACCACTGGTACACCTACGCCCATATATTGAATTAGTTTGAATCCGCCTTTGCCTTTTTCAAATTCTGAATCGGGCAGGGGCATGATGCCAATGTCCAAACTTTGCAGATCACGGATTTCGTTTTCCAGCGACCATTGGCAATGAGTCACTTTCACATTTCTTAACGGAATTGTATCGGTGCAGATTATCTTCAGGTGAAAGTCATATCGCTGAGATAATTGTTCAAGAACCTTTTCTAAATTTCGCAAATAAACTAACCCAGAGGCTGTGCCGGCCCAGCCGATCACCAATGAGCGGTTGCTTTCGCGCTTGTAGTCCTTTAATACATATCTTGCGAGATCTACTGAAGTGGGAATTACCACAACATTAGTATTATGTTTTTCAACGTATTGCTTTATATAGTCAACGCTGACAATCACCTGGCTCGACAGCTTGCACAGCTTGGCAATTCTGTTCCGGTCATGAAATCGTGCCCCGAAACCGGTAGCAAAGAGAGGTTTGGCAAAATGGGCATCATCGATATCAAGAATAATATTTTTGTTTAGTCTGGCAATGAAATATTCCAATACGGGGGGACCAAAATAACACAATCCCTGGTGGATAAATATGAGGTCATAACTTTTTACTTTGGCCAAATCTCTTACTCTCACCAAATAAGTGATTAGATAAAACAACGCCTTTTTTATTGGGTTTTTTGTTTGGTAAAGATACTGGAATAATCCATTTGACATGGGTGGACAGACCGCATATTCGATATTTTCTTTTTCTAAATAGCTTAAGTACTTGTACACCCTATATCTGCTGCCGGCATTGATTTCTGGAAATACAAGAAAGAATAATACTTTCATTTAAAAATACTCAGGCGACGACATGCCTACTTTGTTTCCTTGCAATGATTACAATGTATCTTGGCACCAAACGGCTAACGCGCATGACGATCGGGCTGAAACGTTCATTGGGCTTGAGAATCTTATTGTACAGGTTCCTCAACAATTTGTTAGAAAAATACACTTGTTGTCTCTGAACAAAAATGTCTAAATCATTTACTTCAAAACCAACACGAACTAACCCGTTTCTTAGTTCCTCAATAGTGAACTCCAGGATATGGAATTTGTTGGACGGTTTGTCATGAAATGACTTTGAACCAGGCGAAGTTGGTTCTATTCGGAAAAGAAATAATAAGCATACCTCCTTCCTTGAGCAGCGAATAAAGATTCAATAGTACCGCCTGGTGATCCTCAACGTGCTCTATAGTTTCGAAACCAGTGATTACATCATAGATTTTACCTGGCTTGAACTGACTGATGTCTCTTATGTGGAAAGAAAGGTTTTGAACCTGATAGTTAGATTGTGCGTATTCTATAACATCTTTAGATATGTCAACGCCATCTACCCATGAAGCCCTGAATTCCGCCATAATATTAGACCCGTCACCTACACCACAAGCAATGTCCAAGACAGTCTTCCCTTCAACAAAACGACAAGCAAACTTATAACGTTCTACGGGATCCTCTTCCAGCCGCTTTGGAGTTTGCCCTGGAAGGAAGAATTCACCAGTGAATTGTAGAGGCATAGGTTGCCCATTCCTTCAACATAATGTTTGTTCTTTGTCCATAGACTAATTTGTGCATCTCAAGAAATCTTTCTTTCATACGAGTTTCAGGCTGTAATCATAAATCAGTGCTCAGAAGGAATTATAATAACAATTTGTCGTAGATATCAATGAACTTGCTGCTACAAAGTTGGAGTGACAAATATTCTTTAACCAGCCTCAACCCGTTGGTTCGATAGATTTCTTTACATCTAATCAACTCCTTGATTTTGTCTTCTAAATTTGGATCATTTTCGTCTTCTAACACAACGCCACATCCATGTTCTTCTACTAATCGTGCTACTTCGCGGGCAGATTTGGTTGCCACGACAGGGATGCCAGAAGCTAAGTACTCGCCGAATTTTACTGCCAAGGCTACTTCGTTCACAACGTTTTTCTTCCGAAGCAATAATGCTATATCCGCAATTCGTAACATATCAGCGACCTGCTCGGGTTTCAGATTGAAAATTGCAAAGTTCTTACTTCCAAGCGGAAGCAGACGTTCTTTGATTCCAGGATCGGTGGTCTGTGTAAGAATTAGCAAGAAGGCATTCTTTTTGACAACTTGTATTTTTTTAAAGGTCGTAATAATCGATTGAACTGAAACCCAGGATCCTAGACTACCAGAAAAAACAGCAATAAAGCGTTTTGCTAAATTTAATTCCTTCCGTCGCATTAGACGTTTGTTTGCATCGAAATAAAACTCGGCCAGATCAACGGAACAGGGTACGACAAAGAATCTTGTGTCATTAAGAAGGCCGCCCAAATGCGTTCTAAATCCTGGTGAAACTCCTATTACAGCATCGGATTTTAGAACAAGCCATGCTTCTAGTTTGCGCCATAGCTTCTCGTCGCTTGAATTTGGTTTGAATTTGTTGACAAGCAAGGCTTCATCAACGTAAAGTCCGCGCATATCAAAAATTAGTTTCACACCTAAGAGCTTTTTTATGAATAGGCCAACCAAACTTGCCGGATAACTGCGGGCATGAATAATTGCAGCATGGTTAAATAATGCCACAGCGAACATGACCGGTAAGGTCTGAACCAAAAAAAGAGGAAGTAGCCAGGAACGAATATTGATGTCGCGGCTCAAAAACAATATCGGGATGGGTATAAATTGCATGCCCAAATTTCTAAATTCGGTTTTGAGTTGTTGTCTAATATCTCTGTATTTAATATAGTGGTGAATTGGGATAAATGAAACTAGTGATATGTTAAGGTCTCTTGATGTCTCTTCCATCGCCATCAGAGTCTTAATTACCTGGCTTCTAAGTACTCCAAAGAAAATCCTTTCAATACAAGTCAAATAGATTATCCTTCGCATGTACATGGCAACATGTGGTTTTTAGGCCTTCTCAAGTACCCTCTGTTTAAATGTTTTCTGTGCCAGAATTTCTGTAATAGCAAACAACACCCCAAAGAGAAAATTAAATCTGCTCGATATTAGAATCGGACTTATGGTTCCCAGGATTAAGAAAGCCGCAAAAGCCGAAAGCATTCCAACCGCAAATGCCCTTAGAAAAAGATCCTGTTCCTTTCGGTAAATGAAAAAGGCCTTCTTCAATAGAAGAAAATATAAAAAGAGAAAAACAAGTAAGCCCGCAATCCCCATTTTCCACAAAATCGTGAGATAGGTGCTATCGACATTATTTTGGGTAGAATATTGGCCAAAAAACAAATAGGTTGCCGTTGCACCGAGGCCATTACCAAGCCAGGGGTGACTCTGAATCTTTTTTAACACCGTCAAATAAGAATGAGCCCGCATGGCTAATGAATAATCAGCTTGAAGGTTAGATATACTTTCGACTCTGGTTTGTACAAATTCCTCTTTCGTTTTAGACATTCTTCCGATCAGATTCAAGCTAAAAATGACGATGATGAGCAAAGTTAAGATTGCAAAAGAAAATGACAGAATCTTGCGTTGCCCTTTAAAGCTCGCAAATAAAGAAAGGAATGCAGCCAATAGAATGGCAATGAAAATGGAAAACCAGGTCCCTCTGGTTTGAGAAATAATGACACTTAAACTGATGGGTATTAAGAGAATAAAATAAACAATTCTTCTTAAAGTGTTTTTATCCAGAATCATTAGGCTTACCAGAAAAGGCGTGACCAACAAAAAGATGTGCACCTGCCTGGACACAAATCTGAAGATAGGTAATGAATTGTAGGTGTAAAGGTAGTCAAATGTCACAAGCAATGTGGCTATGACAATGGTAATCGAAAATATTTTAATCCATCGCTCCTCCTGAAAGTGTCTTACCGCCACGAAATAAACCGCATAGTAACCCAGAATCCTGAGTTCACTGCGCAGGTAATGCAGATTGTTCCCGTATCTGATCCCCATGAAAAATGACAATCCCACAATTAAGAAAAACAATAAAAAGGGCCAGCTAAAAAAGGGACTGAAATCAGACTCATTTTTTTTAAAACTGTAGTCACCTAAAAGAAACAAAAATAAAAGCAGCAGCGCGAGGTCTATGACAAAATAATTAACGGACAGAGGATAAAGACTCCCTTTAAACAGTGGGATCTCGAAAGCTATGACGTAAAACGTCAACAGGCAAATTATTTTTTCAACGCTGAGAAAAAACGGAATGGCAACAATACAGGTCAGGGCTACAACGAAATATTGAAATGGCACACTTCGAAATAAGGCTATTAGAACGGAAATAGTTAGCAGTATAGAAATGACAATAACTGCTATCTTAGTGCTCTGCTCAATGTATTTTTCTTGCGCTTCGATCATTTCTTGTCCTTGACCGACAGAACCATTCCGGTTAATGATGCTTTACCTACCTTGCTGAAGGACAGGTTAATGGCGCGGTGAACAAATCGTGTGATAGCAAAACCTCCTATTACGATTGCTGCAAGAGTCGCGTAAGCCGCACCAATGGCACCATATTGGGGGATGAGTAGAAGATTTAAGCCAATATTCACCAATACCGACAACCACATGGCAATAAAAGTTAGATTTGGTTTGCCAATACCGGCCGCTACACTGGATCCAATGGTTCCTAATGGACTTATCAACGAAGCGAAAGCCAATATCTGAAGTATGCTTGCACTTTCTTGATATTTTCCACCGTAGGCTAAATTGAGAATGAATTTCGGCACACTTAACATGATTAAGGCTATGGGAAATACGAGGATTAATGAAAAGATAATCCCTTTAAAATAAATTGTTCTGACTCCTTTAATATCGCTTTTAGCAAAAAGGTTTGAAGCTCTAGGTAAGACAATCATGTTTGCGGCTTGAACAAAAGTTCTAAAGAAATCTGCAATCCCTCTGGCTGAATTGTACACGGCCAACGCTACTGGATTGTAAAAATAAGCTATCATCAGCGTATCGGTGCGAGCATGGATTAGGTTGCCAATGGTCGTCCCAAAGGAGTATTTTCCAAAACTCAGCAGTCTTCTTAGCCAGAATTGATTTAGCTTCTTGGTTAATCGGATATCTCTTTTCAAATAATTGAGGCTGACCGCTGCAGCCCCAAAATCAGAAACCAAGCGCACGATTACGATCGCCAAAGCTGTTCTCAGATTGTTCGAAAAGTAAAGAGAGAAAAGAAGAATTGCTGAAATAACAAATGGGACAAAATCGACTATAAAGACTTCTACAAGCTTTTCTTTTGCCAGCAGAATGTAATACCCGAACTTTCTGCCCCAATGCGAAACGACTATTAACGGTAACCATCTTAAGAGTTTTGACAATGATTCTGCATTTAGAAAAGCTTCTATGTTTTTTGCGAATATTGCAACAAATATCGCCGGTGCTAATGATAAGGTAGTGTAAAGAAATACCGAATTGGTAGCTAAATCGTTGAGTTCATCACCGTCAACCTCAGCAGCATATTTTTGTAACGCCTGAAGAATCAACCCTCCGCTAAAGGCAAACAGAGCAAAATCAAATGTATTGATTAAGGCCAAAAGCCCGAATTCATATTTTGGGATTGTTCTAATAATAACAAAGACAGTGAGAAGGCCATTAAGCGTGGGGATGGACTTGTTTAAAAGAGCAAATACTTTCTTGGTGCCAATGAGCTTTAAAACTTTTTTCAAAAGTACATCCTAAAGTAAATTTTGCACCGATGTTATTTGTTCAGGCCTAATGCTAATCTTAATGCTTCGAATTGCGTATCCTTAGAAATTGTTTTTTTCCCAGAATACTTATTTCTAATATTGATAAGAGCCCTGAGCAATAGCCTTGAACCCACACCTAAGAAAATAATAACTCTGAGCATAAATGTACTTAACTTACTACGATGTTTTTGAAAATAGTAAATCAAACTTTGGATTCTTTGCGAGTACATATTGTCCGTGATCTGTTCCGTACTCTTACCCTTGTGATGAATAATGACGGTGTCGGGCATGTACAACACTTTCCACCCCCTGAGCTTCATACGATAGCAAAGGTCAGTTTCCTCACCAAACATGAATAGCCTTTCGTCCAATAAACCAATCTCTTCCAGACATCGTCTATTAAGCGCCAAGAATGCACCACGGACAAAATCGACTTCTTGAGTTTTATTGTAGTCCATTTTCTTCAAGCCACTGAATTTTTGACTACCGACAAAGTACATCCCAAAAATTTCCCGAAGACTTGGAAAGTTGTAGCAAGAAGCTTGCAAACTGTGGTCTGGATTTAGCATTTTACAACCAATGGCCCCGACATTTGGCTCCTGGTCAAAATATCTTACCGTTACGTGAAGATAGTTTTCCAGAATCACTGTATCAGGGTTTAGCATCAAAATATATCTGCCTTGACTTCTTTCAAAGGCTCTATTATTGGCTTTAACAAATCCAATGTTTTCATGGTTTTGAATCAACTTAACCTGGGGGAAATCTCTTTCAATCATTTGGGCTGTAGCATCTTGTGAATTGTTGTCCACTACAAAGACTTCAAATTCGATATCTACTATGCTATGATAGAGCGAATTTAGGCACGCTTTTAAGAAATCTTTGACATTGAAACTAACGATGACAATGGATAGATCTAATGCCGGAGCTGTTTTGAAGTAGCCCACTTTGCCTTCGGACCTTGTTTCCTGTGATCAATTTTTTCTTCTAATAAGATGAAAGTCGCGCCTCAGTTGAAAAAGCGCTGTGGACAATTTCTCGAAATCGTCCCCACCTTCCCTCTTTACTCTTTGCCAATACTCGAACATCAGGATCAAACAAACACTCAATATCAGGCTCAAGAATCCACTAAGCAATACAATGATCGTGCGTTTTGGACTGGTTCTCTTGATTGGAGTTATGGCCTCATCCAGCACTTGTACAGTGGGCGTGTCCTTTGCTTCTTGAATCTTCGCTTGTTCATACTGGGGAAGCAGAAATTCTAATAGCTTTTCCTGTAATGTGACCTCTCTATATAACCGTATATATTTTAGACCTATATCTGGAGCTTCATTTAATGGAATAAACAAATCAGTATTATTATGGCCATCCTGGGGACTCGTTAAGTCGTAGTTTATACCCTCCTTCATTTCCTTTAATTTTCTTTTCAACTCCCTTAATTCGCTTTTTGCGCGATTCAATTTCATATGCGAGCCACTCATATATTTGCTCAAAACAGCTACCTCTATTTCCTTGGTGGTAATTTTTGCATTTAACTCTGCCGCTGCCTGAATAGATGCGTCAGTTTGCTCTGGCAAAGCAATAACGCCATAGATTTCTTGAAAGTTCTTCAAAGAATCTTCAGCACGATGGAGGTCACTTAGATTTTTCAAGTACCTTTTTTCAATAAAGATTCTATTATTCTTTGCTCTCTCACTTTTAAGTCTAGAGTTTACCTGATCTAATTCGTGGACAAAAGCATTCGAAATATCTTTAGCCAGATTTCTGACTTTGTTCTTTTCGTCTTCATTAAAAGCTAAAAATCCTGTTTGAGCAGAAGCAGATACGCTTATGGTCCCGTCATCATTGACGACCACAGAAACATTTTCTCTCAAACTCTTAACAGTTTCTTCCATGTTTTCTGTATTATATAATTGCATTAGATCAAATTCCTTTGCAATCGTCTCCATAACTGTGCGGCTGTTTAAGATAGCAATGAAAATGTTAGTTTCAGCGGTGACATTGCCTAAACCCAAGCTACCAAATGGTAGACTTCCAACAAGGCTCGCAACGCCAAGACCATTGCTTTCTTCGGACGGCGGAAGTATGGTCGTTATAGCTGTAAAGGTCTTAGGCATGACTAACGAATACGCTGCTGTTAGTAAAGTGACTACGAAAAAATTAACGATAATCATTTTTCGCCACTTGACAACAACGGCAATGTAATCAATTATGGTCGGATTTTTTGCACCTTTTGTCATTTCTACAAATGAATTTATCGAGTTCAGGGACTGCAAGATTGGTTTGAGATTGATCTATCCATGTTTAAAGAATGACTATTTAAGCACGATGAGAATTATGACTTAGCATATTTTGACTATTGAGTAGAACAGAAAGTTCTTTATAGGTTGGAAATATAATATCTATTGGACCCAATTCACACTCACAAAACCCCAACCGCTTTCAACGAAATCAATACACTCGTGACGG
>JBHHYI010000068.1:0-21675 GCA_046757525.1 bacterium | reverse complement strand
GGGGAAATTGGCAACCCCGAAAGGGGTGACATATTCTGTCTGTTTTCCGTGGAAGTCACGCGTAAAACGGAACCAGCATCCTTTTCAAAAAACCTGTTTGGTTCCGGCTCGTCCGGGTTAGGGGTCATAAATGGAAATTTTTTGACCAAATCAGTTGTTTTCACAATTAACAGAGTTTATTGAGTTAGAAGAAACCAAAGCAGAGGATTCCCATGCTGAACATTGTGTTGCTCATTTCCTTGCTTGCAGGAGCGTTTACCGCGACCCCCAGGCATCGTGGCATCATTAATCAAAAAGCACCCACCTGGGGTGTGACAGAGTGGTACCAACTGCCCCAGGGCAAGAAGTCACTGGACGTGACGGATTTCAAGGGCAAGGTAATTTACCTTTTCTGCTTCCAGTCCTGGTGTCCGGGTTGTCACAAATACGGGTTCCCTACCCTCAAACAAGTCATCGGCGCATTTCGGGACGATCCGGATGTGGCCATCGTTACGGTGCAGACCACCTTTGAAGGGTATGACTACAATAGCTTCAGTAAGGCCAGGAAGACCATCGAGAAATATGAGCTAAAAACCCCGGTGGGCCAAAGCGGCACGCGGGGAAGGCCTTCGATCTTGATGCGAAATTATCGAACCGGCGGCACCCCCTGGATCGTGATTATCGACAAGAAAGGCGTTGTGCGCTACAATGACTTCCATATTTATCCGCAAATGGCGATACAACTCATCCAGAAACTCAAGAAGGTCCCTGCTGATAGTTGAGTTGAATATTGGGGGAAAGACCCACATCCTCACAACCACAAAAAACAAAAGCCGGGGAAATACTTACCCGGCTTTTCGCTTTGGGGATTCTCGCCACTAAGTTTTCACCCAACTCGCCCGAGACTGCCGGCGAAATTCTTGCCGGCGTTCTTCCCCGCGCCTGCACAAGTAGAAATACGAACAACCAAAAACAATTGACAACAAGAATACGACCACTAAAATCATTTCACATACTCCTCTATTTTCATTAATACTGTGCTGTTCCGGTTTGTAATACACTTAACGTAGAACCAACAAAGAAGTTGCTTCGTACGACAACTGATAATGCCTTGAATTTCCCGCAAATATTTCTTACCTTGAGTGTAGACTTGGGCCATGAAGACAAACGACGATATTCGACTGTACCACCTGGATGAGGGCTGGGAAATTCTCGTGGGGAAAAGCGCTGCCGCCAATGAAACTTTGAGCCTCAGGCTGGGCAAGGCCAGCGATTTTTGGTTTCACGTGGCCGGAATGCCAGGTTCACACGTTATTGCCAGACACCCGCAACACCCAACACAATGTCCCCGGCAGGTGAAGCGCGTGGCTGCAGGGTTAGCTGCCTATTTCAGCAAAGGCAAGACAGCGCGCAGAGTGGCCGTCCACTGGACAACTTGCGGCAACGTGAGCAAACGAAAAGGCACGCCCGCAGGCCAGGTGCAGCTAAAACGCTATCGCCGCATTTTAGTGGAACCCATCAACCCAAGGTGTCTCAATGGAGAAAAGCATGCAGGAACATCATCTGACCGTGACTAAAACCGCCCGCTACGTCACCTTAGGCGAACCAAACGAGGACATCCAGCAGGTGTGGTTTGTGTGTCACGGTTATGGTCAACTGGCCGGTTACTTCATCCAGCATTTTGCAGCATTGAACGACGGCCGCCGGCTCATCGTTGCCCCCGAAGGGCTGTCCCGTGCTTACCTGAGCGGATTTACCGGTCGGATCGGCGCGTCCTGGATGACCAAAGAAGACCACCTGCATGAAATCTCCGACTATGTCAATTATATGAACACGCTGTACACGCGCATTTTCCAGCAAATCGAGAGGGACAGCGTGAGCGTTTATGTGCTGGGCTTTTCGCAGGGAACCGCCACAGTGTGTCGCTGGCTAAGCCAGGGCTGCGCCAAAGCAGACCGGTTGATCCTGTGGGCCGGCCTGGTCCCACCTGACCTCGATCTTGCAGCCAGCCGGGAAATCCTTGCCAATTCAAAGTTAACCCTGGTCCTTGGAACCGAGGATGAATACGCCAACGAATCACGTGTGTCTGAACAGGAACAGCAGTTGAAGCAGCAAAACATTCCCTACAAGCTCATCACCTTTCCCGGGGGCCATTACTTAGTTGAAGAGATTCTAAATGAGTTAGCGCGCCCTTGATGTGGTTATCCCTTTTTGCTCAGCTCAATTAAAATGTGGCATAAGTTACAAGGAATCCGAAGCGATTGGGCACTTTGCGGAGCTTCTTAACAAACAAAAATCAGGTGGTCTACTTGTCCATTGCGGCCTCGTTGGTCACTTTGGCTTTGAAGCTGACTGCCTATTATCTGACCGATTCAGTGGGACTCCTGAGTGACGCGGCAGAATCGGTGGTGAATCTCACCGCTGCCATCGTAGCAGCGACGCTTTTGGCTTACGCCGCCCGGCCGGCAGACATGAGCCACACCTATGGCCA
This sequence comes from bacterium, assembly GCA_046757525.1. Taxonomy (GTDB): domain Bacteria; phylum Zhuqueibacterota; class Zhuqueibacteria; order Oceanimicrobiales; family Oceanimicrobiaceae; genus JBHHYI01. Next base: position 19,205 of record JBHHYI010000068.1, on the reverse strand, counting down.
CGACAAGGCAGAGTATTTTTCCAGCGGTGTTGAGGGCACCCTGATTATTATTGCGGCAGGAGGCATTTTTTATTCTGCCACCCGAAGGCTCCTCCACCCCATACCTCTGCCAAACCTGACCACGGGATTAATCGTGGCCCTGAGCGCTTCGGCTGTCAACTTTGTTGTGGCCAGAGCGTTGTTAGCGGCCGCCACGCTGCACGATTCCATCATCCTTGAAGCAGATGCCAGGCATCTTTTGACCGATGTTTGGACCTCTATTGGCGTGGTTGCTGGACTGGTCGTGGTTGCCGTTACCGGCATAAAAGCCCTCGACCCAATCATTGCCTTCGGGGTTGCAACGAACATTGTCTTTTCGGGAATAGACCTGATTAAACGTTCGTTTCGAGGGTTAATGGACTACTCGTTGCCCGGCGATGAAGTGCAAGCCATTGAACACATCTTGAGAAGGCATTCAGATGAGGTGCAGCACTTCCACAACCTGCGCACGCGGAAATCCGGACCGGTCCGGTTTATTGATCTACACATCTTAGTAGCAGGCGAATCAACCGTGCAGGCGGCTCACGACCTTTGTGAGAGAATTGAAAGCGAAATAGAACAAAAATTAGCCAATAGCGAAGTGACCATCCACGTCGAACCCGTTGAAGACAAGTCATCCTGGGATGCTGTGGCAGGCATATAAGACCCGGTGCCACAGGATTGGGCTTGCCTTAATCCCCTTGATTTTAACAATTAAATTTGTTAGTTTATTGACAATTAAATTTTTTACTCAGGCAAGACGGATCCCAAAAGGGGCCAATGTCTTGCCTTTGAATCTCCTTGTTCAATGTGCAAAACATTGCAAGTTGGCAGACTAAAATATTTGGGATGATCCATGATACCAGAACTCTTCAAAATTGGGCCCTTGACGATCAACAGTTTCGGCGTCATGGCCATGCTGGCGTTCTTGGTGCCCACGCTGATCCTGCGAAAAGAACTGGCCCGCATTCATCTCGATCCAGACATCGCTAACGGAATCGCTGTGGCGGCCATGATCGGCGGATTTGTGGGCGCACGCCTCTATTTCATCGCTGAACGTTTACCGCAATTCTTTGCTCACCCCTGGGACATGATTTTCACCGGTGCCGGCCTGGTGTGGTACGGAGGGCTGGCTGGAGGCTTTGTTGGGGTGACCTGGTACGTGAACCATAATAAAATCAGTATACCAATCATCTGCGACCTGATGGCTCCGTTGTTGGCACTGGGCCAAACCTTTGGCCGCATGGGCTGTCTGCTCTCCGGCGACGGCGATTACGGATACGCCACACACGTGCCCTGGGCGTTATCGTTTCCTAAGGGGGTGGTGCCGACCAATCAATTGGTCCATCCGACCCCGATTTACGACATGATCATTCTACTGTCCATCTTTGCATTTCTGTGGAAACTTCGCAAGAAAACCTACCCCACGGGCTTCAAATTCAGTTTGTATCTGATATTGCTCGGAATCGGCAGAATATTTACGGAGTTTTTCCGCACAACGCCCAAGGTCTTGTTGGGATTGACCATGGCTCAGCTCATCAGCATCGCATTAATTATCACGGGACTCGTTTGGATTGGACTTGGCCTTTCCAGAGCAAAAACCAGGACCAAGGTCTCGAAGGCCCAAAATGTTAAAGCATGATTGCGCGGCGGTCCAGGCCGAAATATGGAGGTAATTTTTCCTGGGGGCTTTTTTACACCAAATCGCAAAAAAATCTTTGTAAATATTCGGTCGAATCCTTATATTGTCGCGTCCATATAGATAACGAGGCTACACCAACATGACGGAAATTATTTTCATACTGTTAGCCGCTGCAACATCGTTCTTGATCGCCTATCCCATCGTTCAATCAAAAGAGAAGAAAGAATTGTGGCGGCAAGCTCATTCTAATCACCGGGCCAACGATTTAGAAGAAAACAAAAACAACATTTATGCGGCCATAAAAGATATCGAATTCGATTATCGGATGGGAAAGCTGTCCGAAGAAGATTTCCGGCAATTGCGACAGCAATATAAGGACGAGGCTATTGGATTGCTGAAAAAAATCGATCAATTTCAGAGGCGAAAGCAGAAAAAAGGGAGGCGTGCAACTTCAAAAACAATGCATTACTGTTGGATTTGCGGTACCGCCATCTCAAGTGAGGACAAGTATTGTGCTAATTGCGGGAACAAAGTATCATCGTCCTGAGACCGGAAAGGGGACATCGAAGGCGCAGGCGCGACTCTCTTTTTGAGAAAAATTCTGACTGAAATTGAATGCAGCAAATTTCCCCGAATGGGGGTTTTCGGCAACATCCCGGCACCAGAGTAGCGGAGGTGAAATCAATACCCCTATTGAATCTAAAGAGTCCGTCGAGTTAGAGCCAAGGATTGCCAAGATTGAAATAAAAGGACTGAGCAAAACTTTTGGCAGCAATTACGCACTCAAAGGCGTAAATCTATCGGTCGACAAGGGTCAATATCTTACGATTTTTGGACCCAATGGTGCTGGCAAAACTACTTTAATCCGAATCGTTTCGACTTTAACCACAGCCTCCTCTGGGAGTGTCACCATTGGAGGCTTTTCCTTGGATAAGGAGCCGGAAAGCGTCCGAAGGCAAATCGGAGTGATTGCCCACCAGACTTTTCTCTACGAGGAATTAACCGCGGAGGAGAATCTACGCTTTTACGGTAAGCTGTATGACGTTCCTGAACTCTCCGTAAGAATCGACCAGGTCCTTGCTGAGGTTGGCTTGCAACACCGTCGCAGCGACCGGGTACGAGCATTCTCCAGAGGCATGCAACAGCGGCTCTCCATTGCCCGGGCGATGCTGCACCAACCAAGCGTGCTGCTCCTGGACGAACCGTACACGGGTCTCGACCAGCACGCCGCCGAAATGCTCTCCGATTGGTTGAAGCGCCTGAGGAGCAAGAGCCGCACCATACTGATGGTGACCCACGATCTGGAACGAGGCATCGAAATGGCAGATGCCGTTGCGATTTTGAATAAAGGCCAAATCGCTTTTTACGCAGACCGTGCTGCCATCGATGCAAGCACTTTTCGAAATACCTACTACGAAATCGTAGCAAGAAAAATTCATTGATCATGCTGAGAAAAATCACTGCCATCCTCTGGAAGGACATTCTTTCGGAATTTCGTACCAAAGAGATGATCCTGTCCATGTTGATCTTCAGCTTAATTGTCGCAGTGATCTTTAATTTCGCCTTTCCGCCGGGAAATGAGTTTGTGCAGGCCGCAGCCCCGGGCATGCTGTGGATGACCTTCATTTTCGCCAGTTTGCTGGGCATGAATCGCTCGTTTGTGTACGAAGTCGACAAAGGTTGCTTGCAGGGGTTAATGCTGGCACCTACCAACCGCAACGTTATTTACATCAGCAAGTTCCTGGTGAACTTGTTATTCATAAGCATGGTTGAATTGATCATATTGCCTGTGTTCAGCATCTTCTTCGATTTCAACATTCTCGGTTCCTTGCCGCGTCTGCTTTTGGTCATTTTCCTGGGCACGGTGGGGTTCGCCGTCACTGGCACCCTTTTCTCGGCCATCGCCGTGAATACAAAAACGCGGGAGGTGATGCTGCCTATATTGCATTTTCCAGTTTCCATCCCCATCACCATTAGCTCTGTGCAGGCCACGGTAGCTATCTTTGAAGAACAAGAATGGAGCGTAGCCTGGGGCTGGATGAAGATATTAATTGCCTTTGACATCATCTTTGTCATCGTGGCATTGTTAACTTTTGAATATGTGATTGAAGAGTAAGTCCAGGGAGAATCTCAATATGCCAAATCAAAAAACCTCCAGATTGTGGTTGACTGTACTTGGTTGGGGATTGTTTTTTGCCATGATCGTCAATCTCTATCTTATTTTTTTGTTTGCATCTGAAGAACGTTCCATGGGGCAAATTGCGCGGATTTTGTATTTTCACGTACCGTCGGCGTGGATTGGCTTCCTGGCTTTCTTCGTCGTTTTTTATTGCAGCATTGCTTACCTGTGGAAGAAGGATCGAAAGTACGATATCGTCGCCGTTTCTTCCGCTGAAATAGGGGTCATTTTTTCCACCCTGGTTCTGATCACCGGACCAATTTGGGCCCGGCCGGTGTGGAACACGTGGTGGGAGTGGAGCCCGCGTTTAACCTTATTCTTAGTCTTGTGGTTCATTTATGTGGCCTATCTCATGCTGCGAAATTTTGTCGAGGGCGAGGAACGCAGCGCACGGTTCGCTGCTGTGTTTGGTATTTTTGGATTTGTCGATGTTCCCCTGGTCTACCTCTCTATCAGATTGTGGGCGGACATTCACCCCACTCCGGTCATTGGCGGCGGTGAGGGCTCGGGCCTGGCGTCGGACATGAAGTTGACGCTTTTTTTTAGTCTGTTTACCTTTACGCTTCTATTTTTGTTCTTGCTCATTCACAGAATTCGGCTACAAAAACACACAATCGCTGTTGCAGAATTAAGAAAGCAGTTTGGCTACTGACCAGCATTTGAAGCAACTGGAGGGTGATGAAACCATGACCGCAAAATTGAATTTCCTGTTAATGCTCTTGCTGACCACTACATTTTCTGTCAGCGTTTTTGCGCAATCTCAAAAACTCATTCACTATCAAGGAGTATTAGAAAATAGTGACGGGGCCAAATACTCTGGAACCACCGAGCTTCAATTTAGTTTGTTTAAAACGCCGAACAGCGATCGAGCAATTTGGTCTGAGACGCATGAGAACGTCGAAGTAACCGATGGTAATTACGCGGTGCTCCTGGGTAGTCAAAATCCGTTGAGACTTTCGTTTTATGAATACTATCTCGAGGTCAAAAGTCCAGATATTGCAACCGCCTCCAGCAGAATACCCATAGCTGGACCAGGCTACAATTGGCGGCTGTCTTTCCTATTCGCGGCTTACACCATTGTCTGGATCGCGATTTTCCTGTATTTGCTTTCAATTTCGCGCCGTCAGACAAGAGTGATCTCTGAATTGGAATCTTTGGCCGAACTCCAAACCGTGAAAAAATCCGTTGAAACCTAACCCGGCAAGTCTGAGTCCTGGTTCATCGTACTAAAGTTTGTGCTCTTAAACGGCCAACCAGGGCCTGGTCTGATAGGGGGGAAGCAATGTTTTACTGGAATTGCTCGACGATGAGATCTGTTTTACAATACAAGGCTGTGTTGACGATACACTCGCTTGGAAATAAAAAAAAGGCACAGCCTAAAAAGTGGGTAGGCTGTGCCTCTCTGCTCCTTCAGAACTAAATAAGACGGGTATTCTCGCTAAATAACCACCTTATTCATGCGTCCCTGCTTTCACAGACGGTGAGAATTTTGATGTATCTATTCTAATACAATTTTATTACAATGTCAAGTAGTTTTTTGTTAATTTATTACAATATTTTGCGATAAATGGACCTTACTCCGCTGTTCGTGAGTGCTTAATAGGTGTCGCAACAAAAAAATTGTTGCTTTGAGTTTTGGCAACGTTATGCCAGGCTTTTTCAGCGAGCGATTTGGAAGTCATCCCGAGTAGGTCACTGTTGGTCAAGTGACCGTATCGAGGGGTGACGGGCTTCGATGCGAAATCCCCCTTTTTGAAAGGCGGAAGCGTCCAGCGAAAAAATTAGGGGGATTTTTGGAGGCGGCGTGAAAACCCGAGTCCTGGTTCGGGCGGTCAGACATCCCTCTGATTTTCGCTCTGGACGAGCGAAAATCTGTCTCCCTTCAAAGGGAGAATGGCCTGACGCAATCGAGACGATTGCATTACATACAACGGAGCGCTTCCTAAAAGCTCTCGCAATCCGGTGCAATCGGATTGCTTTAAACGTCGGAAACGCCAAGGCCAGCCCTGTGATGCAGGAGGCATCTTGTTACTGGTGAGCACTGTGCGAGTCAGCTATCAGGATTCCTCCTGAATGACATTGGAGGCTGTAATAAAGGACGGCGACAGCCAGGCGTTTCCAGAGAGCAATTTGTGAGTCATCCCGAGTAGGTCACCGTTTCTCAGGTGACCGTATCGAGGGGTGACGGGCGTCGCCCTTCGATACATCCTGACCCAAAAGCGGTCGGGACTACTCAGGACGACTACCTTTGTGCGCAAAGAAAAACAACTGTCATTGGTCCGCGTATCGTAATAGGTGGAAAAAACAATGAACAACAAAACCGTCGCTAAGATTTTTCTAATCACCACGCTGCTTTTTTCTTGTAGCTCCGATTCCCAAAACAGCAATAAGCTACAAACAAAAGCACCAGAATTCACACTTGAGACCCTGGAGGGCAACACCTTCGACGCCAGGCAGCTCAAAGGTAAGGTTGTGGTGGTAGATTTCTGGGCCACCTGGTGTCAACCTTGCATCCGAGAAATTCCCAATTTCAACGCTCTGTTCAACAAATACAAAGACGACAACTTGATGATTTTGGGCGTCACACTGGATTCCGGGCCAGCGACAAAAATAAGACCGTTTCTCGATAAAATAAAAATTGAATACCCGGTCTTCCTGGGTGATGACAAAATCAAATCGGATTTTGGTGGAATCCAGGGTTACCCCACGACGGTGATTATTGACCAGAAGTGGCACATTTACAAAAGATATACCGGGATGAATTCAAGCAAGATAGAAAAGGATGTCGAGTGGCTGCTTAAGAAAAGCTAAGCTCGACTATTGCGGCCGCTCCATATCGGTCTCGGAGGAGTTTTCCGTGGGAGTGCCCAGGGAGGCCAAAGCCATCGGTGCCGGGGTTGTTTCAACCGGCTCTGCGTAGAATCTTACCTTTAGTAGCTTGACCACACTTGCTGCCCCTCGAATAAACAGCAGAAAAACAGCCGGAAACACGATTACCCCAAGAAGAAACCAGATTGAATCGACATAGGCTTTGCCAAAATAACCAAGCAAAAAATATCTGGGCATGCGACCCACAAAGCCAGCCGAGATGTAACTGACTTTGTTGTACTTCTGGGTAATCGCATATATTCGCAGCGGTTCAGAAGGAATGGGTAGAAACGAAGCAAAGGACAGGATGAAGAAGCGGTGTTTGTCGAATAGGGGGGTCATCTTCTTGTAAATCCAGGTCCCCTTAAAGCTGGCGATTTTTTTCATGCGAAACAAGATTGTAAAGACCAGGTACTCGGAGAGGTAGGCTACCACGGTGGACAGAGCGGCGATGAAAGAAACCAACAAGGCGGTGTTGCCTTTGACAGCCCCCAACACCAGGATATTTGCCGGAAGTGGGAAATAAGCGGTGGCGGTGCTCATCAGGAGGAAAAAACCCGTCAAGCCAAAAACTTGACCTGTGTCAGCAATTAACTTCTGATTGATCCAATACCAATAAAAAGCTAACAAACTCCCGGCCAGGCCAGTCTTCAGAATCTTAACCGCAAGCCTCTTGGAATTTTTCATGAACACAATTTAATATTTTTCAAATTATTCGCAAGCTATATTTTCATGCTGGTCGTTGATCAAATAAAAAAGCGGTTACCGCCTGTTGGTGGGATAACCGCTTTTCACTCGAACGAATTAGGTTCCGGAATTATTCTTTATTTGCCACCGCATGCAAAGGCGACATGATATTAGAGCCGACAGAACTTCCGTTGCCGTTACCATTACCATTGCTGTTTTCGTCCGGACCCTCGATGACTTTTAACGAATGGCTGAATTCGGGCATGTCTACGTCGTGACCGCCGGCATAGATCTTATGACGCCCCCGAGTTTTGAACCATTCCGATGTGGTTGAAGTCATGTGCATGTTTTCTATGATTTGTCTCCAACCAACGCCTGTGTTGTAAGCACAGAAGGAAATCTCGCCTTCCTGGGTGCCGTACGGTATGACGCACATTTCCGTGCGACGGAAATCGTAGACCCAGAGATCCTGGAACCACATACCGCCAATCCAGAGGGGGAACCACTCGTTTTTCTTCCGCTCCCGCGGATCAGACTCGAATTCACCGGTCACGGAGCCGCCGGAGTGCATGTCGAATTGTCGGATCATCTCGCGGATGCTAAACCCTTCCGGGGCCTTCTCCGGAATGTAGTTGCGCGCAAAGGACATGGCCACCTGGGCCGCGGTCAAAGTCTTGCCACGCGAAGCATCGGTGATGGTCGCAATATCTTTGAAGAATTGATCCATATTGAAAAACTCGGAAATCGGTGCCCAGGCTCCCGTTCTCTTGTTGGTGATGAGAATGGTAGCGATGCCACAATTGGGATGGCAGGAGCAATTCAGGCCGCCCCAGGTGACCTCCGGGCCCCGTAACTGATCGGCAATGGCCGTGAATGAACTCAGGCTCGAGAGCGGGAACCAGTCGCGCAGCGGTTCTGTAAAGCCCATGCTGTCCTTGACATCGTGCGCCAGGTGGGACAGGGTGTATCGCTGACGCATCCGACGTTCATCGCTGATGTCTTCGTCGCGGCCAGTGAAGGAAACCGGCTGGAAACAGATCGCGCTGACCTTATCCGAATTCTCCATAGCAAACTTGATGATTGGACCAACCTGGTCGTTGTTTACTCCGTTTACGATCGTAACGACCAGAGTAATGCTAATGCCCGCTTTTGCCATATTCTCGATCGCCTGGAGCTTGACGTCGAACAGGTTTCCGATGTGCCTGTGGGAATTCGCCAGGTTGCCCACGCCATCGAATTGAAGGTAAGCGGTGTTCAGGGTTGCATCGTAAGCCTCAAAAGCAAAGTCCGGGTCCTGGGCAAAGCGAATGCCGTTGGTGGCAGCCATGTTGGCGTAGTAGCCCACTTCTGTCGCATACCGCATGATGGGCAGAAAAGTTGGCGCCACGGTGGGCTCGCCGCCCGAGAACAACAGAGCCATTTGTCGCTTTGGCTTAAACGAAATCGATCTATCCAGAATCTCCTTTAAATCGTCAAGGGTGGGCTCGTGCACGTATCCGACCTGGTTGGCATCCATGAAGCAGGGATTGCACATCATGTTGCAGCGATTGGTCAGATCTATGGTCATCACGGAACCGCGTCCGTACTTTATGGAAGAACTACCGTGCCGGTGTACCAATTCATCTCCCAGCGTTTTGAAATCGCGCCCGGGGAAAAGGCTTTCCAGTCGGCGGCTAAAATCGGGATCGATGGAGAGGGTATCCTCGAAGGTACCGTGCTTTTCGCAGGTTTTGCGCATGATGACCTTACCATCTTCTTCCAAAATATTTGCTTTGATTTCGCCTGGATGACTGGTTACCAGACTCTGGAGCTCTTTCTCACCCCTGATAATAGCATTTCTTACTTCTTTTACACATTTGGGGCATAATGAGTCGGTTTCTCTTGGAAAGCCCAAAGGTGGTGTGGACCGTTCATAACTTTTGAGCAAAGGTCGGGGGGCCCATTTCGGCTGAAATGGCTTGCCTTCCGGCAAACGCCTATTGACGGCCTGGAAAGCTTTCCAGGCTAAACTGGCCGTCTCAACAAATGCTCTTTCTGCACGTCGACTTACGGACATTTTAATGCCTCCTTCCGTTATTAAGAAATAAATAGCAATTCGCCATAAGTTAAAGTGACTTCATTAATTAAAAACCATGTCAATTAACGATAGAATGAACCTCGTAAATTCTAACAAACGACCTCTTCATTTTTGGGATAAATGGTTTTTAACAAACTAAAGATCTTCGAAACAGTTTTTAAACGCGGGCCCGTGGATTTCCTGTGAAAAAATGCTGCTGAAACTTGACTGGCGATGCGTTTAGGTCTGAGATAAAAACTCAAATAGGCTTTTTTGCACAGAGATTCAATTTGCGGAGCCTTCAAGTGGTCGCCGTGAAAGACGGCATGCAACCCATCGAATTTGTCCCAATCCCGCACGATCAGGCGGTTCTTCATTTGATTCCAAACTTCTGTTCCGGGATAGGGCGTTAAGATTGAGAACTGCGCCGTAGCCGGATTGATGTATTTGGCGTAGTCAATGGTTTCCTTGATTTCTTCCTCTGTTTCCGACGGTTCGCCGAGAATGAAACCTCCGAAAGCTTCGATTCCATGTTCCCGCAGCAGTCGGACCGCCTGTTCGCTGGTATCCGCAGAGGCTTTGCCGCCCTTGCGGTAGGCCTTCAAAATGCGCTTGTGCGGACTTTCTATGCCTAAAAACATGGTGCGCACACCCGCCCTGGCCATGATCTCCGCGCTGGAAGGGTCCTTCACCAGCATATCAGCTCTGCCCATAACCCAAAAAGAGACGTCTAAGTTTCTTTCGATGATCGCAGCGAACACACTGTGCAGTTTTTCATTGGAAAAATTGATGATGTCATCCATGATACGAATATCCTGGGCGTTGTACTCCTTTACCAGGAATTCAACTTCGTCAGCCACCAACTTGGGGTCGCGCATACGCCACCGCCTACCTGCCAACACATGCACGTCGCAAAACTTGCAGCCGTACGGACACCCTCGTGTCGTTATCATGGTTGGGGAAATCTGACCATCGATGCCCTTATTCCGATAGGCCATCACATCCCCGCCCAGGTCTCTGGCCGGGTAGGGCAGGGAATCCAAATCCCAAATAAACGGCCGAGTTGGATTGTGCACCACAGTATCGCTCTCCCGGTCGTACCAGGATATTCCAAGGACTTTGGAAGGCTCGAAATGGCCATTGCTTTCTTTAATGCCTTGCAACAATTCTACTGCCGTAGCTTCGCCCTCACTTCGTACTATATAATCAACGCAACCAGATCTTAAGGATTCTTCCGGGGAACTGGTCGGATGCGGGCCACCCATGATCACGATTTTGCCTTGTTGATGAGCGGCTTTGGCTATCTTTAATGCTCTTACAAACTGAGAAGTGGTGCTGGTTATTCCAACGACATCAGCATCTGAAAAATCTATTTGTGCTTGACTATCTGCGTCTTCGGACAAGTCCAATTTAACATCGTGCCCTGCCTGTCTCAGGGCTCCACCAACGTATAACAACCCTAAAGGAGGAACGCGTATTCCCACAGACTCATAAGTTTTACCGCGAAAAGGACTTACTAATAAAACCTTCATAGCTTCCTCCGATTTCTTAACGAAGTTTGTTTCGACTGCACAACCGCTTAGGGGCCCCGTCATTGTTAGCGAGAAAAAACAATTAATTGTTAACAGAACGCAACTTTTGTACCACAAATGATGGAATTTAAGAATACTTTCATTCCTGTATCTATTTAGTTTTTAAACAGTTAGAAAGGGCTGGCTTCTACAATGCCGGGGGATAAACGGGGAACTGTGCTAATATGTCACAAACCCGGTCATTTGTCTGTGGCGCATTCGCACGGCAAACTTTTCAGAAAATGTTGTGTTTTTTCATCAAGCGGTAGAGTTGTCTGCGTCCTATGCCTAATGATGAGGCGGCTTTTGTCTTGTTACCATTCTCAATTTTTAGTGCCAGGAGGATCTGATTTTTTTCCAATTCTTTCAAACAAGTAATTTTCGATTGTACCTTTTGTTCATACAACGGTTCCTCATAGACGGTTGGCAAGTCTTGCTCCGATATATAACTGTCAGAAGATAAGACGATAGCCCGTTCCAGCAGGTTGAAGAGTTCTCTTACGTTTCCCGGCCAGTTGTAATGCCAGAGCAATTCTAACGCCTTGGGCGTTATGTTTTTCTTATGGCCTGATTTTGCGGCATACTTGTTTAAGAAGTAATCAACCAATAGCGGTATGTCCTCTTTTCTTTCTCGCAATGGCGGAATGGCGATGGTGATCACATTGATCCGGAAGAACAGGTCTTCACGAAACCCGCCGGCTTCCACTTCATCGATTAAGCTCTTGTTGGTAGCTGATACCAATCTAACATTGGCGGAAATATTTTGCGTATCGCCCACCCTACGGAATTCACCCTGGTCCAGAGCCCGCAAGAGTTTGGACTGCAAATTGGGGCTCATTTCACTGATTTCGTCGATGAACAGCGTGCCCTTATCGGCCACTTCGAACAGTCCTTTCTTGTCCTTAATGGCGCCTGTAAAGGAACCTTTAACGTGGCCGAACAACTCACTTTCCAGAAGGTTTTCCTGCAAAGCCGCACAATTCAACGCGACAAACGGGAACTTGTAGCGATTGCTCTGGTAATGCAAGGCCTGGGCTACCAGTTCCTTGCCAACCCCGCTTTCCCCTTCGATCAGTATCGGTGCTTCTGAGTTAGCGACTTTTTCGATCAGGCGTCGCACCTGCTCTATTTTCTTGCTCTTGCCGATGATTTCGCCGTCCTGATGGTTCAGGCGCCAAACCTCAGCCGCGTTCAGTTTCTTGTCCTGAAGTTGCTCTTCTTCATGAGCCAGAATTCTCCGCAGAACGGATTCTAAATCCTCCAACTTGAACGGCTTTTTGAGATAGTAGCTTGCACCGATGCTCATCGCTTCGACCGCGGTGTCGATAGAGGGGTAGCCCGTTATGATGACGACTTCTAATTTGTCGTCCAAATCCTTGAGCTTTTTCAACAGTTCGATGCCATAGATGTCCGGCAATCGCAAATCGATGAGTGCAATGTCAAAGGTGTTGTTGTGGCACAGTCTGACAGCCTCGTCGCCGTTGTCGGCGATGGCGACATGATAATTCTTTCTCACCAGACGATTGGAGATAATGTTGCGGAAATTCGAATCGTCGTCGGCAATTAATAATGTGGGCTTTTGCTGTGACATCGACCTGACTAAGTTAGGATGACTTTGATTTTCTTGGGCAACCTGATTGAGATAGTAGTTCCCCGGCCTTTCTTACTTCTTACTTCTATTTTGCCTTTCAAGGTCTGCAAGATACCGTTACAGACCGCTAATCCCAACCCGGTGCCTTTTCCAGAATCCTTAGTCGTAAAAAATGGATCGAATATCTTTTCCAAATAAGTTTCGTCAATTCCGGCGCCCGTATCGGTAATGGCTATCTGAATACATTTGGCGTGTGAGCAGGTTTGGACGCATATTTCTCCGCGCTCGTCGATGGCATCACCAGCGTTGCTCAGGACGTTAATAAACACCTGGCGGAGACCGCTTGGGTCCGTGGTTATATTGGGCAGATTGGGGTCGAAGTTGGTTCTGATAGTAATCGCTTTGCCCCTGATCGTATGCTTGAAGTTTTCCAGAATCTCTTTGAGAATCGTGTTGACATTTACGGACTCCAGATTGATTTCCAATCCCTTGGCATACGCAAGCATTTTTTCCACGATCTCTTGACAGTGATTAGCTTCTTTTTGAATAATCTCGATGTACTCCACAAGCTGTTTAAATCCCTCGACGCCATACCGTTCCTGGGCCAGATCAACGAGCTCTTCAGCATAAGCCAGAATAGAAGCCAAAGGCACGTTTAGATCGTGCGCCAGTCGGGCTGCCAATTTGCTTAGAGATTCTGTGTTATTTAAAATGTTGAGAGGAATTTTGGAATCCTGTGAGGCGGTTTCTTGCTCGTCAAGCCGTATGATGGTCATTTCCGTTCACTCCTCCGTCGAAATTCACCCTGATTAATATTTTTTAAATAACAAAATATTAATTACTTCTAATCCACCAAAGATATTAAAAAAATGGTAACAGTTCACCCGATAGCGATCGTTAAGGATATTTATCCTGAACGTAAATTAATAGGGAACATCTGTTCTCGCAGCAGTCTCGATGGGGATAAATATCCCGACTTAATGTGCGTTCAGCATAAACATACTGAACGATCCATCTACGGCCTGAACTGTTACAAAAAATGTTAATAAAAAAAAAGGAAATAATCAAGCATCTTTTGCACTTTAGCCGAGGTTCAACGCCAGCATTAGGCTTTTTGCGGCTGTGACATTCAATCCACCACAAACCCGTTGCCGGCTTTGCAGCATTGGCCCTCTTCTTCCAGTTTAATCAAACCGGCCAGCAACGAATGCTCTGCTAAAGGCCAAAGCCTGGGGTCGACGTCGTCGTACACTTTCTTGACCAGGTCAGATGGAGTCTGAGGGTGCTCGCTTAACGCCGCAATGAGTTTTTCCTCTCGTTCCAGGCGGTGCTTTAGATAGTATTGAACCACTGCCTTGCCCTGGCGCACAGCAGGACCGTGTCCCGGGTAGAGCATACCGCTGGTCACCGTTTCTAACAGGCGCAGGGAATCCAGGTAAGTGGCCAGGTGACCGTCGGGTGGACTAATGACAATGGTCGAAACCGTAGAAATCAAATCGCCAGCGATCACCGCACCGTAGCGATTCTCCCGGAAGGACACATGTCCGCTGGCATGCCCCGGGGTGTAATACACTTTGAGCTTCCAGCCGGCAGAACCGTCCGGCGCCTGCCCCAAATCCAGTTCATCGCCGTGATTCAAATACCCTGCGAACTCAACGTGCGGCAGTTTCTCGGCGGTGTTCCGGTGCGCAAAAACCGGCAGCTTGTAGCGCTTCTGACACGGCACGAGAGCCCCGAGGTGATCCGAGTGGTGGTGAGTCAGCAGAATGCCCTGGTACCGTTGGCCCTGTGCGATTAGATCATCGAGGTAGTTCCACAACCGTTCCTGTTCTCGAGGATCCGACGGGGCCGGATCGACGATGTACAGTTCCCGTTCACCCACGAGGTAGGTGTTGGTATGGGTTGCGGGAAACAGAGTTCGTGTTGGCAGCGCAACCAGTTGCACGCCTGGCGAAAAATACACCTGATGGATTTTGCCTTGCCGATAACTCTCTGCGTACGCGAGAACAGGGGGTGTAAACGTTTCAACGGACCGTTCTCGCAGTTCTTTAAGCATGAAGATGACCGGCGGCACGATCAGCAGCTCGCCGCGGCGCCAAAGCGTAAGCGCCTCCTCCGCTGAGTAGAACCCGCCCCGAACCAGCTCACCCGGCCAGATTTCTGGCGCAGCCCCCTCGGGAATTTTGGCCCAGTAGAATTGCGTGTCATAGCGAACCGGAGAAAACTCAGGCGTCAATATGGAACAGATATGGTGGAAGTCGTTGGCGTCAATCACCAGGCCTTCCTGTTGCAGGATGCGGGTGAAGCTGATTTCCTTTGCCAGAAGTTGCCTGCGGTAGGCGTTGCGCTTCGCCTGCCCAACGCTGTTTGCATTCCGGACAAACAAAATGCCGGTTTCCTCAAACATTTCGCGTGCGGCTGCGACCAAATAGCGCAGAGAATCACCAGGTACGGAGGCGGCATTTTGAACCGCAACGTGAGCATCTTCTTCATCCACGGTGCCCCCGGCAAAGGCAAAATAGCCCCCGAAGAACTTCAATTCCGGGCTGCGCTCAACCAGGTAGGCTTCTGCGGCACCGGGGTCTCGGGTCAGTAAAATACTTACAGCCTGTCGGAGCATGAATTCGAGTCAGACCTGTGATGGTTTTCAATTGAATGAATCTCGACGATTGCGAGTTTCACAGTTTTACGATTTAATCTATGAAAAAATAATCAAATAAGCAATGCAATTAGTGGCCAACTTGAACCATCTGAAGTTGCTGCGAAGTTTGTGTTCGCTTCGAAATACCTCTCCTGCAATCCAAAACAAATCGACCGCGTTACGGCGCTCGAACCTCAGACTCGATCGTTTGTTCCCCGCTCTTCTCGAATTTCAGGACGAGTTGAAATCGATCGCCGGGATTGAACGAACGGCGCAGATTGATGAGCATGATGTGTACCCCTCCGGGCTTGAATTCGACCTTGCCCCGCGCAGGAATCTCGACGCCGCCGCGAATAGGCTGCATCGTCATTCGGTCGTCTTGCATCCTGGTTTGGTGTAGCTCTACGGCTTCGGCAACGTCCGCGCGCACCTCAGTGAGACGGTCCGCGGCCCCACCGTCGTTGACCAGGGTGAGATAGACCACGCCCGTATCGCCCGAATGAGCTGGTTCCGCCGCCGCTTCATGACCCGTCGAATCTGCCCCGGCGCTCGAAGCCATAGCCTTCTGCGTAGTCAGGTTTTCTTCTTCGATTCTCACCGGCCAGGACCAGACGTGCTCGATCCGTATTTTGGGATCCTTGGAGGACGGCGAGCCACAAGCCGTCAGCATTCCCAGAAGCAATAAAAAGCCACCCGATTCTATTCTTGACACGACTCGTTGCAGGTACAACAAACGAGGTTTTCTCATGGCGTCTTTTCCTTTTTTTGAGCGTTTCATTCCGTGTTGGTCGGATTTCTCCTCTGCGGTTGTTGCCAGGCTTAGACCAATCGAACCAGTGGCTCTGCTCCGCGCAGCCGGGCCTAATTCTTTACTAGCATTGCTCAGTTCGACGAGATGATAAAACTATCATATAAACAAGACCTTATCTGTCATTCTGAAAGAATCTTTTTGATTCTAAGAAATGAGTGTCGAAGCAGCATCTTTGCTGAAAATCAAAAAGATTCCTACTGAATGACGGTTGCGGTAGACTCTTTTTGACCACAGGTAAAGTTTGAAATGTTAATTCCTTAGCAGCAGCCGAATGTCGTGCACGATGTCCTCAACCGGAGCGTCATACGGAATGCCCAGGCGCAGCTTCCCCTGGCGGTCGAACACAAACATGCGCGTGGTGTGATTGACCAGGTAGCCGGCCGCGCTGTCGGAAATTTTCACTTTTTCGCGATAGACCCCGTAGGCCGAATAAACCGGCAGCAATTCCTCCAGGGTACCGGTCAAGCCGATAAAATCGGGACTGAAGATCGAAAGATGCTGCCGCATTTTTCCGCGGGTATCCCTTTCAGGGTCCACGGTGACATAGACGAACTTCACTTTGTTGCCGTCTTCTTTCAGAGCGTTTTCTACCTTTTTCCAGGTTGAGAGGGTGAGCGGGCAGACATCGGGGCAGTAGGTGTACCCGAAGAACAGGAGAACCACTTCCCCCTTGTGTTCACTCAAAGTGAAGGGCTCGCCATTCTGGTCTGTCAAAGTAAAATCCGAGGGTGGGATGAGACCTTCTATTACCGTAGTCTTAAATGACGGCTCCGAAGTGTGGCAACCGGTCGAAACCATGAGTGCGACAACCATCAGGTTAATCAGTTTGTGCGTTTTCGTCATCATTGTTCGAGCCTTTCATTTTGGTAACAGTTCACCCGATAGCGATCGTTAAGGATATTTATCCTGAACGTAAATTAATAGGGAACATCTGTTCCCGCAGCAGTCTCGATGGGGATAAATATCCCGACTTAATGTGCGTTCAGCATAGACATACTGAACGATCCATCTACGGCCTGAACTGTTACTCATTTTGAATGGGCCAGCGAACGAACATAGAGGTAGACAGCCAATATGTCGTCATCAGTTAGAACGCCTTGCCACCCCATCATGGGGGTACCCGCAATGCCCTTCCGGATGACATCAAGCCGCGCCTGCTCGGAGTAAAACGTGGCCTCGGCTAAATCGGTGAAGTTGGACGGCTTTCCCGCAAGTCTGTTCGCTATTTTGCCGTTGCCTTCCCCCCGGCCGCCGTGACAGGACGCGCAGATTCTGGCGTAAAGGTCGCTGCCGCGTTTGAGTTGTTCGGGGCTGGCCTCCGGCACCGGCAGATCGTACTGCTCTCCCAAGTCCTGTTTAAGTCGGTCCCGCACCTCGACCATGTGCCGCAGTTGCTGCGGGTCAAAGGACTCTTTGTTGGTACCGCAGCCAGTGAAAGTTAGCAACGTCACGGCACCGAAGCCCACTATCCCG
This sequence comes from bacterium, assembly GCA_046757525.1. GTDB lineage: Bacteria > Zhuqueibacterota > Zhuqueibacteria > Oceanimicrobiales > Oceanimicrobiaceae > JBHHYI01. The sequence goes on along the minus strand of JBHHYI010000068.1, from coordinate 1,668 downwards.
GTTATTAGTCTGAAAATAGCTGGCACAATTAACTCTTATTGATTCCCCGAAGCACCACCGCTGCAACACCCTGGAATGTTCCGGTTTTTCTCCCGCCAAATTTAACCAACCGTCGTGAGAATTGCAAGGTTGATTTCTGTGGTGGGATTGAAAGGTTTGGGGCAGTTTTGGCCGAGGGAATAGGAAGAAGGCAATATCGTTAGCGTGCTGTCAGTAGAAGGGCAAGATTTTGCAATCGCCAGTTTATCCCATCAAAAAGATGCGGAACCAATTCTTTGGCCAACTGGTAACCTGCAGTCTACTCAGCTTTGAAGTTGAGCGCTTTCGTTTGGTCATCGTAGAAAATGCGAAGCCTATTCCCCTCTATTTCGTAAGCTGATGCGTTTCGAAGGGTCTGAAGATACTCCTCGTATCTTGATCCAGCAGGTAATCCTAGTTCAGTAGTGTGAGTTATTTCGATAGAAAGAGAACCGTCTGAGCCAACTTCATACACACCTCCGTATGAGTTTCCTGGTACTGAGAGGTCCCCTTTTATTGTTCTGGCTCTTCCTTCCAGGCGACCATCATTTGTAAAAACGAGTATCATGCCCTGACTGCCTATGTCGGATTCTCCAACACCGACAACCTCGAAAGATTGCAAATCCCATTCGGTATCCACAAGGGACTTATTAGCCACAGTGGCAGGATTCTTCGTACATGTATTCAAACCAAACAAAATGAGTGGCACGCCAAACAACATGAGGAGTTTCATGGCTATGCACCTCATTCGCTGGGTTCTGGACGATTCATGATTTAAATACCTCCTTTTCTGAAAAGCGGATAGTTTTCACTGCAACCAATCAGACCTCTGCCTATGGCGTCAACTAAAGCCCCCAAACTGTCATTTCTTGTCAGGCGGCTGACTGACGTGAAATCTGGTTTGTGCCTAAATCAGACCCCTCGACTACGCTTCGCTCGGGGTGACGGTAGGGTGGTTAGACGCCCCTTAAGTTGACGCCAAAAGGCATCTGCCTGAGGCAAAGGAGTCCTTGGCGTTGCGCACACCAGCGCGCTTGATGCAAGAAGTTCGCAGCTCCAAGCTTTTTTTTTGCCATTTAAGTTGTAATTTTTTATGATAGTTGTTGAACCCTTTCCAAATAGCTGTGTTTGAACACCGCCACGAGTACAACTAAGGGCACGGACAATTTTTTAACCCATGTAGACCATTTGACGTTCCCTGCGAATGGTGGGATCAAGAATCAGGCCTTGTAGAGGAAAACTTCTTATGACCCCGGCACTCTCCGTCGAATATCGTTCAACCCTATTCCAACAAACAGGTCGACCTCATTGTCCTAAAGGCGTGGTGCACGCTTTGGGTGCTATTCCATGCAAAAAAATGCCCTGGCAATCCGGCAACTGCCGGATTGCGTTACGAAGAGCAGGCGTTTCCAGAGAACACTGTGTGAGCCATCCCGAGTAAGTCGCCGCTGTTCAGGTGATCGTATCGAGGGGTAACGGGCGCCGATGCGAAATCCTTCTTTTTGAAAAAGGGGGACGGTTTTTGAAGCGTGCAGTGAAAAAATTAGGGGGATTTTGGGAGGCGTCATGAAATCCCGAGCCACAGCTCGGGCGCTCAGACATCCCTCTGATTTTCGCTCTGGACGCGCGAAATGCTGTCTTCCTTCAAAG
>JBHHYI010000067.1:0-21974 GCA_046757525.1 bacterium | reverse complement strand
CAACCCTGCCACCTCACAAGACGGTTTCCATTGAATTTACGCCGGAAAAGCCAGGCGAGTATGGATTCCAGTGTGCCATGGGGATGCTGAGAGGGAAATTGGTCGTCGAGTAACGAAAATATCATGAATTTTCACGCACACTCCTGGTGCTTTTAGCGTATGTCTGAGCGTTCAATCATGAGAAAACATCTTGCCATTCTATTTGCTTGCTTGTTCGTGGTCATGATTGGCTATGGGCTGACGCTGCCGGTGTTGACGTTTTACATTGAGCGGTTGGCGTTAGCTGAAGGAGCCACGGCCCAGCAGACCTCCATGCATGTTGGAATACTGACGGGAGTGTTCGCCCTGATGCAATTTCTCTTTGCGCCGCTCTGGGGCAGGTGGTCGGACCGGGTTGGCCGTAGACCGCTCTTTGTTGTTGGCTTAAGCGGGTATGCTGTTACCAATGTGCTTTTTGGTTTAGGCACGGACCTGGTCATGCTCTATACCGCAAGAATTCTGGGAGGCATCCTCTCAGCAGCCGTGTTGCCGGCCGCGACAGCCTACGTGGCGGACGTTACTTCCGAAAAGCAACGCGGTAAAGGGATGGCGTGGCTGGGCAGCGCCATTAGCCTCGGTTTGGTGGTGGGACCGGCTATGGGCGCCGGGTTGTCTCGGCTGGATTGGCACGTTACCTATCGGTTCGGCCACTTCTATGCCGATGACTTTTCTACGCCTTTTTTTGCAGCAGCGCTGTTTGGACTTCTTGCTTTATTCTTAGCTATGGTTTGGCTGCACGAATCCATTCACACGCCAGGGGTTGAACTGCTTCAGAGACAGGCTTTACATGAGAGGACACTTAAACCTAAAATAAGCCGGCTGCTGATGCAAGAATCTTTTGGAAAACTGCTGGGTATGTCGTTTCTTGGCCAGTTTGCGCTAACTCTGTTTGAGGGAACGTTTGCCCTGCATGGACAGCGCGTGCTGAGCTTTGGTGCGGCACAAATGGGACTGGTGTTCGTGATTTGCGGCCTGGTCATGGCTGCTGCCCAGGCCAGTGTTGTCGGATGGCTTATCGGCCGCCTCGGCGAAAAGATTTTGTTGTCCACGGGTTTCGGTTTGACGGGAATAGGCTTAATATTCTTAATGACAACGCAATCGCTGACTTTGATTCTGGTTTACGTTGCTATTTTTGCTCTCGGAATGGCGGCGCTTAACCCCAGCTTGGCGGCCCTGGTGAGCAACCGTGCGGGAGAACATGCTGGATCGGCACTTGGATTACAAAGCGCCGTCAACAGTCTGGGGCAGGCAGGCGGTCCCCTGGTGGGTGGGCTGTTGCTGGCCTGGTACATTCACGTCCCATACTTGCTGACGGCACTGCCGCTCATTGCAACCGCCATTTTGATAGGGAGAAAAGGTTGGTTGAAGAAAAGGATGGTTTATTAAAACTGCAAACAGCAACTCGACTTCAAGCGGGTCGAAGAACACGCATGACAGTCAATGAAAAAGTAATTCAAAAAAAGGAGAATGAATCATGCAACGACTAACTTTCGCTGCTTTACTAATCAGCCTTCTGCTTATGCCCCTGGCCGCGATGGCACAGGAGAGGAAGATGCATGAAGGGAAGCAGATGCAAATGATGGAGATGATGAAAGATTCCACGATGATGAGCATGATGATGGAGCGTATCGCCAAAGACGACCACATGCGCATGATGATGATGCAGAAGATGATGAAGTCTGCGAAGGGGGACCAGGCAAGAATGATGCAAATGTGCAAAGCCATGGTGGAAGACAAGGACATGCATGCCATGATGATGAAAATGATGGCTGGCGAGAAGCAGGCCACCGAAAATGCGGCACAGGAGGTGCTCGTCAAGTTTAAACCGGACACCAAAGAGGTCCAAATCAAAGCCATGGCCGAGGAGATTGGCATGCAGCAAGTGAAAGAGATCAAGGAGCTGAATGTGCGCGTGTTTAAAGTCACTGGACAAAAGAGTCTCAAGGAAGTGATTGAACATTGCCAAAAAGAGCCATTTGTTGAGTATGCAGAGCCGAACCAGACCTACAAGATGCAGAAGAAGTGAAGCTATTTACTCCTCCCACAGGTTCGGAGCCTGCGGGAGGTTTTTGCCATGTGCCACGTATCATGGGCTCAATGTGTGTTTAAGAATCAGGAGAAATCCCTAAGGCAAGAGAGCAAAACAGTCTAAAAGAGCAATATCTAAAATTAATGGAGATCACAATGGCAAAGGATCCGGTCTGCGGCATGGAAGTTAAGGTCCAAACTGCAGAAAGCAAGTTGGTATACAAAGGCAAAACCTACTACTTCTGTACCCCGCTGTGCATGGTGACCTTTCAGAATAATCCGGAGAAGTACTTAAAGGGCCGAGATACAGAAACAGAGAAGTAGTTGAGGGCGAGGTTAAAAAATTGCTTCGCTGATTTATAATTAGGTCGCAAAACTTTCGGAGACACGTTATGAAAACCTACGATGTCATCATCGTGGGCTTAGGCCCGGGCGGCAGCACGGCCGCCTACCAATTAGCCCAAAGAGGGCACCAGGTACTGGGATTGGAAAAATTCAAAATGCCGCGCTACAAGCCCTGCGGCGGCTGCCTGTCGGCAAAAATCCAGACCATTTTTGATGAAGCTCTGGAACCACTCGCAGAAGAGGTGGTCACAAAAGTCATTATGACCTTTCACGGCGAGGGTGAGATTAAGGTGGTCTCACCCGACCCCATCGCTTATATGGTGAGCCGAGAAAAATTTGACTACCACCTGTTTAAAAAGGCCAGGATGGCAGGAGCCGAGTTGCACGATGGCGAGGCGGTGACGGACATTGAGGTGCACGCCGCTGGCTACCAAGTGCACACACCTCGCGACCGCTACCGCTGTCACTTCTTAGTCGGTGCCGATGGTGTCAACGGCGTTGTCAGCCGTCTTCTTGGTTACGGCCTCAAGCGCAACATCGCTGTGGCACTGGAAGGCGAGGTGAAAGTGGAGCCGCAGTCATTCCAAGACCTGAACGGCACGGTGAGACTCGACGTGGGTGCCATTCCTTACGGCTACGGCTGGATTTTCCCCAAAGAGGACCACTGGTCCCTGGGCGTAGGCTCAGTTAAAGATATGGCAAAACACCCGAAAAGCTACTACTCGGTTTTTCTCGAAGAGCAGGGGATGGACGAGATTATTCTCAATGAGCAGCGCCGGGGTTATCGCATTCCGCTTTTTGCCAGCTCAAAGTCTCAGCTTACTAACGGCTGCTCTTTATTAGTCGGTGACGCCGCGGCCCTGGTCGATCCATTTTTAGGTGAAGGGATTTACTACGCCATTCGCAGCGGGCAAATAGCCGCCGACACCATCCACGCCGCCCTGGAAACGGGCAAGCGTGAGGTTTCGGATTATCAGAAGCGCGTGGCCCTGGAAATTTATCCCGAGTTTGAGGCCGCGCACAAAGTGGCGCAGTTTGGCTACCGCTTCCTGCGGCTCGCCTTCACGTTATTCAAGTTCAAGCCCGCCGCCGGTGAGGCTTTCATAGAAGTCCTCAAGGGACCGTTGTCTTACGTTGATTACTGGCGCAGACTGAAGCGGGACGCCAAATTCGGTTTGTTAGGGTTTCTTAAACTTCTTAGAACTTCTGCGGAAGAAGTGGAGGCTACTTATGACCGGGTGGCCCGACAGTACGATGCCGGTGATTTTCTCTGGAAACAAATATTTGCCAAATCGGCCTGGAATCATTTTGAACACCTCGTTAAAAAACTTATTCCAGATGAGGCAATCATCCTTGACGCGGGATGTGGCACCGGGGAGTCCACCAGGACAGTGTTGCGTTTAACCCGATCAAAACAAATCGTTGCCATCGACGTCTCTTCGGGGATGCTGAACGTGGCGCGTGAAAAACTCCCCGATTCTCGTGTGCAGTTCAAAAAGTCCGATATGCGGCGGCTTCCTTTTGCTGACAAATCGTTTGACGCTGTGATCAGCACCTGGGCCATCGAAACGCTTCCAGATCCCAAAACCGCTGTGCGGGAATTTTTACGGGTAATCAAAGAGGGGGGCTATGTGATTTACGCGTTTTCAAGCATGCCGAGATTCGGAATAAGTAGACTCTATTCTTTCATGTTAGAAAAATTTCTGGGGAAGACTTTCGATTGGCGCTTTCTTCCTAAAAAGGAAAGACCTTACCATCACTGCGCGCATTCCAGTCTGGCTACCTTTGGCAACGGTCTCATGACGGTAGTGGTGTTACGGAAGTGCTGTACGGTTGAGGATGAAGCAGCCCCATGTCTGCTGCCGGAAAGCTGGGAAATTAAATAACCTCAACTGTCATTCAGTAAGAATCCTTTGTGCCTTGGAGATTTTGAAGACGATTTCAAAGAGATTCTTACAGAATGACATGGGGGGTTGAACAGATCATGTGCTAATGAACGGGAGAATTTCTTTATGTATTCTATTATCAAATTCATTGTGACGGGTACCCTTGTAATGTCGTTTTTGTCCTGCAGCAAAGAGAAGCACATGGAACCTATCCCGGTAAACGAGCTGGTACGAAATGCCATCGATGAAATGCAACCCATGTGTAAGGAAAAAGACATTTCATTGAAAATGGCAAACCCTAAAAAAGGTTTGATGATCATGGGTGATCCTAATAGGTTATTACAGGTTTTGCATAATCTACTTTCCAACAGTTTCAAATTTACGCCACCAGGTGGCCGGATCACTATTCAGTGTTATGAGGAAGGACAAAAAATCTGCATAAGCGTTGCAGATACAGGATCGGGTATCGAACCTGCATGTTTGCCGCACATTTTCGATCCATTCTATCATGGCCATGCCTCTGATGGTGACAGCAGTGGTGTGGGCCTGGGTTTGTTAATTGCCAAGTCCATTGTCGAGGCACACAGTGGTAGTATTAAAGTCAAAAGCAAGCCAGGACAGGGCACCACCTTCGTAATTTCATTGGATAGAATCAGTCCTGGGTTATCTAAATGATTGATTACACTCCTCATTAGGGGTAATGCCTTTAAAGAACGAATAGTAAGATTAAGCTAATTCAAGGGAGGGTGAACATGTTGAATATGAAAGTCGTCTCATGGTCTTTAGGCCTGTTTTCCGTCGTAAGTTTCGTACTCTGTGTTATTTACGGCTTGATTACTCCCGAAAGTCTGCACATGCACAACTTCCTCGAAATTGTGCTCCCCGCCTTTAAGTGGCTCACCTGGTGGGGATTTCTATTGGGGTTAATCGAGAGTTTTCTTTATGGCGTTTATGCCGGGTTGGTTTTTGTACCCATCTACAATTTTCTCTATCGTCGGTGGGTTCGGGAGTTAACATGAAGTGTTTGACGGCTAACCTTCCGAAGGTTCGAAACCATCAGAAGGTTGTAGAGGGATTTTGACGGCACAAGATATAAGAATTGCGGGCGCCGGTTTAGCCGGCATGACCGCGGCCATCAACCTGGCACTGGCCGGCTATCGTCCGGTCGTCTACGAGCTGCGTAAAGACGTGGGCATGCGCTCCGCGGGAGATTTTCAGTATTTTGAGAACTGGACAAGACCTGAAGACATGCTGTACTTCTTGCGAAGCATTAACATTAAACTCGACTTTCCTATAACGCCGGTAAAAGCAGCAACGGCCTTAGACGTGCATCGCAGGCAATATCACTTTCGGTCTGATCGGCCACTGGGCTACATGATTCGTCGCGGTTGTTTCGAAGACACCCTCGATTTAGCACTCAAACGACAAGCCATGCGCCTCGGCGTGAGATTTGAATTCGGTCGCAAGGCCACTTCAAAGGAGGTTGATATTGTGGCTACCGGGCCGGACAACCAAATCTCCTATGTCCTCATCCATGGTGTGACCTTCGACACAGATCTGCGTGATACCATCTGGCTCCTGTTTGATCAACAGGTGGCCCCTAAGGTTTATGCCTACCTCGTGGCTCACGGCGGTCGAGGGGTTGCGTGTGCTTGTTTCAGGCGTCGGGCTCGGGGTACGGCCCACAAGGAAGACTATTTGATGCGCGCCGTGGACGCCTTTCAGACCATCTCTAAATTTACAATCAAAAATAGACATCGTTTCGGCAACTACGGGATTACGCCTTTGATCGATGATTTCAAAAAGCCCATTGTGGGCGAGGCGGCCGGTTTTCAGGATGCCAACTGGGGATTTGGCATGCATCATGCGGTTGAGTCTGGTTATTTAGCCGCCGTGAGTATCATCGAGGGTCGAGATCACTGGAGGATGGTCAGACAAAAAATCATACCCTGGGTTGAATCTTCGTGGGTTAATCGTTATATTATAGAAAAATTCGGAGACCGAGGATATGAATGGCTATTGCGCATTCTTTGCAAGCGCCAGAGTTCGCATGTAGACCTGAACCGAATCTATTCTCCCCACGTGTGGAAAAGTTTGCTGGCTCGTACTATGTGTCATGATCAAAAAAGGAGTTATTTGATAATGGAGGTAAGAGTAGAACAAGGCGTGTTTTCGTTTTTTGGAGCTAAAAGCAAAGTGGCCTTTCGAAATCGTAAACTTACCCTGATGAATTCGGCAGATTTAGAGAGCAAAAAAGCAGAGCGGTATAAATTAACAAGTAAATTATTAATCAAGGCTTCCGCTCTTGGCATTACTCTGAAGAATCTCGTATATAATGTTGAAGAGGTGGTGGACTTAAATAAAGGCTTAGTCAGTCAAGTGCTAAAGCAAAGAAATGGTGGTTATTTCCATCTAAGATTAATTGATGACTAAGAGAGATTCATTGATGTTTATGGCAGCACAATCCTATTGATCCTATTACTCCCTTGACATCTCAGGATTGGTCGTTTTTTGGAATCTTGAGAATGGAGGTGAGTTGTCCAGCTAAGGATTCAATCTCAAAGCACTGCGTGCAGCCCTCGTTGTTTGCCCTTACTTTTGACCACTTGCGGATTCGAATCCTTCATAGGATGTTAAGCTGTTGTAGAATATTCATCATGATCTGCTGAATATACACCATTTGAATAAGTTTCAAAGAATACCTTGGATGGAGCCTATGCCCTGAGGCTGTTGAAATTAATGGAATTAATTGCACAAAAACATTTTAGTAAAGAGTTTCCGCAGTATGGCACACATGTTGCCGAAGAGTCAAGGTGTAAATAATGGACGCTGGGCTCTGTCCGCCCGGGTGGACTGCGAGGGCGTAAGAATAGGTGCCTCCAGATTCTGAAGGCGCAAGCGAATGTTTAATGCTCTCGACTTCGTTATGCGGAGGCAACCATCGCCAGAGGCATCCTTGAACTTTGCGCAAGTTTTCTTAGGAGATAAACAAATGAAAGAAATCAAAGCTTACGTGCGTGTGAGAATTGTCGAGAAAGTCGTGCGGGCACTGGAGGAAGCCGGTTTTTGCTGCATGACCGTGATCGATGTTTCGGCCCTGGGGCATCTGGCTGATTCCAAAGAAGCCAAATATTCCATCGAGTTTGTAGGTCAATATTCCAAGATGGCCAAAATAGAGATGGTTTGTCGGGAGGAACAAGTTGCCAAAGCGATTGAGGTGATCAGCGGCACTGGTTGTACCCATCAGCCTGGCGACGGAATCATCTTTGTCGCGCCGGTGGAGAGGGCGGTAAAAATACGCACCGGTGAGGAAGGTGCGCACATTCTGCAAGTTTGACCATCTCAGTAGATTAGCCAAAGTAGGATGAACCAGATCAAAGTAATTGGCTGGGTTGCCGTCGCGGCATTCCTTTTTAACTACTTATGGGAAATGTTGCAGATGCCCTTTTTCGCAGGCATGTCCTTTGCAGACTGGCGTACCTGGCTTTTCTGTCTGGTGGCCACCGTGGGCGATGTGGGGATGATCCTGTTCATCTTCAGTTTGGGGCGCTGGATTTTCGGCAGTTGGGAGTGGGCTGGAGAACTCGTAGTCCCCAGGGTACTTTATCTGCTCTCAATCGGTGCGCTGCTTGCTATCGGGGCGGAAATGGCGGGCGTGCGGCTCGGCTACTGGCATTACACCTCCCTGATGCCTAGATTGCCCTGGTTAAACATCGGACTGGTGCCGTTGGTTCAGATGCTAATTTTGCCAATTTTATCTTACAACTTTGGCTGGCGTCTCTGGCTGCATTTTCACAGACCCGTCGAAGGGACTCGAGCATGAGGGATGGAACTCGGTCAGTTTCAGCAATAGGGCTGAGCTTACTGCTGATTGTTTTGTCGGGAAATTCGGCTTGTGGCAAACCGGATGTGGAAAAGATGTCTCCGCAGGAGCGCCTCGCGTACGCCCGTTCTCTGTACCAACGGGATTGTGCGGCCTGTCACGGCGACCATGGCGACGGTGTAGGTCGTGAGGCGTCCCGCATGAAAACAAAGCCCGCCGATTTTACTTCCGGGCGTTTTAAATTTAAATCGACGCCTTCGGGCCAATTGCCCTTAGATGACGACTTGTTCAGAACAATCAGCCACGGCGTACCTACAACCGCTATGTTGCCGCAGGCCCACCTGACGGACGCAGAGGTCTGGCTCTTAGTGGGTTTCATTAAACGATTCTATCCCGGTTTTGAACAGGCCTCTCAAGCCAAAGCCGTTGCCATCCCGTCGGCACCTGATTTCAATCCGGGTCTGCAAACATTGGGGGCGGAAATGTTCGACAAAGCCGGATGCATCAAATGTCACGGCCCCGGAGGCCACGGCGATGGACTTGCTGCTGACAGTTTGAAGGACTACCGCGGCCATCCCGTCAAGGTTCCTGACCTGACCTATTTACCCAGGAAAATCGGTCAGGACAAGGAAGATTTGTACCGGGTGCTGCAGACCGGAGTGGATGGGACACCCATGCCCTCCTACCAAGGCGTTTTTAGCGAAGAGCAAGCCTGGGCGCTGGTCTATTTCCTGCAAAGCATGGCGGTCAACCAGCGGCCGAGAGGCATGATGGGACTTATAGGAGAAGAGGTCATCGGCATGCAGATCGACATGCGGGCCGCCCGGTCCATGATGATGCGGCGACGTGGCATGGGCCGCATGATGGGAAGGGGCATGATGCGCCGAAGTCCCAGAAGGTAAAAATGGAAAAGCGTAAAAGGAGGAAAAGATGCATTGGATGGATTGGTTTGGAGGCGGATGGGTCATGATGCTGCTGTGGTGGGGCTCATCATTGTCGGGATCGTTTTCTTGGTGAAATGGATTACCGACCAGAAGTCGTCTGCAACACAACAGGACTCAGCGTTGGAGATTCTCAAGAAGCGCTATGCCCGGGGTGAAATCAGTAAGGAAGAATTCGAACAAATCAAAGGGGATTTAACCTGAGAAGCCGGTCGGTTGAATGTGGGCGAGACGGTTTGGCAGCCCCAACGTGCATCGTCCAGGAAAACGATTCAGCCGAATGGCTTCTCCAACTGAAAGGAGTAATTACGATGAGTTATTATTTCGGAGTCACCAAGAAAGCTTCATTCGAGGCGGCCATAGAGAAAGTGACAGACGAATTGCAGAAAGAGGGGTTTGGCATCCTGACGGAAATCGACGTCAAAGAAACCTTGAAGAAGAAGTTAGACGTCGACTTCAGGAAATACAAGATTCTCGGCGCCTGCAATCCGCCCTTTGCTTACGCTGCGTTACAGGCTGAGGACAAAATCGGGACCATGCTGCCATGTAACGTGATCGTTCAGGAAATCTCGGATGATGAGGTTGAAATTGCGGCTGTGGATCCCATGGCCTCTATGCAGGCTGTGGACAATCCCCAACTCGAGGAGGTAGCCAAGAAGGTTCAAGACAAGTTGCGCAAGGTAATCAGTGCCTTGTAAACATCGAGTAGAAATGAATTGTTGAAATTGCTAAATTGTTGTACATTTCGTATATTGTCTTACCGTTTCACTGCGGGATTGTGCAAACGGGCATGACAACACACGGGAGTTGTCGGTGAAAAATTATTGGAGGTAAGTGATGAAACGATTGGTTTTTTCAGGATTTATTTTCTGTGTGTCTGTTTTTTCAGTGGCAGGCTGGCCACAGGAGAAAAAGTCCAATCCACCGAAAAAGGCTCGAGTCGCTCAGATGATGCGGGATTCGAGCCTGGTTGAGCAGATGATGGAGCAGATTGCTGGCAATCAGAAGCTACGCATGAAGATGATGCACCAGATGATGGCGGCTTCCAAGTCGGACACCTCGAACATGATGGCCATGTGCCGAGCCATGTTGGGGGATGCGGGCATGCACCAGATGATGATGAAGATGATGGGAGCAAAGATGCGGTCGGATCAGCGCATGTCTGAGGCCAATGAGGTGCTGGTTAAATTCACGCCTGACGCTCAGGATGAACAAATCAAGGCCATGGCTTTGGAAATCGGAATGCAGCAAGTGAAAGTGATTAAGGAACTGCGTTGGCGAGTTTTTAGAATCACCTCGAAAAAGAGTGTGAAAGAAGTGCTCGAGGCATGTGAGAAAGAGCCTTTCGTGGAGTATGCAGAACCAAATCAACGCTACCGGACGCAAAAGAGATAGCCGGACTTGAGGGTCAGGCGCGGCACCGTTGGAGATGTTCGCAAAGGAGAAACGCAATGAACTTTTTGCCCGGGCTGGAGAACTTGAAGAACGCGCATCCGCTATTCGTACATTTTCCCGTAGCATTAACATTGGTTACTCTTTTGTTTGAAGGGCTTTGGTGGACGACAAAAAAGAAGCCGTTTAGAGATTCTGCCACCCATCTGCTCTATTTGAGTGCTGTTTTCGCCGTTGCGACCGTCATTACCGGTTACCTGGCCTCCAATGGCCTGGGACATGAATCTCCCGGTCACGAATTTGTGCATGAGCACCGCAATGTGATGTTGTTGATGCGCGGCTTGCTTCTCGTTACGGCATTGGCCGTGCTGATGTCGCGCTCCCCGCGAGAAGGCCGCGGTCGCCGTGTGCTTATCGGACCGTTGCTCATCGTCAGTGCCCTGTTGGTTTACGGTGCCGACAAAGGCGGACGGCTGGTCCTCCAGTACGGAATCGGTGTTCAAGCCGTTTCTGAGAAAGCAATAATGGAGGACGAAAATCACGAACATAAACTAGTGTTGTGATTCCTAATTACCGTTGCAAACCCTGACAGGGTTTTATTAACAATCACAGCTATCTTTTTGCCCGTAAAAACCCTGTCAGGGTTGATATGTTAATCGAGAATCGATCGTCTAGAAAGAGACTCCGGTCGTGAAGGGATGCATTCTGATTCAGATGCAGACGAATACGCGAATGACCCGGGGCACGGGCATTAGGCCGTTTGGCGTCTTATCTTAAAAAAGCGCGGGCAGGTCACTGAGTCTGGCTGTGGGTGCGGAGCAAATGTGTTTGTTCTTAATTCCAATTATCAACATACGGAGAAGGTACTATGAAACTAACAGAATGGCCGAAACGAACCGTCGCTTACGGAGGCATCATCCTCTTCTTCATCATGGCTTTTGAAGTGATGATCATGATCAGCCCGTTTGCCTTTTTCTTCTATTCGGTTTTCAATCCTGTGTTCCAATGGTTAGACCACTTCGCAATCACCCGCTGGCTGACCTTTTTCTTTTTACCGCACATGATTTTCCCGCCCAACCTGTTCTTGCAGTCTGTCCGAATTCTGGGCTCGGTTTTCTTCGTGGTCGGCGCCTTGATGTTTATCGTTTGCGCTTTGCAGGTTTATCTCGGCAAAATTTTCAAGTGGGGCATTGCCCAAAAGGGTCTCTACGCTTACATTCGCCATCCACAATATTCAGCGCTGGCAATTTGGGGACTGGGCATGGCCATCCTGTGGCCCAGGTTTATCGTGCTGACCACCCTGTCCTTGATGATGATCGTCTACTATTTCCTGGCCAGGGATGAAGAAAGAAGAATGCTGAATCAATATGGTGCCGCTTACCAGGGATACATGGCAGGCACCGGCAGATTTCTCCCAAGATTTACTGACAACCGTATTTCTACGTTGGAAAGGCTCTTTCCCAGTGTGGCCATGCGGTCCGTTGTTATCCCGGTTTTGATTGTAACCACAGTGATGGGTGGGGGATTTCTCGGTCGCGCCTTTACGCTGGATTCTCTGGCATTTCAAGCGAAGAAGAACCTGACCTTAATTTCCATTCTGCCGGAAGACAGGAGCTTGAGCCCGAAAGCGATTGCGGCTATTTCGAGGGGGGAGGCGAACGGAAACATAGATTTCATGAGCGCAGAGCAGGACTATTTGGGTTACCTGATGCCAGCCGATTATGTCATGCAAGGGATGATCGCCAACACCGGCAGTGAGTTCCATTTGTACAAAAAGCACCACACGGTGGCCATGATTTCAGACTGGGTGCTGCATCCTTTTGAACATTTGCGGCGTTCGCCATCCGTGCACATGGCGAAAATGCACCAGGTCGATCCAAGAGTGGCGAGACGACACCAGTGTCCGCTGGGCATCGACGAGGTCGGCCTTTCTTGCGAAACTTGCCCCTACCGACGCGTCGTCCTCGTGCAAGTAAAGCATCCCGAACCTGAGCACGTCGCAGGGGCGAAGCTGCTCGCCTTTGACACCGTTCGCACGCCAGTTGGTTTCGTCGACGTCAACACCCAAACTGGGGAGATTTTAGACGCCCACAAAGTCGAAAATGCAACGGCCTGGAAGGACGTACCAACTCCGGCGCTTTAGAATCGGATGAGAGTTAAAACCAACAGTTTTGCAAATCCCAAACAATCAACCAAACCTCATATTTTCAATGAAAGGAGAAGCACTGATGCGAACAAGAACATTGGCCGTGCTGTCTGTTGCTTTATTAAGTATGGTGGTGCTGCTTTCCTGTCAGTCCACCGGAAAGCAAGACAAGAACGCTAACCTGACTCCGGAAGCACGTCTGGAAAAAATCAAGGGCAATCTCAAATTGGTCAAAGCAGAGTTGGCCAAAGAAGGGGAGTACAACTGTTGCATTCAGCCAGCGTGCAACTGGTGTTTGCTTCATGAAGGAGAATGCGATTGCAACGTTGCCGTTAAAAAAGGGGAGGAAGTTTGTCCTGGTTGTGGGTTGGGCTGGCACAACGGCCAGGGTGCGGTTCCTGGGGTGAAGGCCACGGAAGTTAAGTGGGGTTTAGCCCATGAACATGAAGAGGAGGAGCACGATAATTGAGAAGGTTTTGCCTCCTGCGAGTGTGGAGCTTGCAGGAGGCTGTTTTTTAATTCGACACTACGCCTTAATTCGAAGGATGAAAGAAATGAAATGCCAGAATTGCAACCAGATCATCGCACGCAAAAGCAAATTTTGTCCAAACTGTGGTGAGGAAGTGAAGTTTCGCTCCTCTGTGAAGAACGCCAAGCAAGGCTCCGGAATTCCCATGGTTTATGGATTCGGTTTGCTCGGGTTGGGCATCTTGCTGGGATTTGCCCTATTTAAATTTAGTCTTCAATCGGGCGATACGGCGGCACCAACGGTTTCAAGCTTCGGCAGCCCAGCGGCCATTCAAAGCCCGGCTGTTCTGGATATTGCTAAGGATTTCATCTGTCCGTGTGGCACTTGCAACGATCCGCTGGATGTGTGTACTTGTGACAACCCAAATGGTGCTGTCGAGGTAAAGAGCTTCATCGCTCAGAAGTTGCGAGAGGGGCACAAGAAGCCCCACATTGTCGAGATGTTAACGAAGGAATATCCTGGACTGAAAAGCAAGCCCGGCGCATCGTTGTGAGTTCAAAACCGCTGTGAAGATTTCCAATGCAGGCATTTTTCAAACACTCTACTCTAAGCCTACGGCTGCGTGTCATCTTTTCCATTATTCTACTTCTGGTGATCATCGGTGGCACGTTTAGCTTTCTTACGGTCCGAAGCATTCACGAGCTTATCGAAGAGGTGATGTGGGAGAACTACGCCTCCTACGCTCGCTCTTTTGCCGCTTTCAGCGCCAAGTCGTTTGCTGAAGGCGAGCTGGCAGAACTGCAGCGCCATTTGAGTGTAGCCTACGCCCAGCAGGACATGATTTTCGTTGTGGCCAAAGATGATAGCGGCAACATTGTTGCACAAACCGGAAACCTCAAAGCCTACCAACCATTTGAGATCCACAAGAATATTTTTGAAGACCAATCCCTACGCGTGCAAGAAATAGGCACAAAGCCAAAAGGATTGTTCCACTCATCTGGCCATACCTTTCTCATTACGACGCAGGTGGTCTTCGAGAATCGAAACATCGGCCTCATGCAGTTGGCTGTGAACACCGCTTCTGCCAATCAGCGACTGGCGCATATTAGCCTTTGGGGTTTCAAGATGGCGATAGCCGTCGTTGCGCTCGGGACCGTCATTCTTGTTTTTGTGGACCGGCGACTTCGCAGGAACATAATTGACCTGATTCAAATTACTCGCCGCATGGCCACCGGTGATCTGTCTCAAAGAGTTGAGATCAAGACCGGCGATGAAATCGAGCATCTGGGGGAATCCTTCAATATGATGGCCGAGGCCATTAAAAGGCATGAGCACCAACTTGAGCAACTGGTTGAGCAACGGACAAGAGAACTGCAAGGGGAAAAAAACAAACTTCAGTTGATTCTGGACAATGTACCCAGCGCCTTTCTGATGTTGAACACCAAGTTGCAGGTTGAGTCGGTTAGTTCGCAATTTGAGACGGTCTTGAACAAACGGAAAGAGGACGTCATTGGCAAAACTTGTGCGTTGAGTGAACTGCTTTACAAATCCGATTCCCAGTGTCCCAGCCGCAAGGCGCTCAAAACTGGAAAAGTGCAGTCAGCCGAGGCCCACATTTTGAATCCTGTTGGCGAGGATAGATTTTTGGAGCACATGGCCATCCCTATTATGCGCAATGACCACACCGAGAAAATCTTGGAAATCGTAACGGACATCACTGCCCGTAAGCGGTTTGAAGAACAACTTATTCGCACCGAGAAACTTTCAGCGACCGGAGAAATGGCAGCGATCATCGCTCATGAAATGCGCAACTCCCTCTCTTCGGTCAACCTGATTCTGCAGTGTATGACCGATTCCTTCGACAAAAACACGGAAGAAGCAAAATCTCTGGATGTTGCCATTGAATCGGTCAATCGGATGGAAGCCATTGTGCGGCAGCTCTTGGCATTTGCCAAGCCCAGCGAAATCAAATTTCAGTCAGCGAGTATTAATGAGTTAGTGGAGCAGAGTCTGGCCTTTTGCAGGTACCAATTGCAGAGAAAACAAATAAAGCTCCAGAAGAATCTTGGCCGCGGGCTACCACTTTTGGACGTGGACGTTGAGATGATGCGGGAAGCGTTGATTAACCTCTTGCTCAACGCCACGGACGCTGTGCAAGAAAAAGGTATGATTTTGGTTGAAACTGTTTTGAGAACGTTGGAGAATACTTTGAAGGGCAACGTTGAACCTAAGTATGTTTCCCTCAAAAAGGGTCAGAAGGTAGTTGACATACGAGTGACTGACAACGGCCGTGGTATCCCATCTGAAGATTTAGGTCGAATTTTTGACCCATTTTTTACCAGTAAAACGCACGGCACGGGTCTGGGTTTGACCATGGCTAAGCGTGCTGTGGGAGAACATGGCGGCCTTCTATTGGTTGAGAGCAAGGTAAGCCTGGGCAGCACATTTAGTGTATTGTTGCCGCTCAAGCAGTCATCAAGTTAGAAATGAGCAAACTACTCTAAGGGCATGGTTGTGAGCAAAGCGAGAATAATGATTGTCGACGATGATCCCGGTATTCTTTACTCATTAAGCATGACTTTGCGAAGAGAGGGTTATGAAGTGGTCACGGCCGCTGATGGTAGAGAATGCATTGAAAAAGTAAATACAGAAGAGGTCCAGGCTATTTACTTGGACATCGCGATGCCAGAGATCAGCGGACTTGAGGCTCTGGAAACGTTAAGAGAAAAAGAGATCGACATCCCGGTAATTGTCATGACGGGTCATGGCACGATGCAAAACGCGATTCGCGCTGTGCAGTTAGGCGCGTATGAGTACATCACAAAACCTCTTGATCGCGAGAAAATCAAGCTGACAACAAAAAGAGCGCTGGAGACTTTGAAGCTCAAGCGTGAGTTGACCGATCTGCAATCGCGTTTGGGTTCAAACGGCGACAACGAAGAAATTGTCGGCAGCAGTCAGGCGATGCAGGAAATCTACAAGGCGATTGGGGCGGTAACAGCTACATCCAACCTCACCACAGTGCTCATCGAAGGGGAAAGCGGAACGGGCAAGGAATTAGTGGCAAAGGCTATTCATAATCACGGCCCAAAGGCCCACGAACCATTTGTTGCCATTAATTGTACCGTGTTGCCACAAGACCTGTTGGCAAGTGAACTCTTCGGTCATGAAAAAGGTGCCTTTACAGGTGCGGTGGACCGCCGCATTGGCAAACTGGAGTTTGCCAACTCTGGTACGATCTTTTTGGATGAAATCGGAGACATGAATCTGGACATGCAGCAAAAGTTTTTGCGCGTGCTCCAGGAGCGTCAATATCAACGTTTGGGTAGCAATTCTACACGTGAAGTCAAGGCGCGTTTTATTACGGCCTCCAACAAGAATCTCCTGCAAGCGGTACAAGAGGGGGTTTTTCGCGAAGATTTGTATTATCGACTCAATGTGGTCAACATCAAGCTGCCTCCTCTGCGTGACCGGAAAGAAGACATTCCATTGTTGGCCAATCATTTCTTGCAACGGCACAATCTACTTGCCGGAAAAAGCATTAAGGCGATTGCTAATGATGCCATGCAGTTGCTCAAGCAGTACCCCTGGCCTGGCAATGTTCGCGAATTGGAAAACGTCATTCACAGTTGTGTCACCCTCGGACAAGGGGACATTATTCTTCCTTCATCGCTGCCAGCACGTATCAGAGGAGCTGAAACGCACCCTAATTACCAATTCCCTATAACAAGTCTCAAGCTCGAAGAGGCGCGAAAGCAGTTTACTGAAATGTTCGAGGAACAGTACATTCAAGCCCTTTACCGCGCGGCTGAAGGGAATGTCGCCAGAGCTGCTGAAATGGCTGGCGTGACAGTGAGAAGCATTCAGAGGCTGGTGCATAAGTACGGAATTCGCGAGAAATAGTCGATTCTGACCGTACCAGAGAACATCCCAATGGCGGCCCCCGCTGACCCACTTTCTGGAACGCCCGTTCCACGCAACGCAAACGTCTCGTTTGCGAGGCATTGCTTTGATGAAAAAGCACGCAAAGAGTGCACAGTGCTTCCAAGAAACGCTCCACTGGAGCGGAATGTCAGTTGTTTTTCTTTGAGCCCAATGGTAGTCGTCCTGAGTAGTCCCGACCGCTTTTTGGTCGGGACGTATCGAAGGGCGACGCCCGTCACCCCTCGATACGGTCACTTGAACAACAGTGACTGACTCGGGATGACTCGCACAGTGCCTCTAAGAAACGCCTGCTCTTCGTAACACAACCGTCTCGATTGCGTAGCCCATTCTCCCTTGATTTTCGCTCGTGGAGAGCGAAAATCAGAGGGATGTCTGGCCGGACTAACCATGACTTGGGTTTTCAGGACGCCTCTTAAAATCCCCCTGGTTTTTTCGCTAGACGCTTCAAAAACCGTCCCCCTTCCCAAAAGGGGAATTCTTTTCAAGTACCGTATAATCAGATAGTTGTGCCAGGAGTCCAAACAAACGATCTTTGAACCGGAGTGCAAAAATCAGTCCGGCAACTGCCGGATATTTTTGCAACGGAACGGTCTTGTAAGAATACTTCCAGCGGACCAATTCTTTACACTCCTCGTAGGTTTCTTACGAATAAACCGCCCCACGGGTCGTCGGGTGCTGTTAGAGTACCAGGTTTGCCCCTGGAGATGCAGGTCGTTTCCCCACAGGCACACTAATTTCAGGTCCAAAGAAACCATTTCTACAAAAAGCGCGTGAGGCGACACAGAATTTCGTTGAGGCGACGCCTGATGTCGCATTTTGCTGCTTTCAATTCAGAACCATTGATTGAATAGTGATTTAGCATAATTCATAAGAATTTGATACTATGCCACTTATCATGATTAGATAAGTGGCTTTTTTATTTTAGAGCGAATGGTACACAAATTGTATTGACACAATCAAAATAAATAACCACATCGCGTCAGGAAAAATAAATATTCACTAAAATTAGATGGAGGTAATAAAAATGAAATCCAGGTTATTCGGTTTTGCGGTCCTGTTCGGGGTACTATTTGTATTTCATTCGACCAGCGATGTTTATGCCTATCCCTGGTTTGCACGCCGGCTGGTGGACAGTTGCAACAAGTGCCACGTGTCATTCCCAAAAACAAACGATTACGGTTGGTATGTCAAATCAACCGGTTACGAACTGCCTAAGATGGATTACACCGGCTTAGAAGAATCCCCGGTCAAGAGATTTTTTAGATACTTTCCGGTTGCAGTGAGGTTCAAGGTAGATGCAATTAACTCAAACCCGTCGCACATGGAAGGAGATGTCAACATCAGGACAGCCCAACTCATCAGTGGCGGCAGCATTTGGGGGAATCGGATAAGTTGGTGGTTTCATAAACACATGATCGAAAACAACGAATTTGAGAAGCTTTTTGGCGGTACGCCACACGAGATGTGGGGCCAATACAATCTCCATTTCGGCAGGTCCAATGTCAACCGATTGAGCCTGCGTTACGGAATGTCGGAAATGCCGCTGCGATTTTCGCCGGCCAAGACCAAGTTGAGCGAGATGGAATATGCCATCTACAATGCCATGCCGGGAGAAAACTCGATCATGTTGAGTATGCCGCAATACGGCATCACTTTGAAGGCCTTGAGACTGGGCGGGGACAACTACAATGAAGTGCGAACAACTTTTGACCTCGCCTTTGTAAACGGCACCGGCGACTTTTCTTCAAGCAAATTCAATCAGGTGTTTGGTCGCATTGGGACCAGTCTTGCCAACACCATGGTCGGCGCCTTTACCTATGTGGGTTCACAGAACCTGGCCATGGCAGTGCATGATCATGCAGATGAGGTAGCAACAGGACCAGATGGAGGCCGTGCGGATGCGCTCATGACGGTTGACAACAACTTTTTCCGTATCGGGCTGGACTTCGATTCCAATATTTCTACGCTGTTCAACGTTTACGGCTTGGTACTTTACGGCAGAGACAGCAATCCGTTGGCCTTGCAGACGGCTGCGATAGGGAGGTACTACGGTGGATTCCTGGGGGTGGATTATGTTCCATCCGAAAAAGTGATGTTTTCGTGGCGCTTCGATGCCGTGCGATTCAACGACTTGCCTGCCGCCGGGCACGATGAGCATGCCGGCGGTGAAATGGACATGCACAGCGTTGCTGGGGGACATGGCCACATGCACGGTGAAATGGTCACGTCCAATACCGACGCCATGGTGTTTGGCACGCAGTTTCTGCCCCTGCCAAACATTTACCAGGTCCGCTTGACCGCGGAATATCGTCTGGCGATGCGCGGCCAGAGCGACAAACTCATTGCGGGCGTGCAATTTGCTTTCTGAATTACGCTAATCCGGACCGGCCTGGCTTGTTTGTCGGGCCTGTGTTAATTTCAGTTCAAAACCAATGAGGGTAAAGATGAAACACTTAATCAAGGCTACAATCAAAATCCATGCCGCAGCGATGTTGACGCTGTTGTTGGGTGCTGCTGTACAGACAGCAGGCGGAGCTAATGATGCAGATTACACCGCGACTGACGTTAAGAACGGGGGAACCATTCGTGGCACAATTACCTTTTCGGGTGAAGTACCTGCGATCAAAGAAATTAAAGTCAACAAGGACAAAAAGGTATGTGGTAAACACAAAACAGATGAATCCCTGATTGTGAATTCTGAAAACAGAGGCCTCGAGAATGTGGTTGTTTTCCTCAAGAATGTCAAATCGGGTAAAAAGTGGGCTTTCGACGAAGCCAGCCTGGAAATGAATCAAAAGGGTTGTATGTTTTCACCTCATGTGCTAATTGTGCCTGTTGGACAAAAACTCAATATGCTAAATGATGACGGCATTCTGCATAACATTCATACGCGCAGTCAAGTCAATCCAGAATTCAACAGGGCCCAACCAAAATTCTTGAAGAAAATAAAATTTGGCTTCGACAAACCAGAATTCGTCAAAATCACTTGCGACGTTCATAGTTGGATGCAAGCCTGGATTGTCGTGGCAGCAAATCCATACTATGCGGTAACCGACGCAGACGGGAACTTTGAGTTGACCAATGTGCCTCCCGGCACGTACGAACTTGAAATCTGGCAGGAGAAACTTGGGCAGCAGTCCCAACAGGTTGGGGTAAAAGCCGGCGAGGTTACCACGGCAAATGCAGCTTTTAAGTAAGTCTGCAAGAAAAACTACGGAAATAGATGAGGGCAGCCTGGTAGCAAGATACCGGGCTGCTTTTTTATATGACCATGGTCACCTCATGGAGGCAGTGATGGGCAATACTAAAAATAGAAAGGTGCGGCTTCCATTGTCGTTTTATGTAAACAACAGCCTGTTGGCAGAAAAAGTCATGAAGCTTATTTCAGCCAGAGATGGAGAGTTGCCCGGTTTAACCATGAAAAACATCCAAGAAATGGCCTCAAGACATGAGCAGGAGTGTATGGGTGAACCAACTTTTGCCAAAGCACTAATTGATCTAATCGAAAAAGTAAACACAGTTCCTGAACACAAGCTAAATATGATCCTGGAGCTGGCCAGAGTTACGATTTATTTGCGAAATCTAATGCTTAGCTGATTTAAATCATGAAGGGTTCCCTGGGGAACACTAATAGACCTTGCTAATATTGTTGTAGTTTCCTATTTTGCCCTAAGTTGACTAACACCAGAAAAATCTCCAAACTCGGCTAAGCAAGCATGAATAAGACAGGGCAATCCTTAATACCCACAAGATGGGGGACAGCGCGACCAAGGTTCATCATATCGCTGGTGGCCATATTGGCCTTTCTCGGCATTGTCGTTGGTTATATTGAGATAACTCAGAGTCGCAAAGACATCAGAGTCCGGAGATGGAAGAGGTGCTGAATCGGGCAGCCAGAGTTGCAGCGAGCAAAGCAACGGTTCTGATTCAGGGCGAAAGCGGTACAGGCAAAGAGCAAGTCGCGCTCGCGATTCACGCTGCCAGCTCCAGGAAGGATGGTGCGTTCGTAGCGGTGAATTGTGCAGCCCTCTCAGAAGGCGTGCTGGAGAGCGAACTGTTCGGACATGAAAAAGGGGCCTTCACCGGAGCCTGGCAGCAAAGGAAGGGCCGGTTTGAACGCGCGCACCAGGGCACTCTGTTCATCGATGAAGTCGGCGACCTTCCAGCGGCCGTGCAGGTGAAATTGCTCAGAGCTATTCAGGAACATGCATTTGAGCGCGTCGGTGGCAGCAAGACGATTCGCGTGGACACCCGCATCATTGCGGCCACCCATCGCGACCTGGAGAAAATGGTCAAAGCCGGACAGTTTCGAGAAGATCTGTACTATCGCCTTAATGTCGTGACCATCGCCATCCCGCCGCTGCGGGAACGCCGCAGCGACATCCGTCCGCTGATCGACCACTTTCTCAAGCGATTTACTGAAGAGAACCAAAAACCCATTCATGGTATTTCGAGAGAAGCCCTGGATTTGCTCATGAAGTACGACTATCCCGGCAATGTGCGGGAGTTGGAGAATATCATCGAACAGGCGGTGGTGATGAGTCGCGGGGACATCATTACCACCGACGACCTGCCCTTTTCGATGCAGGAGTCGCCAAGCGAGACAAGATTTGCCGCGAGAAATTTGGAAGAACGGGTAGCGGCTTATGAAAAGAAACTGATTCAAGAAGCGCTGGACAAAGCTCAGGGTGTGCAGACAAAAGCGGCCGAGCTCCTGGGTTTAAGTGAACGCAACCTGCGCTACAAGCTCAAAAAGCTCAGGATGAAATGATTGAGAACCTCATCGTGAATTGAGACCTCCTTTGTTGATCATGGCTCTTGTGAATAATCCCCATGCCTTTTGGGTGGGTCCTTGGAGTGCTGAAGCCTTGCTTCAGCCTTCGGCCTAACGACTTTTAGCAAGTAGCTCCGCATAACCGGCTGGCAATGGAGCGCAGCGGAATTGCCAGTCCGAGTTGAT